>NZ_CP040936.1:4054631-4392842 GCF_006352025.1 Hymenobacter sp. DG01
GCAAGACTGCGAGTATAAGCGGGAAATACGGGGATACCAAAATTTCTCTTTTTTAGAAAAATAATCCCGGAATGGGACAATATATCATTTTTATTTTAGTAATAAGTCATTGGCTATCAATAATTTGATGATCGGCTGGCACTCTGGCGGGCGAATTGATATGCTGAAATCACCGCTTTAACTGTCGTGATTATCAACGTATTGCCCCTGCCATGAAGCCACTTTACTCTCTCCTTCTTGGACGGCCACTGCTGGTGGCGCTTGTTCTGCTATGCTTCGGAGCCCGCGCCGGTTGGGCAGCTAGTGCCCCTATCTACACTAATACCGGCAAAGAGGGCGCAAGCTTTACGCGCAGCTGCACTACGGTACTAGGCATCACGACCTGTTTCGGTAACATATCGAACCCAGAGCTGGCCACCGACAGTGATTTTAACTCGGCTGCCACCATGGATGTGCCGGCCTCCCTGCTGACGGGCTCCGTGCGGCTGCGCATGAACCTGACCGATATTGCTCCGGCCAACTACCGGGCCGGTGTGGTAGTAGAGCGTGATGGCCAAGCCCTGAGTCTCTTAGGATTAAGCCTGGCTAATGCTGTGGTAGTCAGAACCTACTTGAAAACCGGCACCACGGTAACGCTGCAGGAGGAGCACCCGGTAGATGTTAATCTGGCCAGTACATTGTTGGGTAGCAACACCGGCAAAATCCGGCTGGAGTTTGTGGCTGCCAAGCGCTTCAACCAGATAGAGGTAGAAGCCGCATCCGTGTTGAGCCTGGGCTACGACCTGAAAGTGTATTACGGTTATGCTATTGATGCCAACGTAATAAATACCGCCAATGGCTACGTTTCTCGTTTTGAGAATCCGGCACCTAGCGCGTACAGCACAGAAGTAATAACCAACGGCGTTAGTGTGTGCGTCAATTCCCGGGTGAGCAATCCGCAGAGCGCTGTGGATAAAGACCTGACCAACTACGCCACCATGCGCTCCTTGCTGGATGTAAGCTGCCCTACTACCCTGCGCACTCAGCTGGAGGGCACAGCGCCAGGTGGCTATCAGGCTGGTTTTGTACTGGGCAGCGGCGGCCTGTTGGATGTAAAGGCTCTCGAAGGCCTGCGGGTGACAACATACCTGGGCGGAGTTGTCCAGGAGTCGGGGGCGGGAGCCAGCCTCCTGAACCTGGAGGTGCTGGGCAACCAGCAGTATAACGTCAGCTTTCCTACTACCAAGCCTTTCGACCGGGTCGAGATTCAGCAAACCAAACTGCTTAGCGCCCTCGACGATTTGCGCGTGTACTATGGCTTTGGCGTAGAGCCCCGCGTATTCCGTGACCTGGATCCCCGGCTATCGGAGTTTGTGGACCCCGCCGGTAACTATCAGGTAAACGGTAGCCTAGTGTGCGTGAACTGCTCTGTGACTAACCCCCAGAACGCGGCCGACAACGACCTGAAAAACAACTATGCTACCGTACGCACTGGCCTGAGCGTAGGCGGAACTACCCGCCTTAAGCTTCGTCTCGACGGGCCCGGCCGGGCCGGCAACGTAGCGGGGGCTTTACTGGGCCTTGGCTCGGGCCTGCTGGATGCGCGCCTGCTCTCCAACGTCCGGATCAATACGTACACGGGTGCGCTCGGCACCACTGCCGGCAGCACCGATGGGGCTCAGCTGGTTGAAAGCGCCGTGGGTAGCTCCCTGCTGAATGTGGAGCTGTTAGCCGATGGCCGGCAGGAAGTATCCTTCCTAACCACCCGCGACTTCGACTGGGTTGAAATAGAGCTGACCAACGGCATAAGCCTGCTTGATAACACCCAAGTGTATTATGGCTTCGCCGAGGACCGTCCTACAGGCTTCCCCTCCACGATTACCGTGCCCCGACCCCTGCCGGTGCAGCTGACCAGCTTTACTGCCCGTCCGAGCGGTGCCGGGGTCAGCCTGGCTTGGCAAACCGCTACCGAGCTAAACAGCAGCTTCTTTGTTGTGGAGCGCTCCGTGCAGGCCGCTACCGGCTTCGAGGCCGTGGGGCAGGTAGCCGCCGCAGGCTCCTCTTCCTCGGTGCAGCGCTACACCCTGCTGGATGCCACGGCCGGAGCGCTGGACGCCCCTACCCTCTATTACCGCCTGCGGCAGGTAGATCGGGACGGTACGGAGGTCTATTCGTCCGTGGCGGTGGTGCGCTTGCGCACGGCGCCGGTTGTCTTCGCGGTTTATCCCAATCCGGCTACCGCCTCTGATATTATCCGGGCTGAGCTGCCGGCCCTGGCCGAAGGGAGCTACCACGTATTGGTGTACAACATGAAGGGAGCACTAGTGAACCGCCAGCAAGTAACGCAGCAGGTGTTGGGTCTTACCTCCTTACGGCTGCATGCCGGCCTTTACCAGGTAGTGCTGGCTGATGCCGCCGGTCAGCGCGTTGCCACGCAACGGCTAGTCGTGAACGGCCGCTAATCTTTATCCTTTATCCCTACTCTATCATTTTTTTGTTCTATTGTTCTTGGAGAAGAAGCCCCGCTGTTGCAGGTCAGCGGGGCTTCTTCCTTTATAAGTGGGCCTATATAGTACAATCATTAGATAATGGGTTTGTATAAGATTAAGGCTTAATTGTATTGTTTCGGGAGAATGATAATATTACGGTAACCTTAGGCTGGCTTTTACCATCCAACTTTGCTCTGCCAGGCAACCACCTAAGCGCTCTTTTCCCATTCCCATCCAACCACAACACCCTACTCCATGTACCGCACCCTTTCCCGTGTACTAGGCCTGGCCCTGCTGACCAGCTGCGTCGTGTCCTGCTCTAAAAACGAGGTAGCGCCCACCGCTACCCCCGTAGCCGTCCCGCAGTCTGCCAATGCTACCGCCACCCGCGACAGCCACCTGACCATGGGCAACCCCAGTGGCGCCACGGCCAACACGGCCAACTACTGGAACTACCTCGTGTCGAAGACACAGTACGCCATGTCGTACCACCGCGACCGGGGCACGCCCAACTGGGTAAGCTGGCACCTGAGCAGCGCCTGGCTGGGCAGCACTCCTCGCCAGGACAATTTCGCCCCCGATAACACGCTGCCCTCCGGCTGGTACCGCCCCACGAGCACCAGCTACACGGGCTCGGGGTTTGACCGCGGCCACCAGTGCCCCTCCGCCGATCGTACAGGCTCCGTGGCCGACAACTCGGCTACGTTCCTGATGAGCAACATGATTCCGCAGGCGCCCAACAACAACCAGCGCACCTGGGCCGGGCTCGAGAACTATTGCCGCACCCTGGTAGATGCCGGCAACGAGCTGTACATCATCTGCGGTAGCTACGGCAAAGGCGGCACCGGCTCCAACGGCTATGCTACCACCCTCGATGCCGGCCGGGTAACCGTTCCGGCCCAGGTATGGAAAGTGATTGTAGTGCTGCCCAACGGCTCCGGCGATGCTGCCCGCGTAACCAGCAGCACCCGCGTTATCGCCATCAACACCCCCAACAACAACTCCCTGCTGACTACTTGGGGCTCGTACCGCACTACGGTTGATGCCATTGAGGCTGCCACCGGCTACGACCTGTTGTCGGCGGTATCCACTTCGGTGCAGAGCGTGGTGGAGGCCCGCGTTGATAACGGCCCCACCAGCTGAGTTAGCTACCCTTCTGAAAATGCAAAACCTCCGGCCTCATGGGGGGGGGGGGTGTTTGCGCCTACCCCGGCAACGAGCCTCCTACCTCTCCTTACCGGGTAGAACCGCGCATCTGTCCTCTGGTTGCTGATATTAGTCTACTTCAGACGCCATTAGCAGCGCCCTCACGTTATTTTTGTGATGAGTGAAGTGAGGAAGGAAATGCGAGTTGGAATAATTGAAAAGCCGCGCTGCAACGCGGCTTTTCGCTTTTGTAAGCCGCAGGCAACCGGCGGCTAATAAGGTAATAAATCCCATTAAGGGAAATTAGCTGGGTACCGGTATTGGCGCACTATGGCCTGGTGGCCGAACCTGCGTTGCCGGTGCTCTGCCCGAGGAGGCCGCTTGCAGATACTATTGCTACTACCAAGAAATAGGGCTGGACCTGCAGCTTATGTACTGCAAGCCCGGCCCTATTTCATGGGGGTAGCAAAAACTAGTTTTCGCCTCCGGCTACCCCAATATGGCCCTCGGCGGGCGTACTATTCATGTAGGAGCGGAACGACATGGCGGCCTCGCTGGCGAGGGAAACCGCCTGGGCCGTCAGCCGACGGTCGTTGTGGGTGCGCTCGTTGCTTTTGTCGGCGCGCAGCTCCGACCGATACTCATCAAACGAAATGACCTGGGTAGGCTGCTTGGGGTCCGGCACCACCCGGAAGGAGTTTACGCTATACTCGTAGCCATTGTCGTTGGCCCGAAACACGAAGTCAAACAGCACGGCTACCTCCTGGTCCTTGCCTTTGTTGTCAACTCGCTTCAGCTTGCTGGTTCCGGTCATGCGCACGGCCCCGGTCCCTTCTTCCGTCTTCAGTCCCGAAACCGGCTTATACGCAAACTTATTCTGGCTCCAGTCGAGCGCCCGCTGGTAGAGAGCTGTTTTGCCGGCTCCCTCCGCCGGT
The DNA here is from genome assembly GCF_006352025.1 of Hymenobacter sp. DG01. Lineage (NCBI taxonomy): Bacteria > Pseudomonadati > Bacteroidota > Cytophagia > Cytophagales > Hymenobacteraceae > Hymenobacter > Hymenobacter sp. DG01. Next base: position 4,059,181 of record NZ_CP040936.1, read on the forward strand.
ACTCGTTCGCTGTACTCAATGGTGGTTGGCGCATCGCTCTGGGCCCACGCCTCCGGTGCCAACGCCAATGCGCCGGTCAGTAGCCAAGCTAGTAGTACTTTTTTCATAGCAGAAGGAGAAGAAATCTAGAAAAGGAAGGAAAAAAGACCTGTAGCACAAAGATAATAAGTACTTAGCGGCCGGGGATAAATAACATGATTATAAACATGTTAAGAAAACGTGAAAACAACCGAAAACGATCATTGAAGGTTTAATCCTATAAGCACAGGATATAAGCCGTAAACTGAATTTTACCGCTTAGGCTCGTAGTACTTATGCCTTAATAAGGCAGTAAGCGCAGGTTTTTGTATAATTCCGATGGTTAAGCTTGAAATTATTAGTTGAGCAGATAAGTGCGGGATGATAGAGCAGCAAATACAGGACCAGACACGAGCAATCAGTTAGTGAAAAATAAAAATGTATTCATCTGAAAAACACTAGTATGTGGCGCGCGCCAGGGGGCTTGCCTTGGCCGGAGGGGGAGGGAAGCGTAATATTTTGATAACACAAAGGTAATATGGCGTCTGTTGCGTGGCAGGTAGCAACTGGTACTTTTGCGACGTGCTTCACCTCAATCAACATCCATTGAAGAAGCGCGGGACCTTTCACGAAAGCGCCCTGCGAGATGACCGGAAGGTTGTTCTCCCCGTTGATTCTTTCGTTTTTATTGGTTTTGCCGCTTTCACCGCTCCGGTTATCGAAGCGGTTTTTTTATGTCCTGTCGGCTCGATAAGGCTAGGCAAAACCAGTGCCCACCCCTACATTTTCTAATCCTTCACCGCTCATGCTGGTAAACCCATGAACGACAGCGTCACCCTCGCCCAGCAGATGGTAGCCGCCGCTCCTGCTGCCACCTGCAACGTGAATCTGAGCACTGCCTTCAAGTGGATGGAAAACACCGCCGCCCTGTTCAGTGTGGCTGAGCATAAAGGCCGCACGATGTTCTTGCCTCTGGCCAGCGACTTGGCCGGGTTGGCGGAGCGGGACTCCGATGCCGACAAGCTGCTCAAGTCGTCGATGCTGCAAGGCCTGCTGCGCCAGGGCATGAAGCTGAAAGACTTCAACTCGTACCTCAACTTCCACAAAGAGCACGACGTGAAGCTGCACTCGGGGGCTGGCGTAGGCATGGCCCGCGTAGCCCGGTTCATTCTCGGCCAGCAGGACATCCGCGACTGTGTGCCCTTCCTCATCAGCCGCGACAATGTAATCTAGCTTTCCTTTCCAGCAAGCGCCCGGTTTTTGGCCGGGCGTTTTGCTTTCAATCGGGTGCCGGTTATCAGGACGAAACTGGCAACTGGCAACCGATAACTGGTAACTCAATAACCCAAGCTTCCCGGAGCCCACCCAACGGCGGCAACGGGGCGGGGTGGTGCAAGGAGCGGGGTGATAGAAATCAGGGGGGATTCTGACGCAAGTCGGTCCGCGAATTGACCACCCCGTTTTTCGGGGTTTCGATAATAATTGCTGACTACTTCGGGTTTAGACCAGGGGTAGGACATTCATTAGATTTCGCGGGCGGCCGCAGCCTGGCGGTGGCCCGCGAAATCATAGCTTTTAACTCTATGCAACTCGGCAAACTCACGCTTCAGAACCCAGTATGCCTGGCGGCCGCGCCCTGGCAGCTCGAGGGCACGGGCCACGAGCGGCTGGGGGCCATCTTCACCCGCACCGTGACTATGGAGCCCAAGCCTGGGCTCTACGAAGAAGGCATCTGGCAGGTCGCCGACCAGACCCTGCTCAATGCCACCCACATGCGCACCGAAAGCGCCGAGATTCTGGTGCAGGAGCACCTGCCCAACCTGCGTCGCTACGGCGTGCCGGTGCTGGTGAGCATCACAGCCCCCGGTATTCCCGGCTTCCGTAAGATTGCCCGCTTCCTGGCCCGCGAAGCCGGCGAGCTGATTGCGGGGGTAGAAGTGTACATGGCCCAGCCCGATACGGGGAAAGGAGAGGAACTCAACGCCCGGTTTGTGCATGAGGCCACCCAGGCCGTGCGCAACGAACTAGGCCCCGACGCCGCCGTAATTGTGAAGCTGCCGCCGTGGCCGGAGCACATCCGGGGCCTGGCCCTGGGAGCCCAGGCCGGCGGGGCCAACGCGCTGGCCGCAACCAACTTATTAAAAGGACTACATCTGCCCGACGATGCTACGGCTACCCCCCTCGTGGGCGGGCTGTCCGGCGAAGCCCTCCGCCCTGTGGCCTTGCGCTGCGTGTGGGAGTTGGCACACGATGAAAACATCCGGCTACCTATATTCGGAACTGGCGGGGTGTTTACGGCCAGCCATGTTGCGGAGTATCTGCGCTGCGGCGCCAGTGCCGTGCAAATTGCCAGCGGCGAGTGGCTGGAGCCCGGCCTATCGGCCCGCCTAGCCACAGAATGCGGGCATTTGATGCCGGTGCCGCTGTAACGCCAAGCCCCGTTTTGTGGCCGGTGGCGGCCTGCTGCCTGTGTAGAGTATTGTTTTTACGCCCTGCGAAGCGCAAGCTTCGCGCTACTTCCCACCCCATGCAAACCCTTCTCACCCGAGTACACGCGGCCAACAGCCTGCTCTGCGTAGGCCTCGACCCCGTGGGCGACGACGCGCAGGTAGCGCGCCGCCTGGCCGAAGTCATTGATCAGACCAGCGAGTACGCCGCCGCTTTCAAGCCTAACCTGGCCTTTTTCCTGAGCCGGGAAGAGGGTGTGAAGCTGCTCCGCGACACCGTGCAGCGCATTCCGCAAGGTATTCCGGTAATCCTGGACGGTAAGTTCGGCGACATTGCCAACACCGCCGACCACTACGCCCGCTTTGCCTACGACGTAATCGGGGCTGATGGCGTAACGGTAAATCCTTACATGGGCGACGACGCCATAGTGCCCTTCGCCCGCCCCGGCAAGCTGGTGTTCGTGCTAGCCAAAACCAGCAACAAGCCCACTCATTCTCTGCAGGATGTGGCCCTGACTCGTGGTGGCTCCCTTTCTGATTGCGCCGCCACCGTAGCCCGCAAGCTGGATGAGCAACATGGCGGCATCGGGCTGGTAGTAGGCGCTACCAATGCCGAAGCCGTAGCTCGCATGCGTAGCCTCACGCCCGAACAGTGGTTCCTAGTGCCTGGCGTAGGTGCCCAGGGCGGTGACCTGCAAGCCACATTGAAAGCTGGCCTGCGGCCTGATGGCTCCGGTCTTCTCATTAATACCTCGCGGGCGTTGTGGCAGGCAGCTGATGCCGGTGCCGCCGCTCGGGAGCTGGTGGAGCAGATCAACCAGTTCCGGCCGGTAGCGGTATAGCCTAGGGCTAGTAGATGGTAAAGGGCCGTCATGCTGAGCTTGCCGAAGCATCTTACGTGCTGATGTTGTAAGGCTACCCCCACCTCACCACGCGAGCTGCTTCGGCAAGCTCAGCATGACGCTTCACTTACGTAGCTCTTCATACTATATAACAACATACTACCCTTGACTTCTCCCTCCCTACCCCCCTTCACCTCCGAAACCCTGGAGCAGCAACTGCTGCAGGAAGATGCGCTGCTACGCGGGCACTTCCGCCTTTCCTCTGGCCTTCACTCTGATACATATGTGCAGTGCGCCCGGTTTTTGCGCCGGCCCGACCTGGCAGCCCTCGCCGCGGCCGAGCTGGCCCGCCGGATTCAGGAAGCTGGGTTGCAGCCCGATGTGGTGGTAGGGCCGGCTATGGGCGGCGTAGTGATTGGGTATGAGCTGGCTCGGCAATTGGGCGTGCCCGGCATCTTTACCGAGCGGGATGATACCGGCCAAATGACCCTGCGGCGGGGCTTTACCATTGAGCCAGGCCAAAAAATTGTTATTGCCGAAGACGTAGTGACTACCGGCAAGAGCACCAACGAGGTAGCACGGGTGCTGGAGGGGCTGGGCGCAAAAGTTTTGGCCGTAGCAAGTTTAATTGACCGCACAGGTGGGAAAGCTGAGCTAACTTTTCCGAACTTTGCCCTGCTGCCGGTAACGGCGGCCACCTACGCACCCGATGATTGTCCGCTTTGCCGGGCAGGTATTCCGGTGGTGAAACCCGGCAGTCGGCCGGAAAAAGCGTTTTCTTAAACCTACCGCAGCGGCAACCGGCCCAGCGGCAAGGCATTTTCGGCGTACCCTGCGCGGGTATGCTTCCTCACATGGGCAACTGGCCTAGCCGTGGGAAACCCGAAAAATAGATAACCATCCTCCTTTTGGACTCTACCCAAAGAACCATACAGCTTCTGCTCAAGCCCGGCCAACATGATGGCGAGGGCCAACGGGTTGCCGAAGCTGCCCAACGCCACCTCGGCCTCTCTACTGGCCGGGTGCAAAGCACCGCTCTCTACACGGTGCGCTACCCCGTGAGCGACGAGCAACTGCGCGACTTCGCCACCCACTGCCTTCAGGACCCAGTGCTGCACGACGTGGCCCTCGACGAGTTCCGCCACGGCTCCGAATACAAAAGCTACATCTTGGTGGCCAAGCTGCCCGGCGTAACCGACGACGAAGGAATATCGGCGCAGAACGCCCTCGGCGACTTCCTGAACCAGCCGCTGGACATCCATACCCAGCATATCTTTAGTAAACGGCTCTACTTCCTGGAGCACGAGCTGCCGGAGAGTAGTCTGCGCCGCCTAGCGGAAGACTTGCTCGGCAACAAAATGATTAACCGCTTCGAGGTCGGCCCCATAGCCCAGATTCGCGACTACACGCCGCGGCCGGGTGGTGGGGCCGAATCTATTACGGACACGGTGCGCCTCGTAGGCCTGTCGGATGAGGAGCTGGTCAAGCTGTCGAAAGACAACCTTTACGCCCTGAACCTGGAGGAAATGCGCGTCGTGCGCGACCATTACACTGGCATTGCCGCTGAGCGCCAAGCCGCCGGCCTACCCCAGGACCCCACAGACTGCGAGCTGGAAATCATCGCTCAGACCTGGTCGGAGCACTGCAAGCACAAAGAGTTCAGCGCCGTTATTAAGTACAAGGATGCGGACACCGGTGAGGAGTTTGAAGTAGACTCCTTGTTCAAAACTTACATCAAGAACGCTACCTCCGAGGTAGACCGCCAGCTCCGCGCCAACGGCAACGACTGGCTGATCAAGGTGTTCAGTGACAACGCCGGCGCCGTGCGCATCAACCCCGAGTCGTTGTTCGTGTGGAAGGTGGAGACGCACAATTCTCCCTCGGCCATTGACCCCTACGGTGGAGCTATTACCGGCATTCTGGGCAACAACCGCGACCCGCTGGCGACTGGCATTGGGGGCGCGCGGCTGCTGTTCAACACCAACGTGCTCTGCTTCGGCAACCCCGAGTTCAACGGCACTTTGTTGAGCAATCAGCTGCACCCGCGCCGCATTTTCGAAGGTGTGCGCAAGGGTATTGAGGATGGCGGCAACAAGTCGGGCGTGCCGACGGTGAATGGGGCCATTGTGTTCGATGACCGGTACGCTGGCAAGCCGCTGGTGTACTGTGGCACTGGCGCTGTGATGCCCATGCAACTCGCTGGCCTCGACTCGTGGGAGAAGAACATTGACGCCCAGGACCGCATCATTATGGCCGGGGGCCGGGTGGGCAAAGACGGTATCCACGGCGCTACCTTCTCCTCTATTGAGCTAGACGAAACCTCGCCCGCCACGGCCGTGCAAATTGGCTCGCCCATTACGCAGAAGCTGGCCATGGACTTCCTGATCCTGGCTACCCGCCGCGGCCTCATCAAGTGCAGCACCGATAATGGTGCGGGGGGCTTGTCCTCGTCCATTGGAGAGTTGGCTACTATCAGCGGCGGGGCCGTGGTGGAGCTGGAGAAAGTGCCCCTGAAGTACCCTGGCCTACGCCCCTGGGAAATCTTCGTGTCGGAGTCGCAGGAGCGGTTCTCGTTGGCGGTTGAGCCCGCGAAGATGGCTGAGCTAATGGCCCTAGGCCAGGAAATGGAAGTGGAGCTGACGGATATCGGCTACTTCACCTCCAATGGCAGCCTTGATGTGCGCTTCGACGGTGAGTCGGTGGCGCGCATCGACATGGAGTTCCTGCACAATGGCGTGCCGCGCAAAGTGCTGGAAGCCGAGTGGCAGAAGCCCGCCGCTCAGGAGCCCGCAGTGGAATCACAAGAAAGCGTAGAGAGGTTCCACCTACACTTTCAGCCGTCTTCCAGTGCTAGCAGTATTCAACACGAAAAGCTTGCCCGTGCAGATAATGGTGATGGAATAAAAATTTCCATGACGAAAGTGCTTACCTATTTGCTGGGCAGCCTCAACATCTGCTCCCGCGAGTCGGTAATTCGGCAGTACGACCACGAGGTGAAGGGCCGCACGATTATCAAGCCGCTGATGGGCGCAACGGGTCAGGCGCCGCAGGATGCCGCCGTGGTGCGCTTCAACTTCGAGAGCTGGGAAGGCGTGGCCGTGAGCAACGGCATTCTGCCCCGCTTCGGTGATTTGGACGCCTACCACATGTCGGCTGGCGCGTTCGACGAGGCCGTGCGCCAGATTGTAGCGGTAGGAGGGAAGCTGCCCAACCTGAGCTACGGCGACGGCAACTTCTGGTCGGTCAACGACAACTTCTGCGTGCCCGACTCGGTGTACGACCCCGCCACCAACCCCGACGGCAAGCTCAAGCTGGCCAAGCTGGTGCGCATGTGCCAGGCCCTGCGCGATGCTACGGCGGCCTACTGCATCCCGCTCACCTCAGGCAAGGACTCCATGAAGAACGACTTCAAAGCCGATGGCGTGAAGATTTCCGTTCCACCGACGGTCCTGTACTCCATGACCGCCAAAATTGAGGACGTTCGTCGCACCATCACCTCCGACTTCAAGCAAGCCGATGACGTGGTGTACCTGCTGGGCGAGACCTACGACGAGCTGGGTGGCTCGGAGTTCTACCAGCTCTTCGGCGAGCTAGGTGCCAATGTGCCTAAGGTGCGTTTCGAAGAAGCCAAAGCCCTTTACACCCTGATGGGCGAGGCTAACGAGAAAGGCCTCATTCAATCCTGCCACGACCTGTCGGATGGTGGCTTAGCCGTTGGCCTAGCGGAAGCCACGTTCGGTTATGGCTTTGGCGCTGAGATAGAACTGCCGGAAGGCCTGCCGGTGCATGTGCAGCTGTTCTCGGAGTCGCACTCCCGCTTTGTAGCCACGGTAGCCCCCGAGGATGTGGTGGCGTTTGAGCAGCACTTTGGCGCCCATGCTACCCGCCTTGGCTGGGTAACCCAGAATGGTCATTTGCATGTGCGCCAAACTGGTAAAACCATCATTTCGGCCAGCACGGCGGCCCTGCGCCAGGAGTGGACGAACGGCCCGGTAAACCGCATTATCGGCTTCGGCCAGCACGAAACCGTACAGTAAGCATGGACGAACAACCCAAACTGCCGGACCTGAATACGCCCCCCCGGCCTCAGCTCGACCACGGCGGACCCGTTACGGATGCGAACGGTAGCCTGCAGGTACTCGGCTTCAAGAGCGTGGACGCTGGTCATGAATCAACTGAGCCCTTGAAAGGCTCGGAAGAACAACCTGACAACCAGCAACTGGCAACCGGCAACTCAACGGTGCGAGCCCTCATCCTGACGGGCTTTGGCATCAACTGCGAAGAGGAGTTTGCCGCCGCCTACCAACTGGCTGGCGCCGAACCTACCATTGTGCACCTGAACCAGGTGCTGCACGGCCACGTCAGCATCCACGACTACGACATCCTGAACTTCCCCGGTGGCTTTAGCTTCGGCGACGACTTGGGCTCGGGTGTGGTGCTAGCTAACAAGCTGCGCTACCGCAAAAACGCCGAGGGCCGCACCCTGCTCGACGACATCAAGCAGTTTATTGCCAACGGCAAGTTCGTGCTGGGCATCTGCAACGGCTTCCAAGTGCTGGTGAAGCTAGGCCTATTGCCCAACCTCAGCGGCAACGTAACGCCCGAAGTAACCCTCACGCACAACGCCTCTGGCCGCTACGAAGACCGGTGGGTGCGCCTGAAAGTCAACCCCAAGTCGAACTCCCCCTTCCTGAAAGGCATCGACAGTATGGAGGTGCCCGTGCGCCACGGTGAAGGCCGCTTGATCATCAAGGGCGAAGAAACCCTGGCTGAAATCGAAGCCCGCGCCCTGAACTGCCTGGCCTACACTGATTTCGACGGCTCGCCGACGGACGTGTATCCGCACAACCCCAACGGCGCCGACCTGAACTGCGCCGGCCTGACCGACACTACCGGCCAAGTATTCGGGCTGATGCCACACCCCGAGGCTTTCCTCTCGCTCTACAATCACCCCGACTGGGCCCGGCGCAAGCGCCAGAACCCCGGCCTGAGTGAGGAAGGGGATGGCCTCCGCCTGTTCCGCAACATTGTGGAGTACGTAGCCGCCCTCCACGGTGGACCCCACCCCCCGGCCCCCTCCCCGGTGGGGAGGGGGAGCCAGACAACAACAAAGCCCGAAACTAGTATCGAAGAGAATGTATTCACTACCACGCCGCAGAAGTGGGAGGTGTTGAAGGAGTTTGCTCGGGATATGCGGAAGCAGCCTACTCCGGCAGAAGAGAAGTTATGGGAAGCATTGCGAGGCCAGCAACTGGCTGTAAAGTTTCGGCGGCAGCACGCCATTGATGCCTATATCGTTGACTTCGTTACGATTCCGGATAAGCTGATTGTGGAAGTGGACGGCGACGTGCACCTGGAGCCAGAACAGATTGAGTATGACGCTGGCCGGACCCACGCGCTCCAGGAGCTGGGCTACCAGATTATCCGCTTCACTAATGAAGAGGTAATCAACAGATTGGATGAAGTACTGACTACCATCCAGCAGCACCTGACGCATACCAACGAAAACCATCGGTTGCGCAATAACTCTTAACAGCCACTAATACTAAACCAGCCCACTGTCGCCTGGCACCCCCTCCCTACCGGGGAGGGGGCCGGGGGGTGGGGTACTCGTATGAACACCCTCAACCACTTCGATACCCCCCAGCTCGAACTCCTGCACCGCGGCAAAGTCCGTGATTCGTACCGTGCGCCTTCCGGTGAGCGTCTCATCGTAGTTACCGATCGGCTGTCGGCCTTCGACTCGGTGCTGGAAACGCCGGTGGCCCACAAAGGCGCGGTGCTGAACGGGCTGGCTGCTTTCTGGTTCGAGAAAACACAGCACATCATCCCGAACCATGTGATTTCGCTGCTCGACCCGAATGTGACGCTGGCCAAGGAGGCTGAGCCGATTCGGGTGGAGATGGTGGTGCGGAACTACCTCACCGGCTCCATGCTGCGCGGTTACCAGAGCGGCCAGCGCACCTTCTCGGGCGTGACGGTGCCGGACGGCCTGACCAAGCACCAGAAGTTCCCCGAGCCCATCGTAACGCCGACTACCAAGGAGGAATCGGACCGCGAAATCACGCCCGAGAACCTGGTGTCGGAAGGCTGGGTGTCGGCGGAGCTGTACGAGAAGATGCGGGTGAAGTCGCTGGAGCTGTTCAACTTCGCTTCGCAGTGGATGGCCGAGCGCGGCATCATCCTGGTGGACACCAAGTATGAGTTTGGCCTGCTGGATGGGGAGCTGATCCTGATTGACGAAATCCACACGCCCGATTCATCACGGTTCTGGAGCGCCGAGGACTACGCCAAGAACCCTGAGGCCGTGGAGCAGATAGATAAGGAGTACGTGCGCCAGTGGCTGATTGCCAACAAGCAGGACGGCCAATACCCCCGCGCCCTCACCCCCGAAGTTTCCGCTGAAGCCACCCGCCGCTACCTCGATATTTACGAGCGTATCACGGGGGCCCCGCTGCCCACCGCCAACGAAGCCACTGCCGGTGGCGATGTACAGGCCCGCCTAGTGAATAACCTAGTGCAGGCCGGTATCATGAAAAGCGCCTAAGCTATAGACACCGTAAGACAAAGCACATGGACGCTGCGAAACAGAAACAACTCGTGCAAGACTACATCGAAGCGTACAACCGCTTTGATGTAGATGGCATGCTACGCCATCTGCATGAGGAAGTAGTGTTCCGCAACGTTTCCAACGGCGAAGTAAACCTGACCCTGACCGGCAAGGAAAACTTCCGCCAGCAGGCTCAGCAAGCTTTGCAGTACTTCTCCCAGCGTGAACAGCGCGTCACGGATTGGCAAGTAGCCGACAACAGCGTGGAAGTCTTTCTAGACTATACCGCCGTTGCCGCTATCGACTTTCCGAATGGCTTAAAAGCCGGCGACTCACTACAGCTGCAGGGCAAATCAGTTTTTCAATTTGCCGACGACCTGATAGTTTCCATCGACGACATCAGCTAGGCCTGTATAGACCTGTACCATGGAAAAACTGCTGAGAGAATATGCGCTAAACGACGGGGAGATTATCTCGCTGAAGTTAAATGCGGCCTATGCTTTCAACAGTAAATCTATGCTGCGCCAAGCTTCTGTGGAGCTTCTAATTCGCAAAAGAGATGGAAGTGCATGGATGCCTTGCGTGCTGCAAATTGAGTTGGCTGAAATTCTGAGTCTGCGACTTGATGAAGATTTTGCTTCCTCTCGTTACTCGGATATTGTCTTTAAAAGAATTGAGGATGACCGGTGGTACCTATCCTTAGACCCATACGGTAACTCCGGCGAGCCTCACGAAGAAGATAACTTGGTGATAGTGGCCAAGTCAGTGAAAATAGATGAAGGAGTAACACAAGATAGATTTTAAGCATTTACAACCTTGGCAACTCCTAAAACCATAGTACTCCTCGGCGGCGGGGCCCGTGAACACGCCATGGCGTGGAAGCTGACCCGCGACGGCGCTACCGTGCACGTGCTGCCCGGCAACGCCGGCATCCCCAACAGCCACCCCAACATCAGCGCCACCGACTTCCCGGCCATTCAAAGCTTCTGCGAAGCCCACGGCGTGAAGCTCATTGTGGTAGGACCCGAGGCTCCGCTGGCGGCTGGCGTTACGGACTATTTCGCCGGTTCCGATATCCGGGTGTTCGGTCCGGGCCGGTCCGGCGCGACGCTGGAAAGCTCCAAGGTGTGGTCGAAGGACTTTATGCGGCGGCATGGGGTAGCAACCGCTATGTCGTGGCAGTACCGCAGCGACAAGTTGGAAGAGGCCCGCGCCAAAGCCATCGAGCTAGACGGGCAGGTAGTGGTGAAGTATGATGGTCTGGCCGCTGGCAAGGGCGTGTACGTGTGCTCCTCTATTGAAGAAGCTCAGGCCGCGCTGGACGACTTGCAGCAGCAGCACACCGGCTGGTTTAGCTTCCTGCTGGAAGAAAAACTGACCGGCCCTGAAATCAGCATTATTGGCGTGACGGATGGCAACCGGGTGCGGCTGCTGGCTCCTTCTCAGGACCACAAGCAGCTGTTAGCCGGCGACCAGGGCCCCAACACTGGTGGCATGGGCGCCTACTGCCCCGTTCCGTTCTGCGACGACAACGTGCTGGCCGCCATCCGCACCAGTATCGTGGACCCTACCCTACGTGGCCTGCAAAACGAGCAGTTCGATTTCAAGGGCTTCCTTTATTTCGGCATCATGCTCACCCCCCAGGGCCCCAAGCTGCTGGAATACAACGTCCGCCTCGGCGACCCCGAAGCCGAAGTGCTGCTACCCGCCCTGGAAAGCAGCTTGCTGGAGCTCATTGAGGCTACCCTCGACGGCACGCTTCAACAAACCGTGGTACGCCAGCGGCGGGGCTGCTATGTAGGGGTAGTGCTGGCCTCGGGCGGCTACCCCGCGGCGCAGTTCCCCACCGGTTTCCCCATCACGGGCCTCGACCAGCTGCACCCCAGCATCCTGGCCTTCCATGGCGCTACCAAACGCACCGAAGCCGGGGAACTGGTAACCAATGGCGGCCGGGTGCTGGTGCTCGTCGGCCATGGCGAGGAGCTGGAAGATGCCGTAGGCCACGTGTACCGGGAAGCGGAAAAAGTGAAATTCCAGGACGTGTACCTCCGCCCCGACATCGGCCAACGGCCGGAGCCAACGGAAATTTTCAGCCAGGTACGGTGAAGAAATTATCAACCCCACCCCAGCCCCTCCCCGGTAGGGAGAGGCTTAGTTTAGCTTCTGATTCGGCTGATTTGTCGGCTGGCACTCCTGCCTATGGGGGAGGGGCTGGGGGAAAGGTTGCCCGCCTCGCCATCCTGCTCTCCGGCCGGGGCTCCAACATGGTGGCCCTGGTAAACGCCGTGCAAGGCGGCGTGCTGCGTGGCCTGGCTGAAGTGGCGGTGGTGTTCAGCAACAAGCCCGATGCGCCCGGCCTGGAAACGGCCGCCGGGCTGGGCTGCCCCACGGCCAGCCTCAGCAGCCAGGGCCGCAAGCGGGAGGAATTCGATGCTGAGGTGGTAACGGCGCTAGGTCAGTTCCAGCCCGACTATGTGGTGCTGGCCGGCTACATGCGTATCCTGTCGCCTACGTTCATCCGGGCATTTGCAGGGCGCATTCTTAACATTCATCCCGCCGATACGCACCAGCACCAGGGCCTGCACGCCTACGAGTGGGCCTTTGAAAATCAGTTGGTTGAAACCAAAATAACGGTGCATCTGGTTGATGAGGGTCTGGACACGGGACCTATCCTGGCCCAGCACCCCGTGGATTTGCGCGGCGCCGACACTTTGGCAGAAGTGGAGCGCCGCGGCCTGGCCGTGGAGCACCGTCTCTACGCCGAAACGCTGGCCCGCCTCATCCGGGGCGAGCTACCCGTTGGATCTACTAAGACTGCTACTTCTGAGGCTCAGCGCGAATCGTTGCCTTTGTCGTCTGGCTCTCCCTCTCCCTCCAGAGAGGAGGCCGGGGGGTAAGGCGCCCCAGTACAACATCACCCCTTACCACCCACAGCGACCCGGCAACGGGCAACTGGCAACTGATAATTGAAATGTGCGGAATTGTAGGTTTTTACGGCCCCGATGATGTTGCCCACGACATCGTATTTGGCTTGACGGCGCTCCAGCACCGCGGCCAGGATGCGGCCGGCATAGCCACCTTCGACGACAACTTTCACCTCTGTAAAGGCAACGGTCTGATTTCCGATGTGTTCAAGCCCAAGCAGCTCAAGAAGCTGAAGGGCAACATCGGCATCGGCCATGCCCGCTACACCACTCAGGGCTCCGGCGACGCGGAGCTGGCGCAGCCGTTCACCACCAGCTACCCCTTCGGGCTGGCCATGGTGCACAATGGCAACGTCATCAACTTCCGCTCGGCCGCCAAGCGCCTGCATGAGAAGTACCACGTGCTGCCCAAAACCAGCAACGACCTGGAGCTGATCATGTACACCTTCGCCTCGGAGCTGCGCCTGAAAAACCTCGATGCGCTATCGGTGGTGGATATTTTTGATGCCGTAGAAACCACCCAGGAGCTGGTGAAGGGGGCCTACGCTACCATCACCGTTATTGCCGGGCACGGCCTGCTGGCCTTCAACGACCCGCTGGGCATCCGGCCGCTGGTGCTGGGCCGCCGCGACACCGAAAACGGCCCCATCTACGCCTTCGCCTCCGAAAGCACCTGCTTCGACTACCTCGGCTTTGAGTTCATCAAGAACGTAGGCCCTGGCCAGGCTATCTTCATTGACAAGGACTTCAAGGTGCACTACAAGAACCCCTACGCCCAGCCCAAGGCGTTCTGCGTGTTCGAGCACATCTACTTCGCCCGCGAAGACTCCACCATCCACGGTCGCCTGGTGGCCCGGGAACGGGTGCGGCTGGGTAAGATGCTGGCCAAAAAAGTAATCGAGTCGGGCATTCAGCCGGATATGGTTATTGACGTGCCTTCATCGGGGTACTTTGCGGCTTCGGGCCTGGCCGAGGCCATTGGTGTGCCTTACCGCCGGGCGCTGGTGAAAAACAACCACATGGGCCGCTCCTTCATCGTGAGCAGCCAGGCCGGCCGCGAGGACATCGTGAAAAAGAAGCTGAACCCCATCCGGGAGTTTGTGGATGGTAAGAAGATTGCCGTAGTCGATGATAGCATCGTGCGCGGCACCACGTCGCGGCGCATCGTGCGCATTCTGCGCGAGGCCGGTGCGGCTGAGGTGTACTTCATCAGCAGCGCCCCGCCCATCATCGCGCCCTGCATTTATGGCATTGATATGGCCATGAGCACCGAGCTGATTGCCGCCAACTACACCGAGGAGGAAATCTGCCGCTACATCGAGGCCGACAAGGTTATCTATCAGTCCATTGAGGACCTGCAGGAGTTGTTCTCAGAAGAAAAGGGCCACGGTGGCAACTGTTTTGCCTGCTTCACGGGCAAGTACCCCACCGGCGACGTGACCAAGTATCTGCGCCACATCCAGGAGGAGCGCCAGAGCCACCGCACCGACAAGAAAGGTCCTGATAACAATACAATGCCCTCCGTCAGCGCCAAAGCACCTGCACCCACGGAGCATTAATTCCTCGCCTGCTTGCTCTGAATGCCTATGAAACTGACTAGGCTCCTATTGTTGCCTTTGTTGCTGAGCACTAGTTTGCTTGTGCAGGCCCAACAAGGTGCTTCGTCAAGCAAAACCGGGGAAGGGAAGGTGCCTAAAGTGGAGGATGTGTTGCGTGGTTCAGTTAATCCTCGCTACAAGGTTCTAAAAGATGTTACCCTAGTGTATCGATATCAGCAGCCTGCCGACACCAGTATCAACCGCCCGGTACTTAGGCTGTTTCCTGGCACGCGGGTCTACATTCGGGACTATAAGGCACAGGGGTTTCTGATTGACTTTGGTAGTGGTGAGCTTTATTACCTGCCGGCGAAGTCAGTAGAAGGCTTGCCAACACATGTTGAACTCTAAACCACTCTCCTGAGCTTACTTCCGCTGTTACATCTTCGTCAATAGCCCAGAAAGTAAGGTTACTACCATGAACAATACCCTCAAAGCCACCGCCGGTTATTCCATCGAAGAAGGCAACGCCGCTTCTAAAAATGCCTACCACTGGGCTCAGAAAACCTTCTCGACCCGTGCCGGCAAGCCCGGTGAGCCAGCCCAGGATCTGGCGGGCGGCTTCTCCAACGAAATCCGGTTTGGTAGTGAGCGACTGGGCATCGGCTCCGACGGCATCGGGACGAAGATTGAGGTAGCCGAGCGCCTGGACCGCTACGACACGCTGGGCTACGACCTGATTGCCATGGTGGCCGACGACCTCATTGTGGCCGGCTTCGTGCCCACCAACCTCTCCAATATCATCGACGTGAATACGCTCAACTACGAGGTAGTAGATGAGCTCATGCGCGGCCTGCACGACGCGGCCCAGTTCAGCCAGATTGCCGTAACGGGTGGCGAAATTGCCGAGCTGGGTAACCGCATTGGGGGCTACCCCGGCGCTAAAATGAACTTCAACTGGTGCTCAACGGCCGTGGGCGTGCTACACCCCAGCCTAGAGCGGCCCCTAAGCGGCGCCAACGTGCGCGCCGGGCAGGCCGTGGTAGCGCTTCGCTCACCTTCCTTCCGCTCCAACGGCTACTCCCTGGCCCGCCGCGCCCTCACCAAAGCCTTCGGTGAAAAGTGGCACGAAGCACCTTACGAGGCAGCAGAAGGAAACGAAGCAGGCAGTCAGCAGTTGACCGCCAGCAACGCCAAAACCTGGGGCGAAGTCATGCTGGCGCCCTCCCTGATTTTCTCGCCTGGTGTGGCGGCCGTGCTGGATGCCGGCCTGCCCCTGCACGCGGCCGCCCACATCACGGGCGGCGGCATTGCCGACAACTTCAAGCGCGTGCTTAAGAATGGGGTAGGAGCGGAGCTGACCAACCTGTTCGAGCCCCTGCCCGCCATGCAGCAACTGGCCGAGCTGGCCGGCATCACGCCCCAGGAAGCCTACCTCTACTGGAACATGGGCAACGGCATGCTCCTCGTCACCAACGAAGCCCAGGCCGAAGCCGTAGCTGAAACCCTACGCAACCACGGCTACCAGGCCCAGGTGGCGGGCCACATCACCCCGGAGCCCGGCGTTACACTGCATGTCGGTGCGGGTGAGCTGCGCTACGAGGGGTAAGCTTTCTATTCCAGAATAAGAAAGAGCGTCCTGCTGAGCTTGTCGAAGCATCTCTACCGCGCCGTATGGTTCGGTAGAGGTGCTTCGGCAAGCTCAGCAGGACGCTCTTTTTAGAGTTGGATGTTACTGCGTTTCTTATGCCGCAACCGGCTCAATATCAAACCCCGCCTGCGATACGGACTTCATAATCAGCTCCGGAATGGGGTTTTCGCCTTCCACCGTGAGGATTTTTTCGGGGCTGTTTGTGTCTACGCTCCACTTTTCCACGCTGGCTTCAGCGTCGAGGAAGGGCGTGACGGCGCGCACGCAGTTAGCGCAGTTGATGCTGGTCTTGAATTTCAGAGTTGACATGATGGGTAACGGTTGGAGCCGCAGTGGCAGGTAGGAAAATTGCCAGCGGCGGGTGAGTTGCTGTAACAACGGATACAGAGCAAAAGTAGCTGCTGGTACAGTCCTGGCAGGTATAGGCTTTTGACGAAGGAGTGCAGAGTTTTGCCTTATTTCAGGGCCTATATCATATCCTGGCATGAAGCGATACTTTATCAACCAAGAAGGAGAGGCCAACAAATTCTGGAATATCGAAATTGACGGTTCAGCCTATACCGTGACCTTCGGTAAGGTTGGAACGAAAGGTCGGGAAAGCCACAAGGTATTCAGTGATGCTTCTGTCTGTGCAGTGGAAGTGGCAAAGCTAATGCAAGAGAAGCAGCGTAAGGGCTATCAGGAAATAGAAGGAAATGCGCCTGTTCCTGAAAAAAAGGCAGCTGCGTATCGACCAATGGACGAGGCGCTGTTCTGGGAGATTTTAGATTTATTGAATTGGAAGAAAGCTGGCAATGATGACGCAGTGCTGCTGCCGGCCGAAAAACGCTTAGCCGCGCTACCTCTAGAGGATATTTTCGCTTTCGAAGACATCTTGGCCGATAAACTCTATCAGCTAGATGGCGAGAAGTATGCCGCAGCCTGTTATCCAGGAGAGGATATCCGGGCTATTTCAAGTGATTCTTTTCTCTATGATAGGTGCAGTGTACTTTGTAATGGCCCCGGTTTCTACGACGCCGTTCTGCAAGACCCTTCTAAATGGCCTATTGGGTTAGAGTTCGAAAGCCTTCTGTTCTTAGCAGGCAAAGCGTACACCCGAAAAACTAAGCAAGAAGATTTCCCGCATAGCACCCGCGTTTCCTATGAAACCGGAAGTAATACGGCTGGGTGGCCTTCCACATGATAAGTTACCCACCTGATTTACGCCGGCCGCAGCGGGCGTTTCTCCAGAATCAGGTTGGTGCGGAAGGTGTTCAGGGTTTCCTCCAGGCCTACGGGGTAGGTGTGGGGGTTGAGGAAACGGCGGATGCTGGGGTCGAGGCTGAGGACTTCACGATGGGCGCGGTTGCGGCTTTCCTGTAGGGTAGGCAGCTGGTGTACCAGTTCGCCGCGGCGGAAAATGGGTTCCAGCAGCTCCCGGTAGGTAGCATCGGGGCGCACGGGGCGGCGCCGGGTAGCATCCACGGGGTCGATGATGGTGAGGCGCTCGGGCAGGGGCTCAGCGGTGTTGTAGAGCATGTCGGCGCGGGGCTGCCCATGTTCGTTTTCGTAGCGACGCACCTGCAGAATACCGGGGATGCTGGTTTTGGCCAGCTGCTCCGAGAGCTTGATAGTGAAGTCCCAGCCCGAGTCGTCGGATTTGCGCAGGGCGGCCATCTTGTACACCCCACCCAGGGCGGGCTGGTCGTAGGCGGTTACTAGCTGCGTGCCAATGCCCCAGGTATCAATTTTGGCGCCTTGTAGCTTAAGACTTGTGATGAGGTTTTCTTCCAGGTCGTTGCTGGCCACGATGCGTACGTTCTCGAAGCCGGCCTCATTTAGCAAGGCCCGGGCTTCGCGGCTGAGGTAGGCCAGGTCACCGGAGTCGAGGCGGATGCCACCCAGCTCGTGGCCGTTGGTGCGTAGCTCACGGGCTACTTTAATGGCGTGGCGCACGCCTTCCAGCGTGTCGTAGGTATCTACCAGGAATACGGAGTCGTCGGGGAAAGCCTTGGCGTAGGCCGTGAAGGCCTCTACCTCATCCTCGAAGGCCATAACCCAGCTGTGGGCGTGGGTGCCCTTTACCGGGATGTTGAAGCGCTGCCCGGCCAGTACGTTGGAGGTAGCATCGACCCCGCCCAGGTAGGCGGCGCGACTGGCGCTCAGGCCCCCATCGAAGCCCTGGGCGCGGCGCAGCCCAAACTCCAGTACCGTATCGGAGCCGGCCGCCTCCCGAATGCGGGAGGCTTTGGTGGCAATCAGGGTCTGGAAATTGACGAGCGTAAGCAAGGCTGTTTCTACCAGTTGCGCCTGCAGCAGCGGGCCCTGCACCCGAATCAGAGGCTCGTTGGCAAACACCACCGTGCCCTCGGCAATGGCGTCCACGTCGCAGGTAAACTTCAGCTCGCGCAGATAGGCCAGGAACTCCTGCGGGAACATGGCCCCACCCTTGGCGCTCTTCAGGCTGCCCAGATAAGCGAGGTCGTCGTCGGAGAAGCGCAGGTTCTCCAGAAAATCGACGGCGTAGGCCAGGCCGGCCGCTACGGCGTAGCCCCCGCTGAAGGGCGGGCGGCGGAAGTAGAGGTGAAACACGGCCTCGCGGTCCTGCATACCCTGTTGCCAGTAGCCATAGGCCATGGTAACCTGATAGAGGTCGGTGAGGAGGCTGAGCGAAGGGGCATACAGGCCGGAAAGCGGAGCAGAGTTCATGCAAAGCAACGGTTGAGACGCCGTAGCTTACGCAGAATATTTGGATCCGTCGGTGCTTTGCTCGGGCATGCGGCCCAGATAGGTACCGACACGCCCTTGCCGACTCCCGAAGATACCCAGGCTTAGAACTGCCGGGCCTGATGGAGACTAGCTACTTGGCGTGGCCGTGCGGGAGTACGTGTTTTTGCGGATAGGCGCTACTAATGAGAAAGTGGAAGCTGGGTGCGGCAGTAGCGCTCCGCATCGAGCAGAGACGGTACCACCGGCGGGCAAAGGGCGGCAGGCAGGCGGGTAAGCAACTGGCCGGCCGAGTCGCCGAGGTGGCAGAGCACCAGCGGAATCTGGCGTTCCTGCAGCCGCCGGTAGTAGCGCACCAGCACGCGCAGGGTGGCAAAGGAAAGGTTGTGCAAATGGCTGCAGTCAATCCAGATGCTGGGCTTGCCACTGCGGCTGGCGTGCCGCAGCGCGTAAGAAAGCTCCGCCCCTCCCGTCGGCTCATCATCATCAGCCAGAATCAGCAGGTAGCTTTCTGGCAATATCTCGCGGTACACTTCCATGGGCAGCACACTAGCTAAAAAATGAAGCAACCAGCGCTAAAAAAGCATTAAGGCGTTTTCAGCAAACTGTTTACAGCTTCGGAAAAAGTATTCAAATATACGGTGGGTAGCAAGTAGGGTAATGGGGTAAAACACTGATTTATAAGTAGGTGAATACACGTAGCGCGCTGCGTGCCGGTAATCTCCACCAGGTTGCGGCGGTGCGGAGGGTGCCGCTACAACGGCCGTGTGCTACCCTTTGCAGCAGCCTTCAGCTTACTTATTGCGTAGTATTGCCGGGCCGCAGGAGCGCGGTTCCGTACTGCTGAGTTTGAACCGACCCTCTCTATGATTCGCGTAATGCTTGCTGATGACCACGCCATTCTGCGGGAAGGCATTCGGGCCATCCTGTCACAGGAGCCCGATATGCAGGTGGTGGGTGAGGCTGAAAATGGGCAGGCGTTGCTGGAGCTGCTGGCCGTTATTCCGGCCAACGTCGTGCTCATGGACGTGAATATGCCCGTGCTGGATGGCTTCGCGACGATGGGCATCCTGCGCAGCCGCTTTCCCGAAGTGCGCGTGCTGGTACTCTCCATGCTCGACCACGAAAACTACGTGTACCGGATGCTGCAGGCCGGGGCCCTGGGCTACGTGCTCAAAACCTCCGACACCACCGAAATTACCTATGCCATTCGCACGGTGGCGGCGGGCCGGCAGTTTCTGTGCACCGAAATCGGCCTGAACCTGTTGTACCGCTCCGTGCAGCGCCCATCGGCGGTCCCTGAAGCAACTGAAGCCCTGCCGGCCTACAGCATGGCCTTGCACCGCAGTGATGCCATTGATCTATCGGGGCGGGAAATGGAGGTGCTGAAGCTGATTGCCGAAGGCCTGACCAACGCCGAGATTGCCGAGCAGCTGTTTGCCAGCAAGCGCACCATTGAAACCCACCGCCAGAACATCATCGAGAAAACCCAGGCTAAAAACACGGCCGCCCTCATCCGCTACGCCATGAGCCACGGGCTGATAGAGTAGCGGTAAAGTGGTGAATGAGTGATTGAGCGGATTTGATGTTCTGACAGCGCAAATCCCATGTTAAACTCACTCAATCACTCTTTCACTATTTCACCTCTTGTAGCCGCGGCGGGAATCGAACCCACATCTAAAGTTTAGGAAACCCTTATTCTATCCGTTGAACTACGCAGCCAGTAGTTGGGCACTGGCACAAAGTTACGCCGAAAGCAGCGCCTCCCCAAACCCGTGGGAGCCATGGCTATGCACAGCTGCCCCGCGTAGCCTATCTTGTTTTGTCCTCACTGTTTTTCTTTTCAGGCTTCATGGGTTTACTGGACGACTTGCGGGCTGACCGGCGGGTAGCGGGCACGGGGCCGCATCCTGGCCCCGATAAACAAGTGCCCGCGCTGCTGCTGATACCGGATATCAGTGGCTTTACGCGCTTTATTGAGGAATCGGGGAGCCCGCAGGCCCCGTTTCTGGTGGCTGATCTGCTGGAAATTCTCATCGAAGCCAACACCCTGGGTCTGCAGGTAAATGAAATCCAGGGCGACGCCGTGCTGTTTTACCGGCTGGGGCCGCCGCCGCCGGTAGCCGAGCTGGTGCGCCAGTGCCGCCGCATCTACCTCGATTTTCAGAACTACCTGCGCCTGGTGGCACGCGACACGGGCTCGGAGCTGGCCGCTGCCCTGCACGAACTGGCCCTGACCCTTAAAATTGTGGTGCACTACGGGCGGGTGAGCGTGGCCCGCATTCGGGAGTACACCAAGCTGATGGGCCGCGACGTGATTGTGGTGCACCGCCTGCTCAAAAACAACGTCACGGGCTCGGAGTACGTGCTGCTCTCGGCGGGCTACGTAGCTACCCAAAGCCCCGCCGCCCTGGCCCAGGCTTTTTCCTGGACGCGCCTGCTGCCCGGCGCCACGTACTACGAGTACCTGGGCGAAACACCCTACCACTACGCCAGCCTCTCGCCCCTGCGCCTGCTGCTGAGCACCCCGGAAATTGACGACGACGTGCCCCCGGGCCGTGGTTGCGCCCTGAAGGTGCGGCGGGCCCTGCGCATTCCGGCTCCGTATGCCCTGCGCGTTATCACCAACTTCCGCCTGCGCCCCCGCTGGATGGAGGGCGCCACCTCCGTACACTATGACGTAACCAAGGTCGGCCGCCTGGGCACCAGCTACAAGGTGGATGTGTTTGGGGGCCAGATTGATTTTCAGGCCGTGCAGCAGTTCGAGGATGAAGATGGGCGCCTGGAGTACGTGGAGAAGATTTCGCACTTCCGGCTTTTTCCGAATACTCTGCTGTTCTATTCTATTGAGGCTGTAACCGCCCATGCGTGCCTTGTGACCATGGAGCTGCGCTACGGCCACATTGCCAGCGCCAGCCGCGTTATCCGGTTCGGGCAGCTGCGGCGTTTGCACCGGTTTCTGGGCCGCTCCATGCGCGGGCTTGCGCAACTGGCGGAGCCGGCCCTGAAGTAGAAGGAAAGCAGTGGCATGGCAAGCCCGGCCCGGCTGCCCGCGCTGCCCGAAACCCTGCCCCCTGATAAGTAACAAGCCCTTCCCACCAGCATAGGAGGGAAGGGCTTGTTGTGTTTTTAAGGCTTCAGGGCAGAAGGGAGGGTAGCCCGCTCAGGCTGCAGCCTCCTTATAACTTAGACACCACTACAGCCGCTATACTTTGTACAGGAGCGCGATACCGAAGGACAGGGCCGTAAGAATAAGGCCCACCATGAAAATGGTGTAGCTCAGGCGCAGCAATCGGTACTTCTTCGTGAGCACGTCGCCGAGGTAGTAGATGTCCGTCACCATGTTGGTGTACAGGGCCTCCTTCTGACCCATAATCTCCGTCATGCCGTGCTGAAAGTCGTCGAGGCTGAGCTTGCTGAAGTTACCGAAGAACAGCAGGTTCACACGGCGGTTGGTGGCAATCTGGGGGCTGCGCTTCAGCCACTTAAAGCTCGTGACATCGGGCTGGGCGCAGAGGATGGCCGTGATAACCGAGGCCAGGGCCGTAGCCAGCAGAATGCCCATGGGCACCGCAATAATGGGGTTACGGATCAGGCCCACATTGCTCAGGGCCGCCGTTTTGCTGCCCAGCTTTGCCCCGAAATAAGTGATAATCAAAGACATGAGCACCGCGTTCAGCGAAATCATCATGTTGGCCTTCTTATCGGCCATGTCCGAGAGCTTCATGTGGTTGCTGTACATGGTCCGGAACATGGTTTCGATGCCCCGCTTGGGCTCGGCGAAGGTGCCCTCGGCTTCCTCCGCCTTCTTCTTTTTCTTCTTCTCTGTTTTCTTAACCAGCTTGCGCTGCTCCTTCACGTTTTCCTTGAACTGGTCCTGGTAGCGCTCCTTGGCTGCTTTGGTGTAGTACTTGCCGGCCAGCAGAAAGGCCAGCTGCGTTTCGGCCCACTCCGGGTTCGAGTAGGTTTTGCCCAGCATGGCTTCCCATTCGGCCCGCAGCAGCTCGGCCTCAGCAAAGAAACTCTCGCGGCCCATGTTGCTCATGTCGGCATCTACCAGCAGCTGCTCCAGCTCCGTCTGGCGGGGCGCGTCGCGGTGGGTGGCCTTAATGAGGTTCTGCACCACTTCAATACGCTCGGAGGGGTAGCCCTGCTGCTGCAGCCACTCGGCGGCCATTTCCGCGCTGCGGAACTCGTGTCCGTCATAGACTTCGGTGTAGCCCACGTCATGAAACCAGGCCGCCAGCACCAGCGCTTCGTGGTCGGCTTCGCTCAGGCCGGCCGCTTCGCCCAGGGCGCGGGCTTCCTTTACTACCGTGGCCGTGTGCTTAGGCGAGTGATACACGAGCTGGGCCGGCAGCTTGGCCTCCAGCAGCGTCTGCACATAGGCCTTGGCATTTTTAACGATTTCGGCTTTGGCCGGCTTCTGAATAAGAGTGGTTTCCATTAGCGGAGGGCAACAACAAAGAAACAACAGCGAGCGGCTGTTCGGCTTACAACGCGATTCGCGCCGTCGGGTTTTCGGGGCCTCAGTCCCAACCGTAGCCGAGCGAATTGCGTAGGGCAGCGCACCTACCCGCACCGGGCACTTCAGCCGTTACAGGTAAGTTTACCGTATTTCCTGAACATCCGTTCCCCTGCCTTGGTGCCCTGGCAAGCGCCGGGCTTTCCCGCTACTTTCTCTTTTGTATGAGCAGACATTTCCTGTCGTCCTGTTGCCTGCTGCTGGCCCTGGCCGGCGGGGCCGCGCCGGTGGCGCTAGCCCAGCAGAAAACCCAGACGCCCCACCCCGAGCGGCCCAACTACCGCAAGGGGGGCCTGAACTGGGAGTCAAAGACGCCGCCCGACAGCTCGCGCATCCGCTACAGCGTGTTCCTGATTGGCGACGTGGGCAAGCCGATTCCGGAGGCCGAAGGTGGTGAGCCTTCCCTGAACTACCTGCGCAAGCAGATTCTGGCCGCCGGGGCCAAAAGTACCACCGTGTACCTCGGCGACAATATATATGAGTACGGCATGCCCGAGGCCAAAGCCTCGGACCGCCAGGAGTCGGAGCGGCGCATCATCGACCAGATGAAGATCCTGCGCGACTACCAGGGCGAGAAATACATGATTCCGGGCAACCACGACTGGAAGCAGGGCAACCGCGGGTCCGTGGAGCAAGTAAACCGGGAACAGTTTTTCGTGGAAAGCTACCTGCAGAGCGACTCGGCGGCTTTCCCCTATACCGGCGACTTTTTCCTGCCCCGCAATGCCTGCCCCGGCCCCGTAGAGGTGCGCCTGCAGGACGACCTGGTACTCATTGCCATCAACTCGCAGTGGTTTCTGCAGACCTCGGGTGAGCGGCCCTACGGAGCCAACAGCGGCTGCGGCGTGGCCAACGAAACCGACTTCTTCACCCAGGTAGAGGACATTATTCAGCGCAACGCGGGCAAGAACATTATGGTGGTGGCCCACCACCCGCTGTTCTCCGACGGTATTCATGGCGGCTACTTTACCCTGGCCGACCATTTCTTCCCGCTCAGCATCGTGTACAAGTACGCCTTTGTGCCCCTGCCGGTCATTGGCTCCATTTACCCCTTTGCCCGCAAGTACGGCGGCATTTCGCAGGATATTCCGCACCCGCTGTACCAGGCCTACAAGAAGGGCCTGATGGAAATCTTTGAGAAATATCCCAACGTGGTGTATGCGGCCGGCCACGAGCACAACCTGCAGTTTTTCAAGGAAGGCAACCTCAACCACATCGTCAGCGGCTCGGGCTGCAAAACCCAGCACGTAAAGCCCGGCAGCGGCGGCGACGCCCTGTTCTCGGACAAAGAGAAAGGCTTTGCCCGCGTGAACTACTACGATAACGGCGAGGTCTGGACGGAGTTTTACGTGCCCGAGGGGGTAGGCCAGACGGGCCGCCTCGTGTT
This sequence comes from Hymenobacter sp. DG01, assembly GCF_006352025.1. Lineage (NCBI taxonomy): Bacteria > Pseudomonadati > Bacteroidota > Cytophagia > Cytophagales > Hymenobacteraceae > Hymenobacter > Hymenobacter sp. DG01. The sequence continues at coordinate 4,083,766 of NZ_CP040936.1, forward strand.
CCGCACGCCCATGTACGCCCAGCAGGCCATGGCCGCGGCCGACTCGGTGGCCCGGCCCACCGGTGCCCCGCGGCCCCGCTTCGCTGACAGCACCGTGACCGTGGCTGTAAACAAGCAGTACCTGGACCGCAGCGGAGTGCACAAGCTGTTCTTCGGTAAGCACTACCGCCAGGAGTGGGCTACCCCCGTTACGTTCCCGGTGCTGGACCTGGCCACCGAGAAGGGCGGCCTGACGCCCTACAAAATCGGGGGTGGCAAGCAAACAGCTTCCCTGAAAGTGCGCAACGAGGAGGGTCGTAACTTCACCATCCGCAGCCTCAACAAAGACCCCTCGGCCGTGCTGCCCGAGGCCCTGCGCGAAGGTGCCGCCGCCGATATTCTGCAGGACCAGATTTCGGCCCAGCACCCGTTTGGCTCCATTGTTATTCCGCCGCTGGCTACGGCGGCCGGCATTCTGCACACCAACCCCGAGCTGCGCTACATCCCCCAGGACCCCCTGCTGGGCCAGTACCTGGAGCGCTTCAGCAACACGCCTGGGGCTATTGAGGAAGATGCCAAGGACGACCAAAGCAACGTGGAAAGCCTGGGCAACGCCAAAAACCTGGTGGGCACCGACAAGGTGTTTGAGCGTATTACCGACGACAACGATAACCGCGTCAACGAAAAAGCCTTTGCCCGCTCCCGCCTCTTCGATATGTGGATTGGCGACTGGGACCGGCACGAGGACCAGTGGCGCTGGGCCGAGAAAAAGGACAAGGATGGCGACCGGAAATTTACGGCCGTGCCCGAAGACCGGGACATTGCCTTCTTTAAGGGCGACGGTATTTTTCCCTACCTGGCTTCGCGCAAGTGGGCCATCCGCAACTTCCAGAACTTCGGTGAGGACTACGCCGACTGGAAAGGCCTGAACCTGACGGCCCTGAGCAACGACCGGGTGTATCTGGCCTCGGTCACGAAGGAAGAATGGGTAAAGCAGGCCGAAGAAATGAAAGCCGGCCTCACCGACGAGGTCATTGAAAAAGCCTTCCGGGAGCGGTGGCCCAAGCAGATCTACGACCTCCACGGCCCCGAAATCATTGCCAAGCTGAAAAGCCGCCGCGAGCTGCTACCCCAGGTAGCCGCCGATTACTATGAGGTACTCAGCAAGGTAACCGAGGTGAAAGGCTCCAAGAAGCGCGAGCGGTTTGTGGTGGAGCGCCTGCCCGAGGATAAGACGCACGTAACGGTGCAGAAAATCAATAAGGAAGGCGAGCTGACCAAGATGCTCTTCGACCGCACCTTCGATAACAAGGTGACCAAGGAGCTGCGTCTCTACGGCTTCGAGGGCCAGGACCAGTACGAAGTGAAGGGCGACGTGAAAAACGGTCCGCTGGTACGTATCATCGGGGGCCTGGACCGGGACTCCATCGTGGACCGCTCCAACGTGAGCGGCCTGGGCCACAAGCTGCATGTGTATGATGCCGACACCGGCAACGTAATTGTGGCCGGCAAGGACGCCCGCCTGCGCCTGGAGCCTGGCATTGACGTGAGCCGCTACGACGTGCACACCCGCACCGACCGCAAGGACTACACCCTGAACTACTTCGGGCCTACCGCTTACTTCGGCTATAATGTCGATGACCGGTTGTTCTTTGGTGGGGGGGTAGTGTACCGCACCTACGGCTTCCGGAAAGCGCCTTACGCCACCGAGCAAAGCCTGGCCGCCAACTACTCGCCTTCGCAGAGTGCCTACAACGTGCGCTACCTCGGGCACTTTGTGGATGTGTTTGGCAAGACGGACCTGCGCCTCACGGCCCAACTCTACGGCCCGCAGCTGCTCTATAACTTCTTCGGGCTGGGCAACGACACGCGCAACATTCTGGCCGACGACCGGGGCACCCGCGCCCGCGACATCAACGATACGTACCGCATCCGCTTCTCGCGGCTGTACGTGGCGCCTATGCTGGAAAAGGACTTGTTCAGCTTCCTTAAGTTCGGCTTCGGGCCGCAGTACGACCAGTTCCGGGTGGATCGCAGCCAGATAGGAAGTGAAATAGCCGCCGGCTTGGATGAGAACGGTAACGGCCGCGAAGGCACCGCTGCCGCCGGCATCCGCGCCTCCGATTTCGGCCTGAACCGCTACCTCGGTGGCAAAGCCTACCTGAACCTGGATGCGGCCTCGTCGCCCAAAAACCCGCGTATTGGTTTGCGCTGGTACAACTCGGCGGAGTACAACCACCAGCTCAACGGCGAGAAGCTGACGTATGGCCGCCTGGCTACCGAGTTCCGGGCCTACCTCTCGCCCAACTTCCCGTTCCAGCTAACCTGGGCCGGCCGCATCGGGGCCAACCGCAACCTCGGCGACTACCGCTTCTTCCAGGCTAATACGCTGGGCGGCACCACCAACCTGCGCGGCTACCGCCGCACCCGCTACGCCGGCCGCTCGTCGGTATATGGCAACGCGGAGGTGCGCGTGCAGCTGTTTACCTTCAACGCCTACCTGGTGCCCGGTAAGTTCGGTATCTTGGGTCTGGCCGATGCCGCCCGCGTGTACTCCTCCCGCGACACCGAAACGGGCCTGAAAGCCCTCCACACGGCCGTAGGCGGCGGTATCTGGGTTGATGTGCTCAAGCAGGCTGTCATCAACGCTACCTACTCAGTAGGCGAAGAAAACCTCGTTTTTGTAGGCTTTGACTTCCTGTTTTAAGTGGTGTAATGAGGTGAGTCAAGTGCCGTCATGGCGAGGATACCAACGCCATCCGTCCTGACCACCGTGCTACCCCCTTAGAACGTGACAAGCCCTTGCTTCCTGCTTGGAAGTAAGGGCTTGTCTGTTTAGCAGGCTTTGAGCAAATGAGAGGCAGGATGGCTCCGTTGTGCCTTCTTGCCATGACACTTCAGTCATTCACTCATTCACCGTTTCACTACCTCCCTATCCTTTTTACGCGAAAGACGTTAAGGCTAGCCTGACGCCTTTGCGTTGTATTTACCCTCCGCTTTTCATCCGTATGATTCTTGTTTCCGCTTCGAAGACGTTGAGGATGCTGCGGCCGCTGGCGGCTTCGGCGGCGGTGCTGTGCGCCGCGTCGGCTCAGGCCCAGATTACGCCCACCACGCCCCCCGTGTACCCGCCGCCGGCCCCGCCCCTCGGCGACAGTACCGCCGCAGCCAACACCCAGGAATTTGCTACCCCCTCCGTGGTGGGTATGGGCCCCAGCAAGGGCCTGGTGTTTCACTACGAGCGGATGCCGCGCTTCAATGTGGCCTCCGATGGGAAAGTGGTGGGCCTGCAGGACTATAACTCGCAGGCTACCAAAAACGCCCGGCTCGTCATCAAGGGCTATATCCCGATGCTCAATCGTCCGCACCTGAAGCTGATTCTGGGCGTGAACTACGAGCGGGAGGAATTCAAATTCCGGGAGTTCCCGACCCGCTACGAGCTCTACGACAACATCGAAAACAAAGGCCTGAAAACCCTGGGCGCCCAGCTGGCCGTCATCCGGCCGGTAAACGAGGTGAACTGGTACATCTTCCGGGTGAAGGGGGAGCTCAGCGGCGACTATACCTCCTCGGAGCTGAGCGTGCGCGACTACCTGCGCGTGTCGTCGGAATTTCTGTACGGCTGGAAGCGGAGCCCTACCTTCTCGTGGGGGGTAGGGGTGCAGCTGGGCTACACCTTCGGGCGGCAGAGCATTTACCCGGCCGTGCTCTACAACCGCACCTTCAATAACCGCTGGGGCGTGGAGGCCCTGTTCCCGGCCCGCGTAACGGCCCGCTACAACGCCTCGCCCCGGTCCCTGTTCTTCGCGGGCTACTCCGTGGACGGCCTCAACTACATTATTAAGCTGCGGCAGCCCCTGCGCCGCGAAGGAGCTATTGACCTGCGCACCCTGGAGCTGCGCGAAACCGAGGTGAAATTCCGGGGCCGCTGGGAGCGGGAAATCTACGATTTCCTGTGGTTTGGGCTGGAGGGCGGCTACCGCTACAACTACGCCTTCGACGCCTTCGACCGGACCAACGACAACCGCATCAAAATCATCGACAGCAAGCTGGCCGGTGCCCCGTATGCCTCCTTTGAGCTGTTTATCGTGCCTCCGCGCAAGTTCCTGAAGAAAACCGTAAACAAGTAGGCGCCCGGGCCGCGCCCGGATATAGCGCCCTGAAGCCCCCAACCCACTCCAACGGAGGTGCGGGTTGGGGGCTTCATTGTAATACCGCCAAAGCGGCCTGAACAGTAGTAACCTTCTGCCAACCCGCTTACGTTAAGTGCCTTCTTTCCCTCTCCATCTCAGTTTCTATGCAGATTTCTAAGCACACAGACCTACGCGACGGCAGCAGCTGTACCCTGGACTACGATGAAGCCAACGGCTGGCTGCGCGCCACCTGGCTGGGCCACGTAGAGCCTCGCGAAGCCTACAACGGCGCGGCCCGCTACCTGCAGGCCCTGCAAAATGTGCGGTGCCCGTATTTGCTGAACGATAACAGCCAGCTTTCCGGCCCCTGGTTCGACTCGGTGGAGTGGCTGCGCACGGTATGGCTGCCCCGGGCCCTGCACATGGGGCTGCGCTACGTAGCCCACGTAGCCCAACCCCACGACCTGCTCGACGAGGCCGCCAGCATGGGCCGTACCCTGCTGGAGGGCCAGCTGCACCTGCAGGTGTTCGATGATGTGGCCTCTGCCGAGGAGTGGCTGCACCAGATGCAGGCCCAGGCAGCCTAGTGCCCTATCCCCCGGCCCGGCCCAAACGCCAAGGCCCCGACGCTGATGAGCGCCGGGGCCTTTGTGCTAGAAGAACATAGTGCCCTAGGCCGGCTCTTTCAACGACTGCATATCGATGACGTAGCGGTAGTGCACCTCTTCGTCCTGCATCTTATCGAAGGCCTTGTTGATGTCCTGGATGGGAATCATTTCTACCTCGGGCAGAATGTGGTGCTGGGCGCAGAAGTCCAGCACTTCCTGGGTTTCCTGAATGCTCCCGATGATGGAACCCGCCACGGAACGGCGGTGCATGGCCACGTCCATGTTGTTGAGGGGCTTCTTGTACTCGCCCAGCAGGCCCACCGTGACAATCGTGCCATCGCGGCGCAGCAGGTTCACGTAGTCGTTGATGTCGTAGCTGTCGGGGATGGTGCTCAGGATAAAGTCCAGGGTCAGCTCGTGCTGCTCCACAGCTTTTTTATCGGTGGATAGGATGACGTGGCGGGCGCCCAGCTTGGCGGCATCGCCCTGCTTCTCTTCTGAGGAGGTAATAACCGTTACTTCGGCGCCCAGCGCGGCGGCCAGCTGCACAGCCATGTGGCCCAGGCCGCCCAGGCCTACTACCCCCACCTTGTGGCCGGGCCCGATTTTCCAGTGCTTCAGCGGGGCGTAAGTAGTTACGCCGGCGCACAGAATAGGCGCCACGGCCTTGATATCGAGGGCCTCCGGAATGCGCAGCACGAACGATTCCTTCACCACAATATCCGTGGAGTAGCCGCCGTAGGTGTTGTAGCCGCTGCCATCGGGCTTCATATAGCCGTTGTAGGTAGCCGTCCAGCTAACGGGGCCCTCGCAGTAGTTTTCCTCCTTTTCCCGGCAGGGGGCGCAGGCGCCGCACGAGTCAATCATGCAGCCTACGCCCACCACATCACCGACCTGAAACTTAGTAACGGCGCTGCCTGCGCGCACCACCCGCCCAATTACCTCGTGGCCGGGTACGCAGGGGTAAATCGTATTTTTCCAGTCGTTTTTTACCTGGTGCAGATCGGAGTGGCAGACGCCGCAGTACAGTACCTCAATGTGCACCTCATCTTCTTTAGGAGCGTGCCGCTCAAACTTCATTTCCGAGAGGCCATTGAAGATGGAGTTGGAGGCGCCGTAGCCTTTGGCTTGAATAGTTTCCATGCAGGGTTTTGGGTTGAGAATGAGGGATATAGATACTCTAAATCCATACGCCCCCGTACGGCCGTGGTTTTGCCGGGCTGGCTGAGCCACTAAGCAATGCGGACAGTAAGCAAAAAGCCCTTACCAGGGGCAAGGGCTCAGCGGGGTACTACCCACCCTGGAGGCGGCACTACCATAGCTTGGTGTTGCTGATGCCAGCCGGCAGGGGTGGGTGCTCGGAGAGGCCCAGCACGCACCAGCCTGCTTCAACACCGAAGGAGCCGCCCTGCAGCAGGTAGCTGACCCACCGCTCGGTGGTACGGCCGCTGTACTGCTCGCTTTCCGGCTCGTACTCGCGCAACAGCAGGGCGTCGCCTACCTCGAAATTCCGGTCGTTGAGCCGCACGTCGAAGGATTTGGTGCCCGCCACCACGGCGGCAAAGCAAGCCGGCCATACCTTCAACTCGTGGTGGTTAGCCGTAGCGCCCCGAACCGACGCCAGCGTACCCGAAGATGTATAGTTCATGGAAGTGAAGTCAAAAGGGTGAAGCAGCAAAAGCAGAGAAAATCATGCCGTATTGCCCAAATAAAACCAGTTAAGATTATGAAACAGGCAATACAGGCGTAATGTTTGGCCTACGCGCCCTGCACTACAAAGTTGCCGGGCACGTATTACCTGATGATGAAGGCAATGCTAGGATGCTGCTGTGGTAGCCCCGGCCGTGTGGCGCCCCGGGCCCATCAAAAAAGCCCCTGCCGGTGGGGCAGAGGCTTTTAGTTAGAGGCAGAATGCCGGGCCAGTGGAGCTTACTTGCGCTTCTTGCCGGGTTTGCAGAGGCTTTTCAGGTAGGCATAGGTATCGAACTGGGAGCGGATGCGGGCAGCCTCCGTGTCGTCGCCATCGGGGCCGATGAAGTGGTTGTGGAAGTCGCGGGCCTTCACGTTGTCGTGGCGCTGCAGGTCCAGCAGGTGGCGCACCTCGGCCCGCAAATCGGGCTGCAGAATCGGGAAGGCCACCTCCACGCGCCGGTCGAGGTTGCGGGCCATCCAGTCGGAGGAAGCCACGTACACTTTTTCCTCGCCGCCATTGCCGAACACGTACACCCGGGCGTGCTCCAGAAACCTATCGACCATGCCACGCTGCCGGATGTTCTCGCTCTGGCCCGGCAGCTCCGGAATCAGGCACGAAATGCCCCGGATCAGGAGCTCTACCCGTACGCCGGCCTGGCTGGCCTCGTAGAGCTTCAGAATCATGCGCTCATCCTGCAGGGCGTTCAGCTTCAGGATGATGTAGGCGTCTTGGCCCTGGCGAGCCAACTCTATTTCGTGGTCGATGAGGGCGTTGAGCTTCTCCCGCAGCTCGAAGGGTGCCACCAGCAGGTGCTGAAACAGGCCGGTCTTGTCCTGGCGGTCATGGAAGTAGCGGAACACCTCCACCACCTCCCGCGTGATGTCGGGGTTGCTCGTGAACAGGCCGTGGTCGGCGTACACCTCACTGGTTTTCTCGTTGAAGTTGCCCGTGCTCAGGTAGGCGTAGAGGCGGTTCTGGTTGTCCTCGGAGCGGGTGATGAGCAGCAGCTTGCTGTGCACCTTCAGATCGGGGATGCCATAAATAACGTTGGCGCCGGCTTTCTGCAGCTTTTCAGCCCAGAACATGTTGCTTTCCTCATCAAAGCGGGCCTTCAGCTCAACTACCACTGTTACTTGCTTGCCGTTTTTGGCGGCCTTCAGCAGGGCTTTGGCTACTTCGCTTTTGCCAGCCACCCGGTACAGCGTGATGCTGATGCTGCTGACCTGCGGGTCCTGGCCGGCCTCATTAATCAGGCGCGTTACGTAGTCGAAAGACTGGTAGGGCAGGTGCAGTAGATGGTCGCGCTCGGCAATGGCGGGCAGCATCTTGCCGGTGCGGGGCAGGGTAGGGTGGGGCAGGGCCGGCATGGGCTCGTACTGGAGCTGGGCCAGCCCGAAGTCCGGGAACCCGAAGAAGTCGCGGAAGTTGTGGTATCGGCTGCCTTCCACCAGCTCGTCCTTGCCGATGCCGGTTTTCTGCATCACGGCCCGCAGCACCTCCTGGGGCATGGCGGGGTCGTAGAGCAGGCGGGCGGGGTAGCCGGTTTCGCGCTTCTGCAGGCTGCTCTTGATTTTAGCCAGCATGTTACCCGATACTTCTTCCTGAATGTCCAGTTCGGCGTCGCGGGAGAGTTTAATGGCGTGCACCTGCACTTTCTGGTACTTCGGGAACAGCTCCTGGGCGCAGCACCGGATTACGTCATCGAGAAACATCACGTACTTGTCCTCGCCCTGGGCTGGCAGCTCCACAAAGCGGCTGCCGTGGCGCTTGGTGGGCAGCTCCATCACCACTACCCGCTCCTCATCCTGCTTTTTGCGGTTTTCGGGCTGGGTCAGCAGGAAGGTGAGGTACACGCTCTGGTCGCGCAGGAAAAGATGGTGCAGGTTGTCATCGAGGATGATGGGCGAAAGCAAATCCTGCACCTGCTCCCGGAAGTAGGCCTGCACCCAGGCGCGCTGCTCGGCCGTGAGGTCACGCTCTGAAACCAGGTGAATATGCTGGGCCTTCAGGGCGGGCAGGATGTCGTTGCGGAAGGTTTCGCCGAAGGCTTCCTGCTGGCGGCCTACCTCCCGCAGCAGGTCCTGAAGCTGGGCTACGGGGTCTTCGCCCAGCTTGGCGCGAGTTTTTTTCTTGAGCTTCACCAGGCGGCGCAGGGTAGCTACGCGCACCTTGAAGTACTCATCGAGGTTGCTGCTGAAAATGGCCAGAAACTTAATGCGCTCCAGCAAAGGCACCTCGGGGTTTTGGGCTTCCTGCAGCACCCGGCAGTTAAAGGCGAGCCAGCTCAGTTCCCGGTTCAGCAGCCGGGGCTGCGCCTGTGTAGTTTCGGACATGGCAGTATGGTAGTCAGGAGCTTGGGGGCTTAGGCACTTGGATGACGCTCAATCATTATTCAGCAAAACATCAGCCAAGTCTCTAATCCCCCAAGTCCCTTACAGACCCTATTTATTTTTCGGATGATCGTAGAAGTAGTACTCGGCGTTGGCCCGGTCAATTTCGGCCCAGCGGGCGCAGTTGAATTTCAGGCACACAATGGCGGCCGTGGGCATGTCGGGGATGCTGCTGGGGGAGAGGATGTTGGCAAACTCCGTGATGGTAGGGTTGTGGCCCACCAGTAGCACCGAGTCGGCGGGGTCGGGCAGCTGGCGCACCACAGCCAGCAGGTCGGGCACGGTGGCCTCGTAAATGGGCTCTACCACCTCCACCCGCTCGGGGGGGTAGTCCAGCTCACGGGCCACCAAGGCGGCCGTGCTCAGGGCCCGCACCGCCGGGGAGGTTACCAGCAGATTCAGCTGAATCTGGCGCTTGGCCAGGGCCTGGCCCATAGCCGGCGCATCGTCGCGGCCCCGGTCGTTGAGCGGGCGCTCCTTGTCGGTTAAGTCGTCGAAGCTCCAGCTCGATTTGGCATGACGCATCAGATACAACGTCTTCATAAGGGGTAGGGAGTCAGGTGGCAGGCCTCTTTACTGTGGCGTTTGGAAAAGGTTATGGTGAGTGCCGGCCGGCGGGCCGCAACCCCACCTCGTACGGTCCGGCCCTCAGAGCCCGGAAAGGCTGGCAGCAGAGTAGCTCAACCGTGCGCGAAAGGCTGGAGTGTAAGAATCAGTAGGTTATGAGTACAGGAGTTTCTAAACTTGTGCGCCATTTTGGGTCTCTATAATCAAAATGGGAAAGCAAGTGTCTTCCAACTTCCTGCACTCCTTTCTTTTATGACATTGAAGTTTACTGAATTCCTGCGGCAGAGTTTGCGGCTGCTTGGTTTAACCACGGCTCTGACCGTTATGAGCGCCGGCGCGGCGCGGGCCGAGGGCTCCAAAAACCTGACGCCCGGCACCGGCAACCGCGGTACCGCCACCGGTGTAAACAATTACATTGGCTACCTGCAGCACAACGATAACGGCAGCCAGGCCAACTCGGCGCAGTTTCTGAAGAAGGGCAGCCCTGCCACGGAGCGCATGTACATTCACATGGAGCCCGGCGAAACGCTGTATTTTGGGGTGCGGCGCATCCGTACCAACGACGCGGATAACGGCCGGCTGCGGCTGGAAGTCAAATACCTCGATAACAACAACGTCATCCAGACGGCCGGCACCTACTTCCTCACGGCCCAGGCCGCCGGCTCGCAGGGGGTAGTGAACCTGGCACCCGACCAGGCCGGCCTGATTAACTCGCCCGAGGAAGCTGCCGTTGGTCCGCGCTACGAGGCCCGCGCCAGCGGCCCTATTGCCGGCTACAACCCCCTGGTGTTCAACCCCGCCGCTACCACCCCGGCGCGCGACTACTGGGTGGAATTTATGGAGGTAGATCCCAACGGCAACGATGCGGGCGTGACCCAGCGTAAGTCGTGGTACGATATCTGGGACTTTACGGTACGCGACGCGGTGGAGGAGAAGTCGGGCCGGCTGTACTCCCAGCACTGGTCGTTTACGGCGGCTGGGGGCACCAACTCCCTGTCTTCCTCCTTTGCTCTCTACCCCCTCATCCCCAACCCGAACTTCAACAACAACAGCTTCTTCGTGAAGCGGGTCAGCTACGCTGGTATTCAGCCGTTCGGGGTGATTCTGGTGGCCAACAGCGCCGGTACCACGGCGGCGGGCAACTTCAAGGCCAAGCGCAAAAGCCAGCGCACCAACCTGGGCTATGCCGAGTACAAGCTCTTTGTCAATAATCCCGACCCGATCATCTATCCTACCTCCCCGCGGCCGGCCAACCCTACCGTTACCACCAGCTGCGCTAACGGCATCACCACCTTCACCCTGAAAGTAGATCAGGCTGGTTTTGGCGTGGTCTTTATTGACGGCGACCAGAACGGGCAGTACGACCGGACCAAGGACCGGGTGCTGGAAAACAACACCGTCATCGGCGACAACACCTTTAAGTGGGACGGCAAAACCGACAGCGGCGACCCCATGAGCCAGACTAACCTGAGCGTAACGTTTTCCAGCGGGGTCGGCCCCGTAAACTTTCCTATCTGGGACTGTGAGCAAGCACCTACCACGGGTATCTCGGTGCAGGATGTGCGCCCCGGCAACCAGGGCGCCCAGGACTATATCTTCTGGAACGACTCATTGCTGGCGCCCAACTTTGCGGCTCCGCTCATCAACCCCATCGGGACCAACACCGTGGCCACCAGCCACAAGTGGGGCACTAACCAGGGCGACGGCCGCCTGGTGAACTCCTATGCTGTAGGGCTGCTGGCCCGGGGCAATGCCATCCAGATTACCTACGACCCCTCCACGGCCTGCGCTACTACCCCCCCGATAGTGCTGCAACCCCTGCCTGTGGAGCTGGCGCACTTTGGGGCCGCCCTGCGCGGGCAGGCCGTGGCCGTGAACTGGGAAACTTCCTCGGAGCGCAACAGCGCCTACTTTACCGTGGAGCGCAGCCCCGATGCCCGCTCCTTCGAGCCGCTTGGGCGGGTAGCCGCTGCGGGCACCAGCACCACCACGCGCCGCTACAGCTTCACCGATACTGAGCCGCTCGCGGGCACAGCCTACTACCGCCTCCATCAGGTAGATATCAACGGTACCCATACCTACAGCCCGGTGGTGCCCGTGCGCAATGGGGCCGCGCTACTTGGGGTGGTGTACCCCAACCCGGTTACCTCCGAGCTGAATATTCGTCTGCGCACGCCCGTGGCCGGCCCGGTTTCCCTGCGGATTCTCGATGCTACCGGCCGGGTGGTATGGCAGGAGCAGCGCCGGCTTGAGGCGCCCACCACTTTCCTGCGGGTAGCGGCGGCCCAGCTGCCGGCCGCCCGCTGGTACGTGTTGCAGGTGCAGAGCACCACGGCCCTGCTGGTGGAGCGCTTTCAGAAATAGCTACCCTACCCCCTGTAAAGCACAAAGCCGCTCCTGGTACCAGGAGCGGCTTTGTTTTTGTCGGCTGTGGGCAACGGGCGGGCCGCGCTCAGGCTGCGTGACTTGCCTTTACCACGCAGGTGGCCCGCACGAAAAAGGCCCACCCGGGTAGGGTGGGCCTTCGCATAGCTCAGAGGGGAGAGGTTGCCTATTGCTTAATGAAGCGCTGATGGGTTACCTGCTGCCCGTCGGCAATGCGCAGGGTGTACACGCCCCGGGCCAGCTGCCCGATGTTGAGCAGGTTGCCATCGAAGCTTATCTGCTTCATTTCGGCCCCGCGCACATCAAACACCTTCACTGACACGGCAGCGGGGCTGATGGCCGCCGGAATTTCCAGGTTAAGCACATCGGAGGCCGGGTTCGGGAAGATGCGGTAGCCGGCTGCCTCGGCCGTTTCGCCGGCCTGGCGGGCCGTACCGCCCGAAATCGTGAGGCTGTAGTCTTCGGTTTCGCCGTAGCTGTAGCTGTTGCAGCTGGTAGTGGCCGAGGCGTCACTCATGACGATGCGTAGGCGGGTTTTGCCGGTTTGGGCCGTAGCGGGCACCGTAAACGTGCTGGTCAGGGTGCTGGCCGAGGAACTGCTGCGGCTGGCTACCAGCTCGCCCGAGTCCGTGAAGTCGCCGTCCTGGTTGTAGTCGATGTACACCTTCCAGTACTCCGTGTAAGCCGAGGAAGCGTAGCCGGCGGAATAGCTGATGGTTTGCGTGCTGCCGGCCGTTACCGTAGTGCCCAGGGCCGTGCCATCGTAGTAGCCCGCGTTAGCCCCGGAGGTGCGATTGATAGAGCCCAGCTGCACCAGGTCTATCCACTCGTACGAGGTGCTGCTGCCCTTGGAGGCGCAGTAGGTGGGCGTGGTGGGGGTAGGGGTAGTGCCGCCGGGGGCGGTTGCGCCGTTAGAGGAAACCAGGGAGGCGCGAGCCCCGCCGGTGGCAAACAGAGCGTTCATGCGGGTCGATTGCCCGGTGGAGAACATGTACATGCAGGCATCATCCACGTAGTCCATGTAGTTCATGAACATGTCGCCGTTCGGGCCGTTGGTGCAGGTCACCTTCGGGAAGGAGGGGCAGCCGTAGTTGCTGGTTTGCTGGGTAGGCGTGTCCGCTACCAGGTCGTTGCCGCAGCTGGCGTCGCCCCAGATGTGGCGCAGGTTCAGCCAGTGGCCTACCTCGTGGGTGGCGGTGCGGCCCAGGTTGAAGGGCGCCGATGAGGAGCCGCCCCGCCCGAACGCCGAGGTCAGGATTACTACCCCGTCGGTGCTGGCCGGGCCGCCGGGAAACTGCGCGTAGCCCAGCACCCCGCCCGAGAGGTTGCACACCCATAGGTTCAGGTATTTGCCCGAGTCCCAGGCGTCGAGGCCACCGGTGCTGGCCTTCTTCATGGCATCATCGGTGCCCCAGCTGGTTTTGGTGGTCGATTTGCGCTCGATGCCGGTGGTAGCCGCGCCCGAGGGGGTGCGCTTAGCCAGCACGAACTGCAGGTTGGGGTCAGCCGCCAGACCGGCAAAGGCCGCCGGAGTCTTGCTAACGTCGGCGTTGGTTTTGCTGAAGTCCTCGTTCAGCACGTCCAGCTGCGACTGAATCTGGGCGTCGGAAATGTTCTGGGCTGTGGTGTTGTACAGCACGTGCACCACTACCGGAATGGTAATGGCGGCTGTGGCGCGCCGGGCCAGGGACCGGCTGGCAAACTCCTGAGTCTGGCCCTCAATGCCAGCCAGGCGCTGGGCTAGGCCCGGGTCGGCGGCCAGCTGAGCAGCCAGGTTTTCCATGGTGGCGCACTGGCGCACCGTCTGGGCTTCGGTCGTAAGCGAGGCACCCAGCCCAAGGCAGGCCAGGGCCATTGCGTAAATGGTTTTTTTCATAGACTGTGTTTTGGTTGTGGTGAAAAAGGGCGTGGGAGAGAGAACGGAAAAACAGGCGTGTGGTTGTGAGAAAAGGAGCGAAGCTTCGAAATTATTGAAAATATTTCAATGTATAGCCTGGTTATTAACGAAACTGTATAAGATTGACAAAGCTCGGTTTTCCCGTTTTCAATCGGCTTCCCTGATAAGTGCAAAGTGGTGGCCCTAATGGTAAAGCCCAGATCTGCAACTTTCTAGGCATGCCAAACAGGCGCTCCATGGCTGCCGTCGCCCGATACTTCCCAGAATGAGCTACCCGGAAAGCAGAACCGTAGCGGGGTAGGGCTGGCCGCCGACTACGTGCCCGCCCGGCACAAAAAAACGCCCGACCACAGGGGCCGGGCGTTGAAAAGCCACGCACAGGGAAACGCATTAGGCTTCCTGGTCGTCGGGCTGCACGGGATGTACGGAGGGGTAGCGCGTCTGATACAGCGCCGATACGTTGCGCACGAGCAGGGCCCGCAGCTCATCAATATTCTCGCGCTCCTGCGCCGAAATAAAGATAACCGGGTCGTGGAGCTTGGCCATGTAGGTTGCTTTCAGCTGCTCCAGGGTGGGGCGGGGGGCCGGGCCATCCTCGTCGTCGGTGTTCATTTCCTCGAAGCCGCCGTGGTGCTCTACGGCCGGCTCCTGGGTGTACTGGTCAATCTTGTTGAACACCAGCAGCATGGGCTTGTCGGCGGCCTCAATATCCTTGAGGGTTTCGTTTACTACCGCAATCTGCTCCTCGAAGGTGGGGTGGGAAATGTCCACTACGTGCACCAGCAAATCAGCTTCCCGAATCTCATCGAGGGTGCTCTTGAAGCTCTCAATCAGGCGGGTGGGCAGCTTCCGGATAAACCCTACCGTGTCGGAGAGCAGGAAGGGCATGGTGTCGAGCACTACTTTGCGCACGGTGGAGTCCACGGTGGCGAAGAGCTTGTTTTCGGCAAACACCTCGGCCCGGCTCAGCAGGTTCATGATGGTGCTTTTGCCTACGTTGGTGTAGCCCACCAGGGCCACGCGCACCACGCCAGTGCGGGTTTTGCGCTGGGTGTGGCTTTGCTTGTCCAGCTCCTTGAGGCGGTCTTTCAGGAAGTCTATTCGCTCCCGCACCACGCGCCGGTCCGTCTCGATTTCGGTTTCCCCCGGTCCGCGTTGGCTTACGCCACCACCGCGCTGCTTGTCCAAGTGAGTCCAGAGGCCGGTGAGGCGGGGCAGCAGGTACTGGTACTGGGCCAGCTCTACCTGGGTGCGGGCCGTGGCCGACTTCGCCCGGCTGGCGAAAATATCAATAATGAGCAGGCTGCGGTCCACGATTTTGACCTTCAGCTCGGCCTCTAGATTGCGCAGCTGGGAAGGCGAAAGGTCGTCGTCGAAGATGACCATGCTGGCCCCGGAGTGCTGCACGTAGGCCTTGATTTCTTCGAGCTTGCCCTCGCCCACAAACGTGCGGATGTCGGGCTTGTCGAGGCGCTGCACGAAGCGTTTGGTAACGGTGGCGCCGGCGGTTTCGGCCAGGAAGGCCAGCTCATCGAGGTACTCCTGGGTGCGGGCGTCGGCCTGGCGCTTGTCGGGCACGGCCACCAGCACGGCGGTTTCGGCCTCGGGGGCGGTTTCGAAGGTGGCGTCTTTGTTGCCCTGGGCCAGAATGCGGCCGGCCCGGCCCTTCACGGTATCGAAGGAGCCGTGGTGGCGGGTGCTGTTCTGGCGGCGTTTAGATTCTTTGGCCATATTTTAGAAAAGGTAAGGGGCCGGGGAGAGCGGCGCGGGTAGGGGCAAGGTTAGCGCAGGGTAAGGGAGTATTCCGCCACCTGCCGGATCTGCTCTTCGGTGAGTTGGTCTTCGAAGCCGGGCATCTTGCCCAGGCCGTTGGTTACCATGTACACGCGCCCAACGGTATTCAGGTTGCTTTTGGTCAGGTCGTGGGCGCCATTGAGGCCCAGCTTGCCGTCGGGGCCGTGGCACACGGCGCAGCGCTGCCCGAACAGGACTTTACCGGCCACCAGCGCCTCGGCTGGCTCGGAGACTTCGGAGGCTGCGGCCAGGGTAGCAGCCTCCGCGTTGGAAAGGCCGGGGGCGGCGTGGGCCGCCGTGTCAACGGGGGCGGCGGCCTCCGGGGTGGCCGTGGCCTCGGCCAGGCCCGGGCTGCTGGCGTAGGTAGTGCTGGTTGCGCCGTTTGGCACGGCGGGCTTTTGCAGGGCCAGGGAGCCGGTTTCCGATACGCCGTACACGTACACAAACCCCAGCAGCGTCAGGACCACGCCCGGCTTCTGCTGGCGGCGCATGGCCGCAATAGCCAGGGGCAGCAGCACCAGCACCAGGCCCAGCTTCACCCACACCCAGCCCGGCACGCTCCCGGGCAGGGTAGCCAGCAACGCCCCACCCGAGGCCAGAATCAGCAGGCCCAGGCCCGAGTCCACGATGCGGGTGCGGGCCCGCAGAGCGCGCAGCGTGTCGAGGCGGCCCGCCAGCAGCAGCCCCGCTTTCAGCAGGTAAAACAGCAGAAACACCAGCACCACCACCAGGTGCAGGCGCAGGAAAAAAGGAAAAGCAGCCATAGAGGGGCAAAGATAGGGGCTGCCGGGCAGGCACGAGGGGTTAGGCCGCTGGTGGGGGGTAGGGGGCACCGCTTATTCGCTGCTATACAACTCTGCTGCTCCGGCCCCGTACCTTTGCACTCTTTTCCGCTCCCTCATACCCCTGGAATGCGCGTTGCCATCGTTATTAATACCAGCTGGAACATCTGGAACTTCCGGCGCAGCCTGGTGCAGGCCCTGCAGGCCGCCGGCCACGAGGTGCTGGCCATAGCTCCCCCCGACGATTACTCGGCCCGCCTGGAAACCGAGCTGGGTTGCCGCTTCGTGCCCATTCTGATGGAAAACAAGGGCACCAACCCCGTGAAAGATGCCCAGCTCACGCGCCGCTTCTACCGCCTCTACCGCCGCGAGCGGCCCGATGTGGTACTGCACTACACCATCAAGCCCAACATCTACGGCACCATAGCCGCCCGGCTGGCCGGCATCCCCAGCGTCAACAATGTGTCGGGCCTGGGCACGGTGTTTATCGTGAAGAACTTCGTGAGCCGGGTGGCCCTGGGTCTCTACCGCTTCGCGTTCAAATTTCCGAAGCGGGTGTTTTTCCAGAACGACGATGACCGCCAGCTGTTTCTGGAGCACGGCCTGGTGGAGAAGCGCATCACCGACGTGCTGCCCGGCTCCGGCATTGATACCCACCGCTTCCGGCCCGCCCCCACGTTCGAGCGCCACGAGCCGTTTACCTTCCTCATGATTGCCCGCGTGCTCTACGAGAAGGGCGTAGAAGAATACTTTGAGGCAGCCCGGCGGGTGCGCGAGGCCGCACCCGGCACCCGCGTGCAGCTGCTTGGGGGTATTGATGAAAGCGGGGGGGTAGGCGTGAAGCGGGCTGTGTTTGAGCAGTGGCTGCAGGCCGGCCACGTCGAGTACCTGGGCACCTCCGACGACGTAGCAGCCCACATCCGGCAGGCCGACTGCGTGGTGCTGCCTTCCTACCGCGAGGGCACGCCCAAAACCCTGCTCGAAGCCGCCGCCATGGGCAAGCCCATTGTAACCACCGATGTGCCCGGCTGCCGCGAAACTGTGGTTGACGGCCAGAACGGCCTGCTCTGTGAGGTGCGCAACGCTCCTGACCTGGCCGACAAAATGCTGCGGGTGCTGCGCCTGCCCGCTCCCGAGCTGGAGCAGATGGGCCGCGCCGGCCGCCGCCTGGCCGAGCAGAAGTTCGACGAGCGCATCGTGCTGAACAAATACCTGCAGGTGGTGCAGGAAGTAACCGCCGCCCGCTCAAAACGCTCGTAATTCTGGCTAATTTGCGCCGGCTGCGGGCATCATCATTAAGTAAGACTACATGGAGTTTAAGTACTTTGCTATTCAGGGAGTGGTAGAAATCCAGCCCCGGGTGTTCGGCGATGCCCGCGGGGCCTTCTTCGAGTCCTTCAGCGCCCAGAAAATGACCGAGGCCGGCATTATCGGCGAATGGGTGCAGGACAACCAGTCGCGCTCCGATCGGGGCGTGGTGCGCGGCCTGCACTTTCAGAAGCCGCCCTTCACCCAGGCCAAGCTCGTGCGCGTGGCCCAGGGTCGCGCCCTCGATGTAATTGTGGACATCCGCAAGGATTCGCCTACCTACGGCCAGCACCTGATGGTAGAGCTGGACTCGGAGCGCTACAACATGCTGTACGTGCCGCCCGGGTTTGCCCACGGCTTCACGGCCCTCGAAGACAACACGCTCTTCCTCTACAAGTGCACCAACTACTACGCGCCCCAGTCGGAGGGCGGCCTGCTCTGGAACGACCCCGCTCTGGGCATTCAGTGGGGGGTAGAAAACCCCACTGTGTCGGCCAAAGACCAGATCCTGCCTACCCTCGCGGAGCTGGACAGCCCTTTCTAGGTGGTGATGAGGTAAATAGTGAGAGGTGAGAGGTGACTGGCGGCAGACTTCTGGCCTGCGGCCAGGCGTCTGCCCGCCGGGAAATGGGGCAAGTCTCCTGACTTGCAGCCGCCGCAGGCGGCCACCTCGCTCTTGCGCCGCTTGGGCCACCTGAGCGGCCTGGGTACATCCGGGCCGTAGCATCCCTGAAAAAGAAAGCCCGTGCAGCAGTGTTGCACGGGCTTTCTTTCTTGGGAAGGATGGGTGGGGTAGCAGTTCAAAGACTCCCGAATGGCGCAGGCGCGAGGTGGCCGCCTGCGGCGGCCGCAAGTCAGGAGACTTGCCCCATTTCCCGGCGGGCAGACGCCTGGCCGCAGGCCAGAAGTCTGCCGCCAGTCACCTCTCACCTCTCACTATTTACCTCATCACCTCCTATACCAGCTCTACCAGGGTTTCCAGGCCCATGCCGCGGGAGCCTTTAATCAGGAGCTGGCGGTTGCGCAGGGGGTGGGCCTGCAGCCAGGCGGCGGCTTCGGGCTTGGTAGCGAAGTGCAGGAAGGTGGGGTCCAGGGCGGCGTGGCGCATATCGGAGCCTACCAGAACCACGGTGCCGAAGGGCAGGCTGCTCAGCAGCTGCCCGATAACACGGTGCTCGGCTTCACTGTCGGGGCCCAGCTCAAACATGTCGCCCAGAATTACCACCTTCTCGGCGGGGTTGCCGGGGCGGGCAGCAAAGCTGTTCAGAGCCGCCGTCATGCTGCTGGGGTTGGCATTATAGGCATCCAGCACCAGCTCGTTGTGGGCCGTGCGCACCAGCTGGGAGCGGTTGTTGGTGGGCGCGTAGCTAGCCAGCGCCTCGGCAATAGCGGCCGGCTCTACCTTGAAGTAGGCGCCTACTGCGGCGGCGGCGGCCAGGTTCGGGAAGTTGTAGCCGCCCGTAATCTGGGCCTCTACCGCCGTGCCATCGAACAGGCGCAGCACCACCTGCGGGGCCGCGCTGATCAGCTCAGCGGGGTAGCTGTCGGTGGGACCGGGGTAGGTAATGCGCTCCGCCACGGTGGCGGCCATGCCGGGCAGGCGGGCGTCCAGGGTGTTTACGAAAGCCAGCCCGCCTACCTGCTCCAGAAACCGGAACAGCTCGCCCTTGCCTTTCACGATGCCCTCTACCCCTCCAAACCCCTCCAGGTGGGCCTTGCCGATGTTGGTGATCAGGCCGTGGGTAGGCTCGGCCAGGCGGCAGAGCAGCTCAATCTCGCCCTGGTGGTTGGCGCCCATTTCCACAATGGCCAGCTCATGCTCGCCGGGCCGGATGCTGAGCAGGGTAAGCGGCACCCCAATGTGGTTGTTGAGGTTGCCGCGGGTGTACTGCACCTTGTAGCGCTGGCGTAGCACTGTGTACACCAGCTCTTTGGTGGTGGTTTTGCCGTTGGAGCCGGTAATGGCCAGCACCGGAATAATCAGCTGACGGCGGTGGTAGTGGGCCAGCTCCTGCAGGGCCAGCAGCGGATCGGGGGCGAAGGTGTAGCGCTCCGGGTCCTGGGCAGCCAGGGCTTCATCATCGACCACGGCGTGGCGGGCGCCCCGGGCCAGGGCCTGCGGCGCGAAGTCGCGGCCCCGGAACGAGGGGCCATTCAGGGCAAAGAACAGGGTGCCGTCCTGGGGCTGGCGCGAGTCGGTGCTGACGGCCGAAGCGGCCCGGAACCGGCTGTAGAGCGCCGCGAGGTCGGGCGTGCGGTTTTGCATGTAACTTAGGGCAGAAGAAGTGTGTTCGTAACTCGGACCATAACGCCCGTATGCATGCGTCAGTATTTTACCGCCAGCTTTCTGGCCGCTCTTCTCAGCGGCTTTTCCCTCCCGGCCTCGGCCCAGAGCAGCGCGCCGTTTGGCTTTGAATACCGCGACGTGGCAAAAGTAGTGCACGGCACCTATACCCTGCGCAACCCCTGGGTGGGCGGCCTGAATTCGCCCCAGTTTTCCAACATCGATCTGAACGCCGACCAGGAACCCGACCTGTTTGTGTTTGACCGGGCCGCGGGCCGGGTATTTACGTTTCTGAGCGTGGCGGCCCCCACGGGCCGGGCCTGGCAGTACGCCCCCGAGTACGAGGCCCTGTTTCCGGCCGGTCTGCAAAGCTGGGCCCTGCTGCGCGACTATGACTGCGACAACCGGCCCGACCTGTTCACCTATGCCAACGGGGGCAACATCCGGGTGTATCACCACGAGCCCGACGCCCAGGGCCGGCCGGGCTTCCGGCTGGTTACCAGCCAGCTCACCTACTTCGACCCCGACCCGGTGCTGGGTGGCGACATCAACATCACAGGCGGGGGCTACAACATGCCCGATGTGCGGGACGTGAACGGCGACGGCCGGCTGGACATTGTGACCTACGACTTTGCCTCGCCGTTTCCGGCCGTGAACTACTACCGCAACACCAGTACCACCGCCTGCGGAGGACTGCAGTTTGCGCTGGGCTCCGACCACTGGGGCGGGTTTGCTGCCTGCCTGGGGCCGTGCACCAGCTTCGCGTTTGGCACCGAGCAGTGCCAGTCGGCCCCGCTGCGGCCCCAGCATACGGGCGGCTACAACCTCACGCTGCTGGACCTCGACGGCGACGGGGACCAGGACGTACTTACGGGCCGCGACAACTGCGCCGAGCTGGTGAGCCTGCGCAACGATGGCACGGCCCAAACGACCAACATGCCTCGCAGTGGCCTGAACACCAGTTTCCCGGCGGGCACTGCCGCCGCCCGCGTACCCAACTTCCCGGCCGCTTACCTCGCCGACGTTACCTTCGATGGGCGCCCCGATGTGCTGGTGGCCCCCAACCTCTACGACAACGTGGATACCGTGGAAACCCGTCAGTCGGTGTGGCTTTACCGTAACACGGGCACCGGCGCGGCCCCAACGCTGGTGCGCGAGCAAACCGATTTTCTGCAGCGCGACATGCTGGAGGTAAGCGAAGCCGCGGCCCCCACCTTCGGGGATGTGGACGGCGACGGGCTGCTAGATATGCTGGTGGGTGGGGTGAGCCGCAACAACGCGGCCGGGTTTTACCGGGCAAGCCTGAGCCTGTACCGCAACACTGGCACGGCTACCCAGCCCGCGTTTCAGCTGGTCACCACGGATTATCTGGGCCTGCTCAGCCGCAAATACACCCAGCTGAAGCCCGTATTGACCGACCTTAACCGGGATGGGGCCCTGGACCTGGTGTACTCGGCTACCCGGCCGGGCGTCACGGCGGGTCAGGCAGCTACCCATGCCGTGTATTACCTGCTCAATACCGCTGCTCCGGGCCGGGCCGCCGTGTTTGGTACTACCCCGGCTACGTTGGCTACCCTGCCCGCCAGCGCCGGCAACGCGCTTTGTTTCACGGATGTGGATGTCGATGGACGCCTGGATCTGCTGCTGGGAACCAACGTGCCCGATGAGGGCGGCTCCCTGCGCTACTACCGCAATACGGGTGCAGCTAACCTGAGCCAGGC
Source organism: Hymenobacter sp. DG01 (assembly GCF_006352025.1). Taxonomy (NCBI): domain Bacteria; kingdom Pseudomonadati; phylum Bacteroidota; class Cytophagia; order Cytophagales; family Hymenobacteraceae; genus Hymenobacter; species Hymenobacter sp. DG01. The sequence goes on from NZ_CP040936.1 coordinate 4,105,307, forward strand.
CTTTGCCCTGCAGGAGGCCGACTTCGGGCAGTTGCGCACCGCTACCGGGCAGCGCCCCGTGAACCTGCACCCCGCCGTAGCCGATTTCGACGGGGATGGCCGCCCTGACCTGCTGACGGCCGATGCCAGCGGCCAGATTCGCTTCTTCTCGAATTACCGCGCCCAGACAGGGGCCTTCCAGGGCCGCACCGACCTGTTCTATAACGCCCTGACCGGGCAGTTTCTGGCCGGGCGGCTGGGCACGGCCGCCCTGTTCCACTACGCCCTCGCTGCCCCCGACCTCACCGCCGACGGGGCCCCCGAGCTGTTTCTGGGGCTGGAGGGCGGCGGTGTCACCAGCTTCGTGACCCGCAACCGCCTCATTACCTCTCAGCAGACGGCTCAGGCTACCCTACCCCTGCAGGTGTACCCCAACCCGGCCCTGACCGCCGCCACCGTGGAAGCGGCCCAGCCCGTACGGGTTACGCTGCTGGACCTGGCCGGGCGCGTGGTGCGGCCTGCTACCCCCCCCGCCCGCCAGCACCGGCTGGATCTGACGGGGCTGGCCGCTGGTATTTATCTGGTGCGCTGCCAGGCCCTAACTGGCGAAACGGCCGTGCGCCGCCTGGAGGTAGCGGCCGAACGCTAGCCTGGTTTCCTGGTCGTTACACACGCGGAAGCCCGCGGCATCTGCTACCAGATGCCGCGGGCTTCCGCGTGTGTAACGAGGGCTTAGTGGGGGGCGGGCTGCTGCAGCACCAGGCTTTGCAGAGCAAAATGGTCGCCGTCCTGCAGGGCCGGGAACCGCTCCCGGAAGGCCTCCAGCTCGGAGCGGCGCAGGGCGCGGGTAATGCTGGTTTCCTGGTTGCCGACTTCCACCAGATACTCGCCGCGCATGTCCAGCAGGGCCGAGTCGCCGGTGTAAGCATGGCCGTTGCCATCCAGCCCCACGCAGTTCACGCCCATGGTGTAAGCCAGGTTTTCGATGGCCCGGGCCCGCAGCAGGGTTATCCAGGCCGTGCGCCGGATGGCGGGCCAGTTGGCCACGTACAGCAGCAGATCGTAGGGGTTATCGAGGGGGTTGCGGCTCCAGACAGGGAAGCGCAAATCGTAGCAGATCAGCGGGCAGATGCGCCAGCCCCGCCACTCTTCAATCAGGCGGTCAGTGCCGGAGCTATACACCTCGTGCTCCCCGGCCATGGTAAACAGGTGGCGCTTGTTGTAGTGGCTGACGGTGCCATCGGGCCGCACCCACAGCAGGCGGTTGTAGTAGGCCTCCTGGTCCTTGATGATGATGCTGCCCACCACTACCGCGTCGCGGGCGGCGGCCAGCTGGCGCATCCAGGCGGTGGTGGGGCCGTCCACGGGCTCGGCCAGCTCGGCCGCCTTCATGCTGAAGCCGGTAGTAAACATTTCTGGCAGCACAATCAGGTCCGTGGCAATCGATATTTCATCGATGTGGCGGCCCAGCTCCCGGCGGTTGGCTTGCGGATCGTGCCACTGGAGGGAGGCCTGCACGAAGGAAACAGTCAGATCAGACACAACAACAAGGTTAAAGCAGAAGGCAAACAGTTAAGTCCTGTATTATACCGAAAAACAAGAAGATTCGGCGCATAAAACTGCCGGCAGCTCTAGGTCATCGCGCCGTACTGCCGCCCCGGCTCCTTAGAGCTGCCGGAGCCGCTCGGCGGCGGCGCGCAGGGTAGCCTCCTGCTTGGCAAAGCAGAAGCGCACGAGCCGGTGGTCCTGGCGGTTGTGGTAAAAGGCCGACAGCGGAACCACGGCTACCCCGGTTTTCTGGGTCAGGCGGCGGGCAAAGGTTTCGTCGTCGAGGTCGGGGGCCAGGGCCTGGTAGTCGGCCACCTGGAAATAGGCCCCCTGCACCGGCAGCAGCCGGAACCCGGTACCGGCCAGCAACTCCCGGAACAGGTCGCGCTTCTGCTGGTAAAAGGCCGGCAGCGCATCGTAGAGGCTGGTTTCGGGCAGCACATCAGCCAGGGCGTGCTGGGTAGGCGTGCTCACGCTGAAGGTGATAAACTGGTGCACCCGGCGCAGCTCCGCCGTGAGGGCCGGTGGGGCCACGCAGTACCCCACCTTCCAGCCCGTGGCATGGTAGGTTTTACCGAACGAGGACAGCACAAAGGCTCGCTCCCGTAGCTCGGGGTGGCCCGCCACGCTGTGGTGCGGCTCCCCGTCGAATACCATGTGCTCATACACTTCATCACTGAGCAGCAGGGTAGGGGTAGGCCGCAGCAGCTCCGCCAGGGTGTCCAGGTCGGTGGGGGTGAGAGTAGCGCCCGTGGGATTATGGGGCGAGTTAAGCATAACCAGCCGGGTGCGCGGGGTCAGGGCCGCCGCCACCCGGTCCCAGTCGGGGCGGAAGTGGGGCTGTAGCAGGGGCACGTACACGGGCACACCGCCCTGCAGGCGCACGGCCGGGGCGTAGAGGTCGTAGGCCGGTTCCAGAATTACTACCTCGTCGCCGGGGCGCACCACGGCGGCCAACACCGCGTACAGGGCTTCGGTGGCGCCGCTGGTCACGGTAATTTCGGTGGCTGGGTCGGGTAGGTAGTTATAAAGCCGGGCGGTTTTGGCGGCAATGGCCTCGCGCAGGCGCGGCAGCCCCGGCATGGGGGCGTACTGCTGGTGCCCGGGTGTGAGTACATGGCGGCCCAGGGCCTCCAGCAGGGGCCGGGGCGGGTCGTAGTCGGGGAAGCCCTGGGCCAGGTTGATGGCCCCGCTGTCCTGGGCCAGCTGGGTCATCACGGCGAAAATGCTGGTGCCCACATCGGGCAGTTTGGAGGCGAGGGAGGGGTAGGGCATGGCAAAGGATAGAAACCGATACCCAAGGTAGCACGGCCGCCGCGGGTTACCACCCCGTGCGGGTCCTGCCGGCGCTACGAAGCCGGCAGGGTGCTGGCCGGCAACGACACCCGGAACGTGGTACCCTCGCCTACCGTGCTGTCCACGGCAATGTGGCCGCCCACGTTCTGCACTACCCGGTTTACAAGGTAGAGGCCCAGCCCGGCCCCTTCTACGTGGTCGTGGAAGCGGCGGAACAGCTGAAACAGCTGCCCCCCAAAGCGCTGCAGGTCCAGGCCCAAGCCGTTGTCCTGTACTTCCAGCACCGGATGGCCCTCCACCAGCAGGGTGCGGAGCCTGATGCGGGGCCGGCGGTGCGGAGCGGCATATTTCAGGGCGTTGCTGAGCAGGTTGTAGAGGACGCTCTGCAGGTGGGGCCGCACAAAAAGCAGCACCGGCACGGCCCCGAAGCTCACCTCAATCAGAGCGCGGGAGGTGGTTACCTGCTCCTGAATGCTGAGCAGCACTTCCTCCGTCAGCTGGGCCAGGTCGAGCGGCTCGGCGGGCTGCTCGTGGCGCAGCTTCTGCAGGCGCACCAGCTCCGTGAGGTTGTGGATGGTGCCGTCAATCTGGTGCAAGGACTTCTCGAACATGGTGATGAGCTTCATGGCGTCCGGGTCGCGGAAGAAGGCCGTGCGGATCAGCTCCTGAAAAATGCCCGCCATGTTGTGAATGGGCTGCTTCAGATCATGCGAGACAGCGTACACAAAGCTGTCGAGGTCCTGGTTGGTACGCGTGAGCTCGGCGTTTTTCTCCTCCAGGCGCTGCTGCACCCGCTTGTAGTCGTCGATGTCGGTGGTGGTGCCAAACCAGCGCTGAATCTGGCCGTGCTCGTCGCGCAGGGGGCGGGCCCGGTGCAGAAACCAGCGGTACTGGCCGGTGCGCACGTCCAGCAGGCGGGTTTCCATATCCAGCTCCGTTCCCGTCCGGATGCTCTGGCTGAACTCGTTGTACACGGCTTCCTGCTCAGCGGGCCAGAGCAGGCCGGTCCAGCCTTCCTGCAGGCTCTGCTCCACGGGTACGCCAGTGTAGTAGGTCCAGCGGGAGTTCAGGTAGTCAATAACCCCATCGGGCCGCGCCGTCCAGACGATGGCCGGCACGCTTTCGGCCAGAAAGCGAAACTGCTGCTCGCTGCGCCGCAACTCCTCGGCCAGTAGGCGCTGGTCTTGCACATCGGCGCAGGCTCCGTAAAAGCATTGCAGCTGGCCATCGGCCGTAAACGAGGGTACCGAGCGGCTGAGGTGCCAGCGGTACTGCCCGTCGTGGCGGCGCAGCCTGACCTCCACGCTAAACGGGCTGGCTGTAGCGGTGGCCTGCTCAAAGGCCTGGCGGGCCGTGCTCATGTCCTCGGGGTGGAGGGCCAGGCTCCAGCACCGCGGCAGGTCGTCGATGGTCTGGCCCGTGTACTCAAACCACTGCGGGCTCAGGTACTCCATGGAGCCATTGGGTAGCGTAATGCTGGTAATCTGGGGGAGCGACTCGGTCATGACCCGCAGGATTTCATCCTGGCGGCGCAGCTCCTGATTTAGGTCATCGAGGCGAAGGCGGGCCTGCACACGTTCCGTCACTTCCACCGCAAACGCCAGAATACCCTGGGGCTGGCCAGCATTGTCCAGCAGGGGCTGAACAGTGAAATCGAAGTAGCGCTGCTCTTGTGCCCCCTCAGGCCCCAGCCACACGCCGCGCTCCTGCTCCACCAGGGTCTGGCCACTGGCGTAGGCCTCGTCCAGCAACTCAAACAAGCCCTGGCCGGCCAGCACCGTGGCCGCCTGCCGAGCCGTCTGGCCCACCCGCACCTGCCCGCCCAGCAGGTCGCTGAAATGTTGGTTGATGAAGCCCACCAGGTGCTGAGGCCCAAGCAGCGTGGCAATAAAGGCCGGCACCTTGCCCAGAATCAGCTGCAGTTCCCGGTCTTTCTGCTCCAGCAGCTGCTGGGTTTGCTTCTGGTCTTCGATATCAGTGCAGGTACCAAACCACTTGGCTACCCGTCCTGCCTGATCGAGCACGGGACGGGCCTGGGCCAGAAACCAGCGGTACTGGCCGTGCTGGCCGCGCAGGCGGTAGTCGCACTGGTAGTTGGTGCCGGTTTGCTGGGCCTGCTGCCACTGGGCCGTGGTGCGTAGGCGGTCGTGAGGGTGAACAAGGGCGGCCCAGTCTGCGTCCTGAAAGCTGCGCAGGCCGGTGTACTCGATCCAGCGCTGGTTGGTGTAGAGGCTGTGGCCCTGGGCATTGAGCACCCACACCAGCTGCGGAATAAACTCGGCCAGCACCCGGAACTGCTCCAGGCTGTAGTGCAGGGCCCGCTCGGTGGCCTTGGCCTGGGTTACATCCTGCACGGCGCCCAGCAACCGGACTACCTGGCCTTCCTCGTCGCGGATGATGTGGAAGCGGTCCACAGCGTCGGCCCAGCTGCCATCGGCGCGGCGCATGCGGTAGCTGAGCTGGTAGTCGGTTTCGGAGCCGGTGCGCAGGGCCTCCAGGGCCGCGTCAACGTGGGGGCGGTCATCGGGGTGTAGGCAGCTGTACCAGAACTCCTGGGTCTGGTACTCGGGCGTGCGCGGGTAGCCGAAAGCCGTGGTAAACATTTCGTTGTGCCACAGGTGACCCGTGCGCAAATCCAGTTCCCAGAGCACATCGTGGCTGGTGCGGGCCAGGGTCGAAAAGTTATCGTGGCTAAGCTGCATTTGCTGCTCGGCCTGCACCTGGGCCGTCACATCAAGTACCCGTACCAGAATGCAGCGCAGCTCGCCGGCCGGGCTCAGCACCGGTTTCAGCAACACCTGGGCGTAGTGGGTGGTAGGGGCCTGGCCCGCCGTGCGGGCCGGTAGCTGGTAGCGCAGCGCGTCCAGGCGACTGGTGGTCTGATGTTCCAGCACCTGCTGCAGCGCCGTCTGCCAGCGGTCCAGCTCCGGCGAGTCTGTTTGGGCCGGCAGCACGGCCAGGGCCGGCTGCCCTACTAGGGCTTCCCGCGGCCGGGCCAGCAGCTGACACATGGCCTCGTTAAGCGCTGCCACCTGTAGCGTAGGGGTCAAAACAAGATGGGGGGCTGGCAGAACCTCAAACAGGAGTTGGAAATCGAGAGACTCAGAAACCATGGTAGAACGGGGCGGGAACAGGCAAAGATACGCAGGCGCCGGCCCCCGGCCCTATCAAAAAGCACAACGGTTTTCGGGCCGGGGCCGGCCTACCCCTCCGCTCAGGCGAAAGTGCCGCCGATGCCGTTTCTTTATCACTAAATACACTGAATTATGGCGCTACGACTGCTGCACCAGGACGAGTACATCAGCATCTACTTCGACTATGGCAACGACTGGCTGTATGCCGACTGGACCGGGGACCAGACCGGGGAGTCGGTGAAGGCTAGCGCGCTGCGCATGCTGGAGCTGCTGCGCCAGGAGCAGTGCCATAAGGTGCTCAATGACAACCGCCGCGTAACCAGCATGTGGCTCGATGCCTCAGAGTGGGGCGGCAAGGAGTGGTTTCCGGCCATGGCCGAGGCCGGCCTGCAGTACTTCGCCTGGATTTACTCGCCCAACGTCTATAGCCGCCTTTCCACCGACCTGACCCTGGAGCACACCACCCGCCCGGTAGTGCTGACCTTCGACAACCCTGAAACGGCCGCCTCCTGGCTGCGTCAGATGTAGCCGGCCCCCGGGCCATCGGGTTTGCTTTCGGGCCGGAAGCGTAGTTTCTTCGGGGAATTTCCATCCGATTTTTCCCGCGTGATAGTTTCCCTGCGTACGTTGCTGCCGGCGGCTCTGCTGGTAGCCCTGCCCTGCGGGGCCGCCCTGGCCCAAACCCTTCCCGTGCTCGACCAGGTACCGGCCTCCGTGCGGTGGTATGAGGTGCGTACGCCCCACTTCCGGGTGCTTTACCCCGAGGGGTTTGCCGAGCGCGCCCGCCGCACCGCCCATCGCCTGGAGCAGGTACACGAGCCGGCGGGGACCTCGCTGGGCCTGGCCGCCCGGCCGGTAACCGTGGTGCTGCAAACCCGCACCACTATCGGCAATGGCTTCGTGACGCTGCTGCCGCGCCACTCCGAGTTTTTCACCACCTTCCCCCAAGACCCCTTCCTGACCGGCACCCTCGACTGGCTGGATCAGCTGACCGTGCACGAGTACCGGCACGTGGTGCAGTATGATAAGGCCCGGCAGGGGGTAGGGCAGCTGGGCTACCTGCTGGGAGGCTACGGCGGGCTGGGGCTCACCACCCTGGGTGTGCCCGACTGGTTTGCTGAAGGCGACGCCGTGGGCACCGAAACCGCTCTGACCCGCAGCGGCCGGGGCCGGATTCCGAACTTTGATGCCTACCTGCGGGCTAACCTGCTGGCCGGGCGGCGCTACTCCTATGCTAAGGCCGTGGCCGGCTCCTTCCGCGACCAGGTGCCCAACCACTACGTGCTGGGCTACTTCCTGACCACCCGCCTCAAGCGCACAGCCGGTGCCGGAGCCTGGGGTGAGGTGCTCAACCGCTACTACCGCTTTCCGGTGTACCCGCTTTCGTTTTCCGACAAGCTCCGCCTGACCACCGGCCTGCGCACCGACGACCTGTACGCCCGCACCATGCAGGAGCTGGACAGCACCTGGCGCGCCCAGCAGGCCGGCCGGGAGCTGACACCTGCTACCGACCTGCCCGTGGCCGCCACTCAGCAGGTCTTCACCGAGTACCAGTTTCCGCAGTACATTGATAACAATACCGTTTTAGCCCTGAAAAGCGGCCTGGGCCACACCCCGCAGCTGGTGGAGCTGCACCGGGGCGGGCAGGAGCGGCAGCGCCTGGTGCTGGGCCTGCACCACAACGCCGAGCAGCTCTCGGTGGGGGGCGGCAAAGCGGCCTGGCTGGAGTTTCGCTACAGTCCGCGCTGGCAGCAGCAGGTGTACTCCGAGCTGCGCGTGCTGAACCTGGCTACCGGGCAGCTCAGCCGGCCCGGCCGCCGCACTCGTTACACCGCCGCCGTGCTCTCGCCCGATGGGCAGCGCCTGCTGACCGTCAGCACTGACTCGGCCTACCAGCACCGCCTGCAGCTGCTGGATGCCGGCAGCGGGGCCGTGCTGCGCACCTTCGCCAACCCTCGTAACCTGCCCTACCTGCACCCGCGCTTCGGGGCCGATGGCCGCACGGCGGCGGTGGTGCGGCTAGAAGCGGCCGGCAAAAGCCTGGAGCTGCTGGAGCTGGAAACGGGCCAAAGCCGTACGGTGCTACCCCCCGCCAACGACAACCTTTCGCACCCCCAGCCCTGGCAGGACTATGTGCTGTTCAACTCCCCTCGCTCGGGGCAGGATGAGGTGTACGCCGTGCGCGTGGGTAGCGGGCAGGTGCGGCAGGTAACGGCGCGCCCGGTGGGGGCCTACCACGCTGCCGTTTCGCCCGATGGGCAGCGCCTGGCTTTTCATGAGGTGCGGGCCCAGGGCAGCCGGGTGCTGGAAATGCCCCTGCGGCCGGAGCAGTGGCGGCCGGTGGCAACCCCTACGGCCCCCGCCCCGCCCAACCTCTATGCCGATGAGCTAACGGTCCGGGAGCCCGGCGCCCGCACGGTGGGAGCCGTGCTACCTCAGGATTCGGTGGCCGGCGCGTCCCTTACTGCCCGCCGCTACCGCCGCCTGCCTCACGCCCTGAACCTTTATGGCTGGGGGCTGGTACAAAGTCCCTCGGGCACGGGCCTGAATCTGGGCCTGCGGGCTCAGGACGTGCTGAGTACCACCCAGCTGCTGGTAGGCGCCGGCTACGACGGGGTGGAGCGCACCGGGCGCGTGTTTGCCGATGCCAGCTACCAGGGCCTCGGGCCGGTGCTGGACCTCAGCCTGGAGCACGGCGCCCGCCGGGTGGCCGGCCGCCTGGCCACGGGCGGCACCGATTACGACCGGTGGCAGTACAACCGCCTGAGCGTGGGCACCCGCCTGCCCCTGACGCTCACGACCTCTCGCATGCTTACCTCTCTCACGGTGGGCACGTACTACCAGCTGGAGCAAACCCAGGGCTACGAGCTGGCCTCGCGCCCGATTACCGAGGCCGGCCGCCGGCCCCTGCACGCGCTGGTAGGCAGCTTGGCCTTCGCCCGCACCCTGCGCCAGAGCTACCGCGACGTGGCCCCGCGCTGGGGGCAGAGCCTAAGTGTGGTGTGGCGCGGCACGCCCTTCGGTACAGGGCTGTCGGGGGAGCAGCGGGCGGCACAGGCCAGCCTGTTTCTGCCGGGGGTAGGGCTGCACCATGCCGTGCGCCTGCGGGCGGGCTACCAGTGGCAGCAGCAGCAGGAGTACCGGTTTGGCTCGGCCATCTTCTACCCCCGCTCCCTGCCCTACCTCAGCTACAACACCCTGGCCTCCCTGAGCGCCGAATACCGCCTGCCCCTGGCCGACGTGCACTGGGAGCTGGGCCGGGTGCTGTACGTGCAGCGCCTGAAAGGCAGCGCCTTCGCCGATGGCGTCCGGGGCGAATCGGGGCTGCTGCGGGGCAGCTACTACACCTTGGGCTTCGATGTATCGGCGGTGTTTAATCCGCTGCGCCTGCGCACTCCCCTGGAGGCCGGTGTGCGTACCGTGTATAACTCCTACTACCGGCGCTGGGAGCTGCAGCCCTTGGTGCTTAACGTGGGTTTCTGAGCCCCGCGCTGGCTATTCGGCCGCCCGGAATACCAGCACGGGCTGAGAGTGCTCGGCATCATAGAGAGCCAGCCGGCGGTTGCTGATGGTATAGCGGGTTACCTGGGGCAGCAGCTGAAAGTAGCGCGTTTCCAGGTTTTGGTTGGCGCAGGTAGCGTAGGTAGCAAACTGCGTGGAAAAGCTCAGCTGAGATGTGCCCGAGTTCAGCAGGTAGCTGCCGCCGTAGCGGTTGCAGGCCGCCTGGCCCGTGTTATTGCTGCCCACGGCGTTCAGCAGCAGGTCGGTGGCCGAGCTGCCGGGCTGCTGGCTGGGGGCTTGCCCATCTATTTCAACCAGTAGCCAGCGCTGATCCAGCAGATAAACCGGCGCGGGCACCGGCTCCGTATCCTTGGCACAACCCGTGAGTAGGGCAACGGTGGTAGAGCAGATAAGGGGTAGGAGGCGCCGCATAGAAATAAGAACGAAGCAGGATGAGAGAAAGCCAGGCAATGAAAGGAGCAAGGTAACAGACAAATGGTTGCATACTTGCGCTATGTCTACTGTACTGCCGCTCACGCCTGCCAATTTCACCCTGCCCTTTCCTGACCACTACCTGCAAGTGCGGAGCCTGCGCCATGCCAGCCCCGAGGCCGAAGGGCGGCCCTGGCTGGTGCTACTGCACGATTCCCTGGGCAGCATTCGGCTCTGGCGCGACCTGCCCGAGCAGCTGGCCACCGCCCTAGGGTGCCACGTTCTGCTTTACGACCGGCGCGGGTATGGCGAGTCGGCCCCGCTGGGCCCCTACCCCCGCACCCCGGCCTACCTCGAAGAAGAAGCCCAGACCATACCCGCCGTGCTGGCCGCCTGCGGTATCACGCGGGCCGTGCTTTTCGGCCACTCCGATGGCGGCACGCTGGCGTTGCTGGCGGCGGCCACGGCGCCTCCGGCCCTGGTGGCAGCCGTGGTAATCATTGGGGCGCACGTATTTGTGGAAGAAGAAACGCTACGAGGCATCCGGGCGGCCCGGCAGCAGTACGCCACCACCGATTTGCCCCAGCGCCTGGCCCGCTACCACGGCGCCAACACCGAAGGCCTGTTCCGGGCCTGGACTGATACCTGGCTGAGCCCTGAATTTCGGGCTTGGAACATAGAGCACTACCTGCCCCGGGTGCAGTGCCCGGTGCTGGTGCTCCAGGGCGCCCACGATGAATACGGCACCGAGGCCCAGGTAACGGCCATTGCCAGCCAGGTGGCGGGCCCAGCCCAGGCCGAGCTGCTGCCCGGTCTGAGGCATACGCCCCACCGCCAGGCCCCGGAGCTGGTCGTAAGCATAACGGCCTCCTTCCTGCGGGCTCACCTGGCAGGGCTGCCTAATGAGTAGCTGTGCTCGTAATAATCACGCATCAGGGTGGGTAGAGCCCACAAGAAAGAGGCCTCAGCCCTGGTAGTTAATGAAGTATAATTATATTTATTTAGGGTGTCTTAGCCTCCGGTAAGCCTCGGGGTAGGGTTCTGGTCAATGACGGTACCGGGTGGGCTAGCTCTTCTTGTTTTCCAGTTTATGTAGTGTCGTGCCCTCACGCCTTTCCGCCCAGCATCCGGAGCATTTGTCTGCCCGGCAGCCTTCCGATCTGCACTTGTTACGGGAGCTGCCGCAGCTACGGCTGTTGTCTGACGCGGCAACTGAGCTGCTGTGGGCCGATTGGCGCGGACCCCAAACGGCCGCTACCGTGCGGGAAGGGGCCGAAGCCGTACTGGCCGCCGTGCAGGCCGGGAAGTACACCAAGCTCCTCAACGACAATACCCACCTGACGGTAATGAACGTGACGGCTCAGGAATGGGATTCCATTCAGGTGCTGCCCCGCCTGTTTAATGCCGGGCTGCAGTATCTGGCCTGGGTGTACCCGCCCGACCTCACCGGCCGCCGCCACACCGATTACTCCGTCAACCGCAGTTCCTGGCCCCTGCTTCTCACCTTCGAGGAGCGACAGATGGCTCTGGAATGGCTCCGGCAGCACTAACGCTACCCGCGCGGCGGGCGCGAAAGCGCGGGCTTCGGCACTTATTCGGGGGTAGGCCGTGTTGGGCAGGCAGCGCCCCATTGCCTATTCTCTGTTATGCAAGCACCGAAGCTCCTCTGCCTGACTACTCTTTGCGCCGCCGGACTAATTGTTCCCACGGCTTCCGCGACGGCCGACGGCCCCTCTTCCGTTACGGTGGTGGTATCGGCCCTGGCCTCTACTTCCGCCGCCGTAAAGCTGTATTTCTACAACGCGCGGGAGAAGTTTCTGACCAAGGGCGGCTACGCCTTTATGCGGGTAGTGAAGCCCGGCGGGCAGCAGCAGGTAAGCCTGCCGGTGGAGCTGGAACCCGGCGAGTGGGCCGTGGCTATTACCCAGGATACCAACAACAACGACAAGCTGGATAAGAACTTTATGGGCATCCCGACGGAGCCCTTCGCCTTCTCCAACAACGTGCGCCCCCGCCTGGCTCCACCCGATTTCAACGACTGCAAATTTACCGTGGGCGGTCCGGGCAAAGTGGTCAGCATTGTCCTGACCAAGTAGCTACTCCTTCCGAAACGGATTCACTCCGCGCGCCAGTCGGCCGGTTACTTCCACGGCGCGGCGGGCGCGGGTTTCGGCCTGCCGCGCCGTGCTGATGTGCTGGGCCAGGGCCCGCCGGGCCCCGTGGGGTAGGGCCTGAAACCGGAGCATGGCTTCGGGCCAGGCGTCCAGGGCTTCGGCCAGCTCGGCGGGCAGAGGTACCTGGTCGGGCTCGGGGTCGGGCTCCAGCTGCAGCTGTACGTATTGTCCCACCTGCACCCCGGCCGTCAGGCACAGTTCTTTGTTAACCATAAGGTAGCGCCCGCCGCCGGCCTGGGGCAATAAGCTCAGCCGGATGGGGTGGCCGTTCAGGGTGCCGCGCACGCGCTTGGTGGTTTTGCCGCCCAGCGCCTCCACGAGTAGCGGCGAAAGGTGCACCACCTGGGTTGGCATAAAGCTGGGGCCGCCGGCTTCCAGGTAAGCATCAAACGAGTGCAGAGACATGGGGTAGAGCAAAGGGGGGAGGGACGCCGCCGGGCCACCTCCGGCACAAAACTTTTTACCGGGTATGCGGCTTATACCCGCCTGAACTTGTAATCATCTTCCTTCAGCATGAAAATAGAAATCTGGTCTGATATTGTGTGCCCCTTCTGCTACATCGGCAAGCGGCGCCTGGAAAACGCGCTGGCCCGCTTTGCCCACGCCGATGCGGTGGAAATTGAGTGGCACAGCTTTGAACTGGACCCCGAGGCCCGGCCTAAACCCGGCGCCAGCCTCTACCAGCTGCTGGCCGCCAAGTACGGCAATACCGAGGACTGGGCCCGCCAGATGAGCGCCAACATGACCCAGATGGCCGCCGAAGAAGGCCTGGCCTTTGACTTCGACCGGGCCGTGCACGCCAACACTCTGCACGCCCACCGCCTGGTGCACCTGGCCGACAAATTTGGCAAGCAGGACGCAGCCAAGGAGCGTTTCTTCAAAGCCTACCTCGAAGAAGGCCAGGACCTCAACGACTTCGCTACCCTCGCCCGCCTGGCTACCGAAATAGGCCTGCCCGCTGTCGAAGTAGAGCAGGTACTTCACTCCGAGCAGTTCACCCAGGAGGTGCGCCACGATGAGTACCAGGCCCGCCAGATTGGGGTGCGCGGCGTGCCCTACTTCGTTTTCGATGACAAGTACGCCGTGTCCGGGGCCCAGCCTACCGAGCTGTTCCTAGAAGTGCTGGACAAGGTATGGGAAGAAAGCCGCCCCCGGCCCGTGCAGCTGGCCGGCACCGATGGCGCCGCCTGCGGCCTCGATGGCAGCAACTGCTAAGCTCAAGCTGCTTCAATAGCAAAAAGGCCACTTCCTGCATTGGGAGTGGCCTTTTTAGTTGATTTTACTCGGCTTTTTCAAAAATAAGCAAGGGCCGCAACGTATTGCTGGCATCATAAAGCCGCAGCTCGTTACCGCTGATTTCATAGCCTACGGTGCGGGGTAGGGCCGCCAGAAATTTATCCTCAATGCTCTGAGCGGGGCAGGTGGCTTTGGTAGAGGATTGCTCGCTGATGCTGAGCACGCCGGGGCTGCTACTCAGCGTGAAAGTGCCCCCGAAGGAGTTGCAGGGCGCCAGGCCTTCCGTGCGGTTAGGGCCGGTAGTAAACCGGATGTAGGAGCGAAAGGTATCGGAGTAGCTGGAAACCGACAAGGGCGTTTCTTCTACCTGCACCAGCTTCCAGCGGGTGTTCAGCAGCTCCGGGGCGGGCGGGGCGTCCTTATCATCCTGGCAGCTGCCAACCAAAAGTCCCAGCCCGATAATGCCTGAGTAGAGGAGGGGTTTGCGCATAAGTGAAGGGTAGGAAAGGTGGGGTACAGCACAGAGTAGCGCCGTTATAATTTACAGAGCTGCCTGCCGGCCAAAAGGTTGCAAACCAAAAGCGCCGCCCAACATGGGCGGCGCTTTTGGTTTGCGAAGGGGGTAGGACTTATACCGGTTGCTGCTACAGCTGCCCCAGCTGCTGGCTGATAAAATCTACCTCCTGGGGCGAGAGCTGCACCTCAATAGCACGGGCGTTCTGCACGGCCTGCTCGGCGTTGCGGGCACCCACCAGCGCCACCGAAATCCCCGGCTGGGCCAGCGTCCAGCGCAGCACCAACTGCCCGAGGGTGGCGTTTTTGCTTTCCGCCATGGGCCTGATTTTATCCAGGAAGGCATTCACGCGGGTCACGAACTCAGGCTTGAACAGCGGGTGCGTGGCGCGCAGGTCGCTGGCTTCAAAGTGCTGGCCGGGCTTGATTTTGCCGGTCAGCAAACCCAGCTGCATGGGGCTGTAGGCCAGAATAGCCTTATTGTGCTCCAGGCAATAGGGCACCACATCCTGCTCAATATCGCGGCGCACCATGCTGTAGGGCACCTGGTTCGAGGCTAGGTTTACTACCTGCTCGGCTTCGCGCATCTGCTCCACGGAATAGTTGCTCACGCCCGCGGCCCGCACTTTGCCCTGCTCAATCAGGCGCTGCACGGCCTCCATGGTGTCGGCAATGGGCGTGGTTTTATCGGGCCAGTGAATCTGGTAGAGGTCAATGTAGTCGGTGCCGAGGCGGCGCAGGCTGTCCTCGCACTCCCGGATGATGCTTTCCGGGGCTGCGTACTTGTACACATCAATGTCCTGGCCTTGGTTGTTTTTGCTCTTGAAGCCGAAGTCGCCCCTCTGCTCGTCCCAGCGCATGCCAAACTTGGTCAGGATCTGGACCTGGTCGCGGGGTAGGGTTTTGATGGCTTCGCCCACAATTTCCTCGCTCAGGCCCTGCCCGTAAATAGGGGCCGTGTCGATGCTGGTTACGCCTAGGTCGAAGGAAGCGTGGATGGCGCCTACGGCGTCGTTCTGCTCGGTGCCGCCCCACATCCAGCCGCCGGCCGCCCAGCTCCCGAACGTAATGCGCGAGGCGCGCACGCCCGAAGAGCCTAATTCAATGTATTCCATGATGAAAGGATAGAAAAGTGTCGGAATTACCGGGCTGCTTGGGGCCCGGAATCAGTACAAACCGGCCGCGGTAGCCAAAGGTTACGGGCCACTGGCCCCGGCCTGGGGGCCAGTTCAACGGTACCGGGCCGCCCTGCCCACAACGGCCACGACTACTTTTTCCGGTAGGGGAACCCGCCCGCCGACGTACGTACCAGGTCCCGGGTAAGGCGGGTGGGCTTGAGGGCCGCGTTGCCGAGGCGCTCAAAATCAAAGCGCCACACCAGCTGCCCGCTGCGGCAGTCGTGGAGGGTAAGGTTGGTGGTGGCCTGGCTGCTCGGAATGGCCGAGGGCTGGTTGGAGCCCAGCAGGGGCTCGTTCAGCAGCACGCGGCCCATCAGGCCCAGCCCGGCGGGCAGGGGCTGGTACAAATCGGTTTGTCCCGAAAGGATGGCATCAACGCCCAGCACCTGCTGCAGCCGCTCCATAGGCTGCTCGGGCAGGGTAGCGTAGCTGATGCCGGCCTGCTGCAGGCGGCGGTTGGTTTCGGCTACGTCCTGAAACCGCACGGAGTAGCCGCGCGCCGGCTGTTGCTGCTGCAGCTGGGCCTGAAGCAAGGCCTGCAGCTGGTAGGCCACGACCTCGCCTTCGCGGCGCTGCTTTTCCTGCCAGGCCTGCTGCACCCGCTGCAGGGTAGCGTGGGAGGTATCGGGGCCAAGGTTGTGAATGTCGCGGAGCCGGATGCGGTCCTGGGTAACCTCAAAGGGCAGAATGGCCACTGTTTGGTGGATAGTAAGGGCGGGGGCATCCAGGGTGTGGGCCGCGTAGCGGGCCGGCGCGCAGGCCGTCGCCAACAGCAAAAGCCCAAAAAATAGCCGGAGCATGTCTGTGTAGGATAAAAGGGGGTAGGAGCAGGCAGCGCGGGCCGCCCGCGGCAGGCCGCCGCAAAGGTAGGGAGCCCGCCCTACCCCCTCAAGACACCCAAAGGCGGCCCAGCCCTTAAACGCGGACCCCGGAGTGCAAACGGTTGAGTTTAAGCTCTTCTGCCGGGTGTGCAGCTTTCCGGCCCGGCGCAACTTCCGCCCTGCGAGGCCGGTATAGCAAGGCAGATATTCTTTCCTCACTCTACGCAAAACCTGATGAAGTCTTTCCTGACCGCAGCCCTGTTGCTGCTCATAACCTTGGTGAGCAGTTGTTCTTCGCCCGTAGCCGTGCAGCAAAAGCCCGGCGTCGATTTCAGCCGGTACCGGACCTATGCCTGGGCCAAAACCGACGTGAAATCGGCCGACTCCCAGAACCCCATCTACAAAAGCTCCCTCAACGACGAAATCATCCAGAACGCCATCAACAGCGAAATGGCCAAGCGCGGCATCCGGCCTGTAACCGGCAACGCCCGCCCCGATTTCTACCTGACCTACCACCTCTACATTGAGGAGGCCGAGCGCACCGTGGCCAACCCGCCCGCGCCGGGCTATGCCTTCCCTTATGCTATGTCGTATCGGGGGCGCTTTATCCCTATCAACTACGGGTACTGGTATACCTCGCCCTACTACAACACGGGCTACCGCACCGAGACGTACAAGGAAGGCACCATGATTCTGGACTTTATTGATGCCCGCAGCCGTAACCTGGTATGGCGCGGCTCCGTGGCCGACCCGGTGGGCAACCCCGCCCGCATCGGCGAGGAATTTGCCAAAGACGCCAAAGAAATCCTGGACAAGTTTCCGGTAGAAGCCCAGAAGTAAGAGGCCCCTTGCGGGTACTCGCTACCAAACGCCCGTCGGCCCGACGGGCGTTTTTTTGTGGGGCGCCGCCGACAGGCCATTATTCTGCCAGGAAATGGGTCGTA
Organism: Hymenobacter sp. DG01; assembly: GCF_006352025.1. Lineage (NCBI taxonomy): Bacteria > Pseudomonadati > Bacteroidota > Cytophagia > Cytophagales > Hymenobacteraceae > Hymenobacter > Hymenobacter sp. DG01. The sequence continues at coordinate 4,122,063 of NZ_CP040936.1, forward strand.
AATATTTGCTGGCGTAGTCCTATTATAGAAGAGAATGAATCCTGCAGCTTTAGCGGCTTTCCTCCGGTTTATGCCCTGTAAAACGTTTGTTTATAAAAGGTTGCGAGGTATGAGGATAGTTATAAAAGCCAGAATTTTATAAGCAAAAAACAGGGCTTGGCGGTAGCAGCGCGGCCAAGCGGGGGCGTAGAAACCCTCGCTATGAACACACCCCCTAATCCTGCGGCTGGCGCTGCCTCCCGGCTACCCGAAGTAGTTTCTGATGCTTCCCTTGTGGTTCCCGTTATTGAGGAACACGCCGTGATTCGGCGGGAGGTGGTGGAAACGGGCCGGGTGCGCCTGACCAAGACCATAGAAGAGCACCCCGAAACCCTGAACTTCACCTTGCTGCACGATGAGGTGCAGGTGGAGCGGGTGCCCGTAAACCAGTTTGTGGCCGATGGGGCTACCCTGCCCGGCGTACGCTACGAAGGCGACACCATGATTATTCCGGTGGTGCGTGAGGTAGTAGTAAAGCGCATGCTGGTGGTAGAGGAGCTGCACATCACGAAGCACGAAGTACCCACCCAGGAAAGCCACCAGGTAGTGCTGCGCCAGGAAACGGTGCAGGTTACCCGCGAGCCGCTGGCCCCACCCGCTCCGGGCATGCCCCCGGCTTCCTGACTTTCCCCCTTACGTTTCTTTTCCTTCCTTTTTTTCACCCTAATCCTCCCCTAAAGCTATGAACCAGACCGTAGTAGGAATCTTCGAAACCGCTGCCCAGGCCCAGCAGGCCGCCCAACGCCTGGCTGCCGCCGGCTTTACCACCGAGAACGTAGATGTAGCTTCCAGCAACAGCTACAATAGCTATAATAGCCAAGGCTCCGACAGCAACTACCGCAATAACAGCGGCACGGCCGTGGAAGGCGCCGCCGACGCGGCCGGCCGCACGGCCGAACGGGCCGGCGACGGTATCAGCAACTTCTTCAGCAACCTGTTCGGGGGCGACGACTCCGAGGATGCCCGCCGCTACTCGCACGTAGCCCGCAACAGTGGCTCGGTGGTAACGGTGCACGCCCACTCCGAGGAAAACGCCCGCCGCGCCGCCGAAATCCTGGACGAAGCCGGTGCCGTTGACGTAGATGAGCGCGCCGGCCAGACGGGCTACCAATACGGCAACAGCTACGCTGCCGGCGCCACTACCGGCGCTGCCACCACCGATACCGGCGCCACGGCGCAGGTAATTGAGGAAAACCTGCAGGTAGGCAAGCGCGTGGAGCAAACCGGCGGCGCCCGCCTGCGCAGCCGCATTGTAGAGCGCCCCGTGGAAGCCAACGTGCGTCTGCGCGAAGAGCACATCAACATTGAGCGCCGCCCCGTGGACCGGCCCGCCACCGAGGCCGACTTCGCTGCCTTTAAGGAAGGCGAAATCGAAATTACGGAAAGCGCCGAGCGGGCCGTAGTGGGCAAAGAAGCCCGGGTAGTAGAGGAAATTTCGTTGGGCAAGGAGGTAACGGAGCGTGAGGAAACCATCCGGGACACCGTGCGCAAAACCGAGGTAGATGTGGAGCGCCTCGACGGCGGCCGCACCAGCACCGACTCCGATACCGACTACACCACCCCGCGCAACAGCTAAGCGGCTGCTTCAGCAGTAGCCTGCCCTGAAAAACGCCCGGAGCAATCCGGGCGTTTTTTTGTGCGCGGTACCTGGCCGGGTTGCCTGGCTTGGGCGTGCGTATCTTGCGGGCTGCCGCTGTTGGGGTGCCTGGCCTCCGGAAGGGGGTAGGGCCTTTGCCGGCGCGGCCTTGAGGTTCCGGCCATGTTTTGCTTGTTGCTGCTATGAGTTTGTTACGCGTTTCCGGGGTGAGTGTGCAGGAGAAAGAGCGGTTTGCCCTGCACGAAGTCAGCTTCACGCAGCAGCGCTTCCAGAAGCTGGCCATAGCCGCCGAAACCGGGGCCGGCAAAAGCACCTTGCTGCAGGTGGTGGCGGGCTTGGTGCAGCCCACGGCCGGGCAGGTATGGCTAAACGATAAGCGGGTGAAAGGCCCGGCGGAGCAGCTCATGCCCGGCCACCCCGGCATCAGCTATTTGTCGCAGCAGTTTGAGCTGCCGCGGTTTCTGCGGGTAGAGCAGGTGCTGCGCTACGCCAACAAGCTGCGTGCCGGTGCCGCCGAGCAGCTTTATGAGGTGTGCCGCATCAGCCACCTGGCCCAGCGCCGCACCGACGAACTTTCCGGCGGCGAGCGGCAGCGCATTGCCCTGGCCCGGCTGCTGCTTTCTTCCCCCCAGCTCCTGCTCCTCGACGAGCCCTACTCCAACCTGGATATGGTGCACAAGCGGGTGCTGAAAGCAGTGGTGCAGGACATCGGCGACCAGCTGGGTATTACCTGCACCCTTATTTCCCACGACCCCCTGGATACGCTTTCCTGGGCCGATGAAATTCTGGTGATGCAGGGTGGCCGCATCGTGCAGCAAGGCACCCCGGCCAATATCTACCGTCAGCCGGTGTCGGAGTATGTGGCCGCGCTTTTCGGGGGGTATAACCTGTTCAGCGGCTCACTGGCCAAAGCCCTGACGGGTCGCCCGGCAGATACCCGCAAGCGCCTGCTCGCGCGCCCGGAAAGCCTACGGCTGGTAGCAGAAGCCACCGGCGGGGTAGCAGGTACCGTAATCGGTAGCCGGTTTTATGGCAGCTACCAGGAGCTGGAAGTGCAGGTGTCGGGGGCCCGGGTACTGGTTCGGGCCACCGAGGCCAGTTACGGACCGGGCCAGAGGGTGCACCTCGCGCTGGCACCCGAAGAGGCGTGGTATCTGTGAGTAGTAGGGTAGGGTAGGGTAGCTAACCAGTTATGGAAGAGTATAGCTAGATTGCCCGCACCCGGGGCTGCTTATTTCGTGCTCTGGGGGCTCTGGCCCGAGCTCTTATTTGCCTTATTATCTCTACGTGTATCCTTGGTATGACGCAATTCCGCACCCATGTCCGGGTTGGTCTGGGCGCCGCTGTCCTGAGCCTTGCCGCTTTTCGTGCTGCTCCCGATGACTTTGTTGCCCACCTGATCCAGCAGCTTACTCGATACTACGCTGCTATCTATCCGGAAAAAAGCTACCTGCACCTGGATAAGGAAGTGTATGCGGCCGGCGAAACCATCTGGTACAAGGCATATCTGGTAGAGGGCCAAAGCCATCAGCCCGATACTATGAGCCGGGTACTCTACGTGGACCTTATAAACTTTAACCGGCAAGTAGTGGCGCAGCAAGTGTTGCGGCTTCAACGCGGTACCTCACCCGGCGACTTCCTGCTACCCGACACGCTGCAACAAGGCATTTACACCCTGCGGGCCTACACAAAATGGATGCGCAATGCTGGCCCCGAGTTTTTCTTCACGCGCCCCGTAACGGTATGGTCTGGTACTGGGGCCGCCGCTAACAAACGGGCGGCGCATCGGGCGGCTACCCCCCAGAAGGGCACGCATGTGCAGTTCTTCCCCGAAGGCGGCTATCTGATTGCCGGCCTGGAAAGCACCGTAGGGTTTAAGGCGACGGATACCTATGGCCACGGCACGCCCGTAAGCGGCCAGATTCAGGATGAGCAGGGAAATATGGTGGCCATTATTAAAAGCCACCATTTAGGCATGGGGCGCTTTCAGCTGACCCCGGCCGCCGGAAAGCGCTATACGGCGCAGCTGCGGCTTTCCTCGGGGCAGTCCGTCGTTTATCCTCTGCCTGAAGCCCAGCCCGCCGGTTTTACCATGCGGGTGTTGCCGCTTGCCGATGGCTACAAGGTTATAATTCAGCGCCGGATGCCGCCAGGAACACCTGCCGAGCGCGTTACCGTGGTAGCGCAGGTACGTGGGCAGGTAGCTTATGCCGGCCAAGCCACCATAAATGACCAGGAAGCATTTGCCGCATTCATTCCCAAAAACAAATTTGTGGGCGGGGTAGCCCACTTTACCTTGTTTGATGGCGCACAAGTAGCACGGTGTGAGCGGCTGGCCTTCGTAGATTCCGACCCTGGGTTGCGCCTGCAGGTACGCCCGGACAAGGCTACCTATGGCCCCCGCGAAAAAGTTACGGTACACATAACGGCCTCTACCCCCGCCGGACAGCCTGCTGCTGGTCAGTTCTCCCTGGCTGTAAATAACGCTGCCCTGGTGCCTGCCGACTCCGGGGGCACCGACATTCGCACGCATCTGCTGCTTACCTCCGACCTGCGTGGGCAGGTGGAGCAGCCCGGCTACTACTTCCGGGCCGCTGGCTCGGCGGCAGTTGCGCAGGCTCTCGATGATCTGCTGCTCACCCAGGGCTGGCGCCGCTTTGTGTGGAAGCAGGTGCTGGAAGGCCAGTTGGGAGAGCGGCCTTACCCGTTGGAGCAGAGCATTAGCCTGAGCGGACGGGTAGTAAACAGCAAAGTACCGGTTAGTGCCGCGGCTGTCACGTTGTTTCGCTTTAATCCAACCCAAACGCTTAGCGCCACCTCCACCGACGCGAGCGGCCGGTTTGCCTTTGCCCAGTTTAGCGGCCTTGATACAGCGCGGGTAGTGCTGCAGGTGAAGCCAACCAAAGGGCTGCGTAACCCGGTTATTCAACCTGATCAGCCCTGGGAAGGCATTGGACCGGAAGCACTACTGCTGGCACCACTGACTACACTGCCGCCAATGGCTGCACCGTATCTGGCTAGCAGCCGGCGCAACCAAGCCATGGAGCGGCAGTATCGGCTCGATGCCCGCACCATTGTCCTGCGTAATGTAACGGTGCAGGGTAAAAAAGTGGCCCTTACTGATCCGCGCCGCGCCTTATACACCCGCGCCGACGCGGTGGTGAACACCAAGGACATACCGGCCGCCAGCACCTATACCAATGCTTTATTACTGCTGCAGGGACGGGTGGCTGGCCTAACCATAGCGGCTTCCTTACCCTCTCTGGACGCCCGAAGCGCCACCTTATACTGGAACCCAGCCGCGACAACGGGTGCCAGCGGGGTAGCTACTGTTACTTTTTACACTTCCGACGAAGGCGGGCCATTCCGGCTTACGCTGCAGGGGATTTCCTTGGCTGGTATCGCCGGGTGCGGTAGCAGTAGCTTCCAGGTAGTGGCCCGGCAGTAGCGGCTGCGTTGGTGGGGTAGGGTAGTAGCTTTATAGTCAGTAGCTTACTCAAACCAATGCACCGTAAAGCTGGTGCCTTCGCCTACCACACTCGAAACCGCCAGATGCCCTCCGCGGCTGTTGATAATACGCTGCACCAGATACAACCCTACGCCGGCCCCTGCTACCCCTGGGTGCTGGCGCTCAAACGAAGGGAAGGCCGCCGGGCTGGTTTCCGCACGTATGCTCATGCCCAGGCCGTTGTCCCGCACCAGCAGCTGGGGCTGCCCCGTAGCCGATAGGCTGCTGCGCACCAACAGGTGCGGCGTGCGCTCAGGGTGGGCAAACTTGAGGGCGTTGCTGATCAGGTTGTGTAACACTGAGCGCAGGTTGGCCCGCCCGTACAGGAGGGTAGGGGCCGCGGCGGTATCCAGCTCAATAATGGCCTGCGACTCTTCTACCTGAGGCCGCAGCCCCAATACCACCTCTTCGGCTACGCTGCGCACGTCCAGGACCTCGGTGGGGGCGGCCAGCTCCCGCTGGCTCTGTACGGTAGCAGCCAGGTCGTGCAGAGTGTTGTCCAGCTGACCCAGGGCCTCATCTACCATAGTAAGCAGCACCGCTTGCTCGGGGTCAAGAAAGGTGGCGGAGCGGCGCAGCTCATCAAACAGGCCCCGCAGGTTAAACAGCGGCTGCTTGAGGTCATGCGAGGCAGTGTACACGAACGTGTCCAGGTCGCGGTTGGTGCGGGCCAGCTCGTCGTACTGGGTCTGGAGCACTTCCCGCAGGCGGTGCTGATCATCTACGTCCGTACAGGCGCCAAACCAGCGCGGCCCCCGGACGTCGGCCAGCTGCCGGGCCCGGATGATGTGCCAGCGGTACTGCCCATCGTGGCGGCGCATTTCGTACAGGCCTTCGTATTCCTCGCCGGTAGCCACGCACTGCACCCAGCGCCGGGCGGCCTGGGCCTGCTCCATGGGGTCCAGCAACGATATCCAGCCGGTAGGGCCCAGCTGCTGAGCCGATAAGCCGGTGTACTCGGCTGTGTGCTTGTTGTAATAGTCAATGAAGCCCTCGGCGGACGCCGTCCAGATAAGCTGAGGAATGCTGTCGGCGAGAAAGCGCAGCTCGGCCTCGCCCCGGCGCAGGGCCTCTGATAGCTCGCGCTGGTCGTGCACCTCCGTTACGGCCCCGTGCCAGAACACGGGCTTATCGGGGGCGTGCAGCTCCGGGAGGCCCCGGCTCAGCATCCAGCGGTACTGCCCGTCGTGGCGGCGCAGCCGATACTCGAAGTTCCAGCCTATCCCGTTCGTGCGGGCCGCCTCCGACTGATAAAGCACACGCAGCCGGTCGTCGGGGTGTACCAGCAGGGGCCAGATGGTGTTCAGATCGGCGGTGGGAGGCTGGCCGGTGAAGTAATACCACTGCGGACTCACGTACTCGAAGTTTCCTTGCGCGTCCAGGCTGAAGGTAATCAGGGGGGCCGTTTCCGTGAGCACGCGCAGGCGGGCATCGAGCCGGCGGGTTTCAATGGCCAGCTCGTGGGCCCGCTGCCGGGACTCTTCCTGGGGGGTTACATCTACCGCGAACAGCAGCAGCCCCAGTGCCTGGTCGTTATCGTCGCGCAGGGGCTCCAGCGTGAAGTCAAAGTAGCGTAGGCCGGGTTCCTGCTCCGCTGTCGCAGGCATCTGCAGGGGGTAGGCCTTGGCCACGTATGGCCGCCCCGACTGGTACACCTGCCGCATCACGTCCTGCAGATCAGGGGGCAGCAGGCCAGCCTGGGTAGCCAGGGGCTCGTCGGTAGAGGTGGGGCTGCCCAGCAGCAGCTGCATAGCTTCGTTCAGATACCCAATGCGCAGCTCCGGCCCCAGCAGGGTACCAACGCCCGCAGGCATGTGCCGAAGAATGGTTTGCAGCTGCTGTTCGCGCATGGAGGGGGTAGGGAAGAAGGGCTAGGCCAGAACGCTGCCCTGGGGGCCGAAGACTGCCTGCCGTACCAGATCTATAATCAGGGCGTCGGCAATGGGCAGCGAGTCGGGGGTAGGAGGGGCCTGATGGGGTAGGAAAAATCCCTGCAGCGTAGTGAAGCTCTCCTCTTCCAGGGGGTGAAAAGCCATGGACCACTCCGCGAAGCTGCGGGCGCTAATCGGCTTGTTGGCCAGCTGCAGCACGTTGGAGTGGCGGCCATCCCGGGCAATTTTTCGTAGAGCGGCTCAATAATGGCCGGGTCACCTTCAATCAGCTGGGCAATGTTGCCGTGGCTGTAAAACAGGATGCCGGTGACCTGGTGGCGGGCATTATCGCGCTGGCACTGATCCAGCAGCTCTTTCAGGTCCTGGTCTGAGAGGGGACGCACCGCCCGGCTCATATACACAATGTGGTTCATAGGCATAAGCAGCGCCCCTTTCCCGTGCGCCAACACTAGTCCAGAAAACTCCGGTGAGGGGAAGGGCAGACACCGAACGCATCAGCAAGATACCAGTCCTTCCGGATATGGGACAGAGCCGCTGCTACCAAACCAACCACAACAGGAACAGTTTAGTTGCTTGCCCCGGCGCCGGGGCCGCGCCTACCCGCCTAGCCAAGCTCGGGCATAACGGGTTGGCCGGCCCAACGTAGGTAAGAAACACGCACCCCGGCGGCCACGGTCCGCTGCCCGGCCACGCTACCCTCTTACCGATGAAAACAACCCAAGCTGCCCTGTGGGGCGTGTTGGCCGGGGCGGCCGGCGTTGCCGCCATGACCCTGGCCGAGAAAGTGGAGCAGCGCTTTACGCGCCGGCCCAACTCCTACGTGCCGGCCCATACGCTGGAGCGCCTGCTGCGCCTGCCTCATAAGCCCGACGAGCAGCGCCTCGGCCTGAACTGGACCATGCACTGGGGGCAGGGCATCGTGCTAGGAGCCGTGCGCGGACTGATGGCCGCCGGGGGCCTGCGCGGGCCGGTGGGCTCCTTTCTGTTCCTGAACCTGCGCCTGCTCAACGACCAGACCCTGGAAAACGCCACCGGGGTAGGGGCCCCGCCCTGGACATGGCCCCGCGATGAGCAGGCCATTGACCTGGTGCACAAAAGTATTTACGCCTTCGTGGCCGGCCTGGTCGCCGACCGCCTGGTGGCCAGGCCGCCCCGCCCGGTGGTGCCCCGGCCCGGCTGGACGCCCGGGCGCCCGGCCTGAGTTGCCGAAGCCAAAGCAGTTTATCAGCTATTTTTCCCGCGCCTTTCGTATGGAAGTGGTGCCCGCGCGCCCAGCCGGACGCCACTTCTTCTTTTGCTCACGTGTATGAATAAGCTTTCCAGTATTCTTCTGATTGATGATGATAAAACGACCAACTTCCTTAATGAGCTGATGCTGCGCAAGCTGGATGTGGCCGACCGGCTGCTGGTAGCCCTCAACGGCCGCGAGGCCCTGGAGATGCTGCAGGAGCACTGTGCCGCCGTTTCGCCCTCCTGCCCGGTTCTTATTTTTCTCGATATCAATATGCCCGTGATGAATGGCTTCGAGTTTCTGGACAGCTACAGCCAGCTGCCCTGGGTGAAGCATCGGGCCACGGTAATTGTGATGCTGACTACCTCGCTGCACTCCCGCGACCTGCACCGGGCCCAGCAGCTGCCCGTGGCCGGCTTCGTGAGCAAGCCCCTCACGGCCGAAAAAGTAGAGACTATTCTGCGCCAGCACTTCCCCGACGCTGTGGGCGGAAGCTCATCCGTAGCCCCCAGCTAAGCCTGCCGCCGGCCAGAAGATAGAGGCCCGGGAGCCAACACAAGGTTTTTGTCTTGCGTAGGAGGAGGGTTTGTACCGTACTTTTTTAGCACCTCACATCATGGCTGATTCCTCCCATTCCTCTGCCCCTGATTCTGGCTGGGCTGCCCCCGGCGGTTTGTCGCCCATCCCGAAAGAAGAGCTTTTCCGCGTCCTCGACGAGGAGAACATCCAACTCAAAGACCTGCCCAAAAAGAATAAGCACCTGGCCGACAAAATCCGGGACATCTACGAAAAGTCGTCGGGCGAAAAGCTGAAGCCCGCCGATATGGAGGCCTTTCAGGCCCTGGTTGGCCGCGAGGCTACCGAGTGGATTGCCCGCCGCCCACACGTATAGGCCCCCGGCTGCCCCGGCCTGCGGCCGGAGGCCGGCCGCTTTATCTGGCGCCCCGGCGCGGTAGTGCTTCGTGCTGCCGCGCCGGGGTGCTGGTGTGTAGAGGCAGGGACAGGGCGGGTGCAAGAGCCTGGAACAGACGGCCCCTCAGAGCCGCGAAAACGGCGTTTAGCGCAAGCTGAGCAATATCCGAAGGGTTGCGGCTGCCGTAGGGGGTAGGAGATTCATCACCTCCCCGACCTGCCTGACCCCATGCGCCAACTCTCCCTTACCCAGCTCCTGCCCGCTGCCTCTCCCCGCTACCGGGGGCGCCCATCTGTAGTTTCTGTGCTGCTCCTGCTACTGGCAACTCTCCTGCTCGGCAGCTGCGCTACTTCCCGCCCCGGCAGCGCCGTGCGGAAAAAAGTGCAGGGCAAAACCTACGTGATTATTGGGGCATCCAGCGGCTTTGGCCGGGGCATGGCCGAGCAGCTCGGGGCCATGAAAGCCAACGTGGTGCTGGCTGCCCGCCGCGCCGAGGTGCTGGAGGAAGTGGCCGACAAAGTGCGGGCCGCGGGCGGCCAGGCCCTGGTAGTGCCCACCGACATCAGCCAGCCCGAGCAGGTACAGCGCCTCGCCGATGCGGCCCAGCAGCAGTTCGGGCGGGTTGATGTTTGGGTGAACGACGTAGGGGTAGGGGGCATCGGGCGGTTCTGGGACATTCCCCTGGCCGACTACTCCCGCCTGATCGACGTGAACCTGAAGGGCATCGTGTACGGCAGCCAGGTCGCCATCAAAATTTTCCAGAAGCAGGGTAGCGGCACGCTCATGAACCTGGGCTCCGTGGAAAGCAAGGTGCCCCTGGCCTACCACGCCGTGTACGCCGCCACCAAAGGCGCCATCCGCAACCTCGACCGGGCCCTGCACCACGAGCTGCGCCTGCAGGGCTACAAGAACATTAAAGTGGTAACCATTGAGCCCTGGGCCGTGGATACTCCGTTCTGGGGCCACGCGGCCAACTACAGCGGCGGCACCCCGCGCATGGCCGCTATGGACCCGCCCAGTAAGGTGGTCAACGCCATGGTGCGCTCTTCGGTGCGGCCCCGGCAGGAGCTGCCGGTGGGCTGGAAGGCCCGCGGTGCCTCGTTCTCTCACCAGATTCTGCCCCACTTCACCGACCGGATTTCGGCCAACATCGTGCACCGCTACCAAATGAAAACCGCGCCTCCCGCTCCGGCTACCCCCAGCTCCCTTTACCAACCCGTGCCCACCGGCCAGGGCGTGGACGACGGCGTGAAAAAGCGCATCAAGCAGGAAAACCGCCAGCGCAAGCAGCAGAAGAAAGGCTAGTTGGGCGCCCCCGAGGCTGGCCAGAAGCGCCTGCTTCCAGAAATAACATTGGCGTAACCTCTGGTAATATTGGCGTAACTCCGGCCCGGCAGATAACGGCGTTCTTTGCGGCTCAAAACCACAAAATTCCTTTACCTGCTTGTGTATGAGCCGCAAATTTCTGGCTGCAACGCTTCTCTGGGCCGCTACGGCCGCACCCTTGCTCACGGCCTGCGACGACGATAACGTCATTGAGTCGTCGGATAACAAGGTCACCTACAGCCCCCCGGCCAGCGTTTCGTCGTTGCGCTTCATTGGGGAGAAAATTGTACCCTACAACCAGAAGTTCAACAACACCACCCTGGGTGGCTTCTCGGGCATCGACTACCGTCCCGAAACCGGCATGTACTACATCATGTGCGATGATGCCTCGGCCCTGCAGCCGGTGCGCTTCTACATGGCCCGCCTTGATTTCAACGAAAGCAGCTTCTCCGACGTCACGTTCACGGGCGTGACCACGCTCAAGCGCCCCGACGGCAGCAACTTCCCCAGCCCCACCGCCGACTCAAACGCCACCATCGACCCGGAGGGCATCCGCTACGACCCCGCCACCTGGCGCATCATCTGGTCGAGTGAGGGGGTGCGCAACCTGACCCGCACCCCGGCCGTGCTCAACCACCCCTTCCTGCGCGAAGCCAACCCCGACGGTAGCTACGTGGCCGAGTTCGGCCTGCCTTCGCTGTTCCGGATACAGGCCACCGATAACGGCACGCGCTCCAACGGCTCCTTCGAGGGCTTGTCTTTGTCGCCGGATGGGCGCTTTCTCTACACCGCCCAGGAAGAGCCCCTCTACGAGGATGGCCCGCGGGCCAGCCCTACCGTGGCCGGCTCCCCCATCCGCATCCTGAAGTATGACCGCACTACCCGCCAGCCCGTGGCCCAGTACGCCTACAAGCTGGATGCGGTGCACAAGGCACCCGTACCCGAAACGCAGTTCCAGCTTAATGGGGTAGTAGAGGTGCTGGCTATGTCGGAGACGAAGATGCTGGTAATGGAGCGTTCCTTTGCCGTGGGCGCTACCCCCGACTACTCCGTGAAGATCTATGAAATTGACCTGACCGGCGCCACCGACGTTTCATCCCTGACCTCGCTGCAGAGTGCCAGCTACACCCCCGTGAGCAAGCGCCTGGTGCTGGACGTAGCCACTACGGGCGTCAAGCGCATCGATAACCTGGAGGGCATGACCTTCGGCCCCAAGCTGCCCAACGGCCACCACTCGCTGGTACTGGTATCCGACGACAACTTCGGAGCCACCCAGATTTCACAGTTCCTGGCCTTTGAGGTAATGCCCTAAAGCGCACCCCGCATCCTCTGAAAAACAAAAGCCGGCCTAGTGCCGGCTTTTGTTTTTTAGCCGCCCTGCAGCCGGAAACTGCTCGTTTTGCTCTTATAATGGACCATGAAACCGCACTATCCTATCCTTGATGGCCTCCGGGGCGTGGCCGCCATTCTGGTGGTTGTCTTTCACGTCTTCGAAGGCCACTTTCCCAATTTCGCCCAACACCCCATCCACCACGGCTACCTGGCTGTCGATTTCTTTTTTCTGCTCTCGGGCTTTGTGGTGGGCTACGCCTACGACGACCGGTGGCCGCGCATGAACACCCTCGACTTCTTCAAGATCCGGCTGGTGCGCCTGCACCCGCTCATTCTGCTCAGCGTGCTCATTGGCGGCGTCTGCATCTGGCTTGACCCCTACATGCACATCCCTGGGCAAGTGGGCCTGCTCAAGCTGCTGGGCATCCTGCTGCTCACCGCTACCCTGCTGCCCGCCCCCGACCTGCGCGGCTGGGGCGAAACCCACTCCCTGAACGGGCCGCTGTGGTCGTTGCTGCAGGAGTACGTGGCCAACCTGCTCTATGCCGTGTGGGGCCGTAAGCTCAGCCAGCGCGGCCTGTGGGGGTTGGTGGTTATTAGTGGGGTAGCTCTAACCTGGGTGGCCGTAGCCCGCGGCGACATTGCCACCGGCTGGGCCCACTCTAACATCTGGATAGCTGTTATCCGGATGCTGTACCCCTTCTTCGCCGGGCTGCTGCTGTTCCGGGCGGGGCGGCTGGTGCGGGTGCCGTTTGCGTTTCCGCTGTGCTCTCTAGCCCTGGCGGCGCTGTTTTGCCTGCCCTATTTCCCTGTCAATGGGCTGTATGAGGCGGCCTGCATCCTGTTCGCGTTTCCGCTGATTGTGGCGGCCGGGGCTGGCGGGCAGGTAAGTGGGGCTGGGGCCAGGGTGTGCAAGTTCCTCGGCGACCTTTCCTACCCCCTCTATATCACCCACTACCCCTTCATGTACCTCTATACCAACTGGCTGATTAACCGCAAGCCCACACCCGCCGAGGCTGCGCCCGTGGCCCTGGGCCTGCTGGTGTTCGTGTTGCTGCTGGGCTACGCCGCCCTCAAGCTCTACGATGAGCCGGTGCGCGCCTGGCTTCGGGAAAAAGTGCTGTTGAAGCCTGCCCCCGCGCCAGTGGCCTCGCGAAAATAACCGGCCGCTCCGATTGCCACCTGCTAGCTACTATGCGAGGCGGGCCGGGTACTGGGTTCCGGGTAGGAAATGCCCTATATTGAGTGCGTTATATGTGCGCCCGACCCCCGGAACCCTGGGGCGTGCCCGAACTTTAGGAAAATAGTGGCTTCTAAGACGATATGGTTTCAAGCGAGCATAACCGATTAGCCGAGTTAGATTCTTACAATATCCTGCACTCAGCTCAGGAAAAGCTATTCGACGATCTGGCGGAGCTGGCGGCCTATATTTTTAGCGTTCCGGTAGCGCGCATAGCGTTTGTACATAGGCAAGGGGTATGGCACAAGGCCAGCGTGGGCATGCCCGCCCAGGAAACTATTGACCTGGAGCAAAGCCTGTGTCCGCGCGCCATTAAGGCCGATGAGCCCGTGCTGGTGTACACTGATTTGGCCGCCCTTCCTCAGGCCAGCACCGACACTGCCCGGGAGCGGCAGGTACGGTTTTATGCCGGCGCCCCGCTGCGCACTTCGGCAGGCCACTGCATCGGAACGGTATGCCTGGCCGGCTACGAGCCTCGCCAGTTCACGGAGGCGGAGCAGCAGCTGTTACAGCAGCTGTCGGGGCTGGTGGTGCAGGCCCTGGAGGCGCGCCGCTACCTGCTGACGGCGCACACTCCGGCGGAATGGGAGCTGCTCCGGCAGGACGCCGAGGAGGCCCTGCACAACCAGATGGCGGTAGTCCGCTACCTCAAGGCCCGCAGCGAAGGCCAGGTGCCCGTGCCTTCCGCCTTGCTGGAGCCTATTTCCAGGCGCCTGGTTGAGGTGGCCGAGGTGTTCAGCCTCGGCCGGCCGCCCGAAGCGCCCGAAGGCAGCGTATAGCTACCCCTGCCGCCGGTCGCAACTGCCGGCCCGCCGGCGGGAGTAGCCTCAGGATATAAAGTGCGTTAGTTTGCCAGCAGGGGATGTAGCTGAACGGAGGGCCCTGCGCCACCTAACGGCTGGGGCCTGCATGCCGGTAAGCATGCCGTTTTAACGCTCACGCGGAGCTTACCGGGGCACCTACCTGTTCGTTACCGCTGAGCCTGCGGGCCAAGCAGGGCTTCGAGGCGGCGCAGACGCTCTTCCAGCGCGGCGGTAGCGGTGGCCGATGAGGTGCCTGTGGCAGCCGTGGTTTGCAGCTGCTGCACTTGCTGGCGCAGGTGGGCGTTGTCGGCTTTCAGCGCCAGTACCTGCCGGTACAAGGCCTGAATGGCAATGAGGTTCACCCCGTCGAAGTCGGCTTGGTTGATGGTGGTGTCGTTGCCGATGACGCCCAGCGCGTCGTGGCCGAAGGCCTGGTAGAAGTCCTGAGCCATGGGGCCGTAGTGGCGCATGGTGCGCGGGTCCTGGCCGCGGTAGTTCCAGGAGCCCAGGCGCATCTGGTTGATGCGGGCCAGAAACTCGTTGCCGTCGGCCACCCGCACCAGCTCCTTCTTGGTTGAGTCGGACGTAACCTGCCAGGAGTTACTGCCCGCGTTCAGCACCACGCCTATGCTCATGGCAGCGTTAGAGTAGAGGCGGTAGCCCCCGGAGTAGCGGGCTGAAAACTGGTTGTTGACCGTGGCCCGCAAGGAGTCGTTAACGGAGGCATCGGCAATGGTGAAGGTGCCCGACCGGCCGGCGGCCGAGGCGAAGCGGCCCAGGGCCACGGCGTTGGCGGCATTAGCCGTGCATCGCTCGCCCAGTGCCACCGCAGCGCGGCCCCGGGCCAGAGAATTAATGCCCGATACCAGGCTGTAGCTGCTCTTCACGCGGCAGAGGTTGCCAAACACGACCGAGGCAGTGGAGTTTTGATCGATAGTATTGCTGGCGCCGATAGCCGTGGAATAGCTACCCCGAACGGTGTTGTTGTACCCACTCGCTAGGCTGTAGTTGCCGCCCACAGAATTATTATAGCCGAAGGCAGCGCTGTAAAAGCCCAGGTTGCTGCCGTCCCACTGGGCCCCGTCGATGCCGCCGGCCCGGAAGGCCCCGTAGAACGACGACCACATCATCCGGTCGCCGGCGCCTGTGGTGGGTGCGGTTGTGGAACCATAGCCTACGTTGGTCCGGACCACAAAGCCGGCATCGGCATTGTCAAGGATCATTCCGGTTCCGTTTTCGTAGTTATCGGTCAAGCGCTGGCCGTTGAGCCTTACCAGGCCCACGTTACTGATAGTCAGACCTGCGGTGCCCGGTGTGGCCGCCGTGCCGCCCACCAGCCGCTTGCCGTTGAGCACCAGGTTTTGGCTGAGCACATGGTTACCGAGGTTGTCGGCGGCGCGGGCTTTATCTGGAATAAAGAGCCAGCTACCCCCCGCAGCGTACCAGAAGCCCTGGCGGCCATCGGTCTGGAATACCATCAGGCCATCTGGCGGCGTGGCAATGCCAACGCGAGTCACCGAGTCCATGCGCGGAATGAGCAGGCCCTTGCCCTGGGCGTCGATATCCAGGATGGCGGCGGGGTTGGGAGTGCCCGCCGTGCCAATACGTACGCCGCCGGGGGTGGTCTGGGCCTGGGCCGAAGATAGGCCCGCTAGCAGGCCCGCCACGAGGAAAGAGAAGTAGCCGTGTTTCAAGAGGAAGGAAGTAGGAAAGGAAGTATAGGACAAGTCTTTACCCTGTGAAGGTAAGCGCCAAATAGCATCCCAAAGAAAAGCACAACCCTCCTGCTTTGCTATATACTCTTGTCTGAAGCTTCTGACGGCGCTCATCGGCCCTGGCCGTAAACCCACGGCCTCCGGGCGACTCTTCCGCATCATCACCCGCCTGGCTGTACAGGAGCTGGAGGCGTGGTTTCTCGGCGACCGGGCCGCTATCCAAGCTGCCTACCCCCGCGTGCGCCCCCAACCCTTCGCGGCCTCCCCCACGACCCCAATACCATTGCCGGCACTTGGGAAAGCCTCTGGCGTGTGCTGCAGCAGGGCAAGTACTACCCCACCAGCAAAGCCAAAGTGGAATGGGCCGAAACCACATGGAGCCGAGGCGGAATACCTCGGCCAGTTTTCAGTATTTCTGTCATGGCCTGGCGCAGCTGTAACGCCCGCTGCCGGGGTGGCAATGGTTGCTGCCGAGGTGACAAGAGTCCCGTCTGGTGCGAGCTACAAGCTCGCTCTAGACGGGGGTGAACAAGTATGTGTATACACGTAGCGCTTAGTTAGATTTGTAGATTGGCCTGAACAAACTAATTATATGGGAGAAAAATCTAAAACGCTTGGCGAACTTGGTGAAAACAAAGTCAAGTATCTAATGGATTTAGTAGGCTGGAGCCCGAATACTAAAAATTTATCCATTCCTTGTATTGCCAGTGAGGAACATAAAGAAAATATTGAGCCTAGAAGGACTCACGGTATTGACGCTCTTTACAGATATGAGTGTCCACTTGTAGAAAATAGCTTGGCATTCGTAGTGGTATCGTCTAAAAATCAAGGCGATTATAATGCTAAACCCACCATAGCCAAAAAGTACTTTGTTGAACTTGCTAATACAATAAACTGCTTTAAGGAATCTGAAATAAGAAAAGATATATCTAAGCTTTATAAATTGAATAGAAAATATATTGGAATTGTATTTTGGCTGTCGGAAGGTGATGATGAAATTGATTTGATAAACAAATTTTCTGAGGAAAATTTGTTGCCAGGTGTTAAAAACACTTTTCATGCTATTGTATTGATAGATAATTTAAAGGCAAATTTTCTGTTTGATTCGGTAAATTATGTTAAAGACAATTACATTAATACCGAATTTTATTATCATAACACAGGTTACAATTCTTCTCCAACAAATAGGATTACCTCCGGTCATATATTGCCTGCAGAGGTGATTAATTCTGGCTTGTTGACATTCAAAGCTAGTGAAGGTGATATTGACTGTCTTATAGTAGTGTCCATAGAAAGGTATTCCGAAGAAGGTTTTAAGAGATTAATATCTTTATGTCAAAATATCACTGATAATTGGGTCGAAAAAGTTGTTATTCTTTTTGGTGAATACAACAACACTGATAGTTCTTCTGTTGACAAGGTGAAATTATCAGTAAAAGATGATAAATTTACCAGAAAAATAGATGTAAATTCCTTTAAACAATCTCTGAGAAATGTCAATATCTAACCTTGAAGATAATAGTGCATCTGAATTCTGGTTGCCTCAAGGAGGGCAGTTAATATCTATTTTGTCTTCGTATAATATCAAAGATTTTGACTTGTATTCCTTGCTTAAGAAAAAAGGAATGCTAGTGGGTGAAAGAGATAGAAAGCAAATGATAATGCTTCTTGCTTCAACTCTTATTACTCCAGCTGATTTTATTTATTTAGCTAAGCGTATCTCTGATAGAGAGGATAAATACAGAACAATAGAGGCTAGTATTCAGGCTAACGAAGACGCTGATGTAATAAGTGATATAATAACTAAGGAATATATAGATAGACTGATGGGGGCATCATCTGATAAGTATCCGACCTTTTCTATAAGAGATATTGAGTATGAAAGCCACAGTGATGGTAAAGTTTCTGTTATAGGTAAAGTCGAAACCCACGACTGGGTTAGAAGCTTGCAGGCTACATCTAAACTTCATGATTTCTCCTTTGAAGTAGAGTATACAGGAAACTCTGTTCGATATATATCGGGTACGACAACATTAGAGACAAAAAAACTAATCAGATATATCCGTGATGAAGTTAATAAAACCTTAAAAACAAACGGTGTGGTTAATAGAAGATCTAAAATTTTCATTTTAAGAAATAATTACTTTAATAATCAAATATCTATGTTTGAGTTTTTTAGGAAATTTGAATCAAATGAATATTCGTGTTTAAAATTTATTAAAACTATCGATATTATATTTAATATCCATGAGCTTGCTAGAGTCCCTAAAGAATTCAAGTGGATGAAGGAAAAAATAAACGAAATTTCCCTTAAAGGTGATAATATAGAATCTAATGATGTTGTTAAATTAGGTGAAAAGGTTGCTTGGATTTTGGGGAAATTGAGTCTGAATTCAGTTTTACAGTAAATGAACTGCAAGGCAGATGTGTTATTAAGTACGGTTTTCCAGCTGGTCATAAAAAAACAAGAAAAGGTAATAGTAGGAGTGTTGAGTTTGAAACTAAATTAGTAAGTATAGAAATGAATAATAAAAGTTCTATTGTTAAAAAAGCAATTGTTGCAGATTTTAATGCGAGAAAAGCTCTTATTTGTAGCGAGATGATAAATATTGGAAAGTTGAAAAACGATGTTGATAATCAAATAAATTTGATATGAATCCTTTGTAAAACAGAGGGCTTCCTAGTTAGACTAGGAAGCCCTCTGTTTAATCATTCCTACACCCCTACCTTCTCCACGCTGCCCAACTCGCTCAGGATACGCTTGGCGGCCTGGACGTTCTTCACGTCCTCGACGGAGAGGATGAGCTGCTCCTTGCGCTCCTTCATGGAAGCGGAGCGGGGGTGGGTTTGCACGTAGCTGAGGATGTTGCCGAAGGTGTCGCTCTGGAAGTACCGCTCGTTGTTGGTGGCCGGAATAAAGCCTTTCAGCAGGTTCTTCTTCAGCGTCAGCTTCTCGAAGCCCACCTGGCAGGCTTGCCAGCGCAGGCGCACGATGTCGGCCAGCTGCTCCACCTCCTGGGGTAGCGGCCCGAAGCGGTCCACCATGCCGTTGATGACTTTGCGCAGGTCCTCGGGGCTTTTGGCCCTATCCAGTTTGCTGTACAGCTGCAGGCGCTCCGATACGCTGCTCACGTAGGAATCGGGGATGAGGATTTGCAGGTCCGTTTCGATGTTGCACTCCTTGGGGCCGCTGGTGCCGGCCGCTTCCTGCAGGCGCTGGGTAGGGTCGCCGAGGAACAGGTCGCGGAACTCGGTTTCCTTCAGCTCCTGCACCGCCTCGTCCAGAATCTGGTGGTAGGTCTCGAAGCCCAGGTCGTTGATAAAGCCCGACTGCTCGCCGCCCAGCAGGTTGCCCGCCCCCCGGATGTCCAGGTCGCGCATGGCCACGTTGAAGCCCGCGCCCAAGTCCGAGAATTCCTCCAGGGTGCTCAGGCGCTTGCGGGCGTCGCTCGGCAGGCCCGCCACCGGGGGCGTGAGCAGGTAGCAATACGCCTTCTTGTTGGAGCGGCCCACCCGGCCCCGCATCTGGTGCAGGTCAGAGAGGCCGTGCATGTGGGCCCGGTTGATGATGATGGTGTTAGCGTTCGGAATATCCAGGCCACTCTCGATGAGCGTGGTGCTCACCAGCACGTCGTAGTCGCCATCCACGAACTTCATCATTCGCTTTTCCAGCAGGTCGCCGTCCATCTGCCCGTGCACGTAGGTCACGCGGGCATCGGGCACCAGGCGCAGAATCATATTGGCCTGCTCCTCAATGTCCTTCACCCGGTTATGCACATAAAACACCTGCCCACCCCGCTTCAGCTCGCGGGCAATGGCGTCGCGCACCAGCATCTCATCAAATACGTGCAGCTCGGTTTGCACGGGTTGGCGGTTGGGTGGGGGGGTAGCAATTACCGACAGGTCGCGGGCGCCCATCAAGGAGAAGTGCAGGGTGCGCGGAATGGGCGTGGCCGAGAGGGTCAGCGTATCCACGTTCACCTTCAGCTCCTTGAGCTTGTCCTTGGTTTTTACCCCGAACTTCTGCTCCTCGTCGATGATGAGCAGGCCCAGGTCCTTGAACTTCACGTCCTTGTTCGTGAGGCGGTGCGTACCGATGAGGATGTCGGTTTTGCCCTCCGCCACCCGGCCCAGGGTTTCCTTGATTTGCTTGGTAGTCTTGAAGCGGTTTACGTACTCCACCGTCACGGGCAGGTTGCTAAGCCGCTCCCGGAAGGTTTTGTAGTGCTGCATGGCCAGAATGGTAGTGGGTACCAGCACGGCTACCTGCTTGCCATCGGCCACGGCCTTGAAGGCGGCCCGAATGGCTACTTCCGTCTTGCCGAAGCCCACGTCGCCGCACACAAGGCGGTCCATGGGGTGGGGCACCTCCATGTCGCGCTTCACGTCTTCAGTGGCCTTGGCCTGGTCGGGCGTGTCCTCGTAGATGAAGCTCGATTCCAGCTCGGCCTGCATAAAGGAGTCGTGGGCGAAAGCGTGGCCGGGCGCGGTTTTGCGCTTGGCGTACAGCCGGATCAGTTCGGCCGCAATATCCTTCACCTTCTTCTTAACCGACTTCTTCTTGTTTTCCCACTCCGGCGAGCCCAGCTTGCTCATGGTGGGCGGCGTGCCCTCGGCCCCGCTGTACTTGGCAATTTTGTGCAGGGCGTGGATGCTCACCGTCAGCACGTCGTCGTCGCGGTACACCAGCCGGATGGCCTCCTGCACCCGGTCGTTGATTTCTACCTGCGTGAGGCCCGCAAAGCGCGCAATGCCGTAGTCCTGGTGCACCACGTAGTCGCCGGGCACCAGGGTGCGTAGCTCCTTCAGGGTCAGGGCCTTTTTCTTCGAGAACTTCCTACCCTCCTGGGCGCGGTAAAACCGCTCGAACAGCTGGTGGTCGGTGTACACCACCAGTTTCAGGTTTTCGTCGATGAAGCCCTCGCGCAAGCCCAACAGCATGTGCTGAAACTGTACGTTGTTATCCAGCTCATCGAAGATGGTGCGCAGGCGGTCGGCCTGGCGGACCTGCTCGGCGGCAATAATATTGGTGTAGCCCTTCGCCTGGTTGTCGTGCAGGTTCTTGACGATGCGGTTGAAGTCCTTGTTGAAGCTGGGCTGGGGCTTGGTAGTGAACTGGAATTCCTCAGCGCCCTTGAAGTAAAAGCGCTTGCCGAACTCCACCACCGGAAAGCCTTCCAGCAGCTTCTTGAACGTCTTGCCCGACTCAAACAAATCGGCGGGCTTGCTCACTACCTGGGTGCCGCCCGCTACCTCCAGCAGCTCCTTAAAGCTGGCTTCGGCCTTGTCGAACGACTCATCCACCACGTCCAGGGTCTGGCGCACGTCCTTGGCCCAGATGCAGGTGTTCTTCGGGATGAAGTCCAGGAAAGCCTCCCGCGTTTCCTGCAGCAGCTTGGTTTGCACGTTCGGGATGATGCTCACCTGCTGGCGCTTCTCCACCGACAGCTGACTTTCGGGGTCAAACGTCCGAATCGTCTCCACCTCGTCCCCGAACAGCTCGATACGGTAGGGCAGCTCGTTGGCGTAGGAGAAAATATCCACGATACCGCCGCGCACCGCAAACTGCCCCGCCTCATACACAAAGTCGGTCCGCTCAAAGTCGTACTCCGCCAGCATGTCGCTGATGAAGTTTACGTCCAGCTTGTCGCCCACTTTCACCACAAAGGTGTTGGCCACCAGGCTTTTCTTGTTGATAACCTTCTCGAACAAGGCCTCCGGATACGTCACAATAAGCGCCCCCGTGGTACCGGGCACCTGGCGTGGGGTAGCCTCCGGCGTTTCCGTCACCTCGCCTGAGCCCAGCACCGCCAGCGGCGAGGCTGGCGTTTCGGCCGCCGCGGCGGCCGCTTCCCGGCGGGCCGTGTTGAGGCGGTTGAGCACTTCGGCCCGCATCAGCACATTGGCGTTTTCCGTCTCATCGAAGCGGTAGGGGTGCTTGTAGGAGCTCGGGAACAGCAGCACCTCCGGCCCGTCGGGGAGCAGGCTCTGCAGGTCGGCCATGAAGTAGGCAGCTTCTTCCTTATCGTGCAGGATAAACAGGTGGGACAGCGGGCCATGCGTGACGGCGGCGGCCACCACCGCATCCTGGCTGCCTACCAGACCGCGCAGCTGCAGGCGCAAATCAGCGTTCCGGCTTTGGTCGGGGGTAGGGATAGGCCGGGCCGCCCCGTGCAGGCGGGCCGACAGAATCTGCACGTCGGTATCGAGGCGGTATAGACGAAGGAAATCGGAGACTTTCAAAGCGGGTATCGGCTAGAGGAGGAGGCAAAGGTAGAAGCCCGGCCGAATGAATATCCGGTCGGGCAAAGGGCAACTGTCATTCCGAGCAAAGGGAGGAATCTGGGTCAGGCCATTGAATGGTCAGCTCAGGTTTTCCTATTTGCCCGGAACGACACGGCGGCTGACAGGACGTCAGGCGCGTGCCTTACTCAATACCGCCCCCGCGCCCCGAAAGTTTCCGACACATTTCGGTAACACTCGCGTATCTTCCTACCTCACGCAGTACAAGTAGCCCCGGTGGGTGTAAGGCTATGACGGACAAGCAACAGCACAGCGGCTCGGAGGAGTGGGATAACCTCCTGAGCCACCTGCGCCAGATTCGGGAACAGGTGCGCCAGCAAGGCCCCCTGCCCGACCACGAAAAACAGGAAGTCGCCAATGCGTTTCACCGCGGCCTGGAGCTGCTGGAAAACCAGGTTCGCGACATGGAAGGCGGCCTGCGCGGCAGTTCCGGCCGGTGGTGAGGGGTAGGAAAGTATGTAAAGCAAGCCACACCCTGCCGACAGCAATAAAAACACCTGTCATCCTGAGCCTAAGCGAAGAACCTCCACCATTAGCTAACTCCTTACGTGAGGACGAAGCGGTAAAGATCCTTCGCTTAAGCTCAGGATAACAGACGCCTTTTCGTGTGTATGTACGCCGCCATAGCTTAGTCAGGCGGGCAGAAGATTAGGCCAAAACTGCATACGGAAGCCACCTGCGGCGGTATCTTCGTGGCTTATTCTCTTCTATCTTTTTCTTAGTGCGCGGTTCTTCTCACCTGGCCATTGGCCTGATTACCGGCGTGGCCGTGGCGGGCCTCGTGCCGGGTATTCCGTTTTCAGCCGCTGGCATTGCTTTGGCCGGCTTCTCGTCCCTGGCTCCTGACCTCGACCACCCCGGCTCCCGGCTCAGCAAGCGCCTGGGTTTCGCCCAAAGCTACGTGCGCTGGGCGTTTGTAGCGGTAGCGGCCGGACTGGCCCTGTACACTCATTTTCAGCTCCCGCCCGGCCCCGATAGGCGCATGGGCTTTACGGCGGCGCTGGCGTTTGGACTTATCGGGGCCGCCATGCAGGGCGACTCTACCCGCAAGCTGGCACTCCTGTTCACAGGTTTGTGCACGGTAGTGGCCGGCCTGTACACCGGCTTCGTGTGGCTGAGCATGTTGGGCCTGTTTGTGGGGGTAGCCCCCTACACCTCCCACCGTTCCTGGACCCATACGCTCTGGGCCGCCGGCTTCTGGACCTACATCGGGCACCTGGCCAACCAGGGCCTGGGCTGGCACGGGGTAGCCTGGTTTGCCGGGGGCGGGTACCTCTCGCACCTGCTGGCCGATACGCTCACCAAAGCCGGCGTGAAATGGCTCATGCCCCTCACCGACCTGACGCTAAAGATCCCCCTGATCCGGACGGGCTCCAAAAGCGGCAACTTCCTGGAAGTAGCTATTTGCGTCGGCTACGGGCTGCTGGTGCTGGGGCTGGTGGTGGGCCGGCTGGGCTTCTGAGGACTGCCCGGCGGCCGGAACCCGCTCCGTTGGTCTGCTGTTCACGGGGCTTGGGCTGCCAGATAGCCCGGCCAGGCGAAATAATGCCGGTTACAGCCGGCGCCGCTTTACCTTGCCGCCTGGCTGTGGTGCCAGAAACGCGGTTTGCCCACCCGGTTTATCTACCTAGCGCACAGCCCGGCCTAGCTCAACGCATGGCGTTTAGGCAAAAGCGGCGTATTTTGCACTTATTGAATTCGTATAAAGAATATATATTATATAATATTGTGGAAGAATGTCATTTACCGCTATATTATTGGTTTATATAACCCGTTGAATATAAGTTGACAGCAGGCGCCTTTCTACGCGCCTCGTTCCCCGGGTAGGTATAACAGAGCCGTAGCATCACCCGCCTGAAATTTCTGGTAGTTAACTTCTATAAGATCATGAGATAAACCCCCGTCCTTTCGGCAAATGGCACTACCGTAAAAGTGACAACTAGTATCTTTGAGCTGGACCATGCCCCGCGCGGGTCCTGCCGAACCAACCTACCCGCTCTTACTCACACACACCTTTTTGCGCTCAACCCGTTTCCTGTATGAACCAGATGAATAGCCCCCTGATTAGGATCGGCGTCTTCTACGACGGCAATTATTTCCTAAAGATCAGTGATTACTACTACTTCCAGCATGACCGCAAGGCCCGTATTAGCCTGGAAGGTCTCCATGAATTTATCCGGCACCAAGTAGCAGAAGAAGAAGACGTTGATGTACGTCTGAGCCAGATCATCGACTCCCACTTCTTCCGCGGCCGTCTCTCCGCCACCGAAGCCCGCGACAAAGACCGTCTGTTCCACGACCGTCTGCTCGACGATATTCTGATGAACATGGGTATCACCACCCACTACATGCCCCTGAAAACGCGCGATGGCCGTTTGCAGGAAAAAGGCATTGATGTGTGGCTGTCCCTGGAAGCGCTGGAACTGGCTATCCACAAGAGCTTCGATGTGGTAGTGCTCATCGCCGGCGACTCCGACTACGCTCCCCTGATCAAGAAGCTCAACACCGTGGGTACCCGCGTGATGCTGCTGAACTGGGACTTCAAGTACACCGACTTCAAGGGCGAAAACCGCGTAACCCGCGCTTCGCAGCAGCTGCTGGAGCAGGCTACCTACCCCGTGCAGATGCACGACATCATTGACCAGGGCATCAGCACCGGCGACGAGCTGATTGAGGCCATGTTCGTGAATACGCCCGAGCCGGCCGCCTTCCCGGCCGCTCCCAAGCCCGTGCGCCCCACCGGCCCCACGGCCGCTGGCCCAGTTGGCACGGTAGGCATCAGCACCATCAAAAACCTGAAGAACGGCTTCGGTTTCGTGGTAATGCCCCCGAACAACCTGTTTTTCAGCTACGCCGATATGGCCGAAGGGGACTTCAACGACCTGCGCGAAGGCGACTGGGTGGAGTTCACGGTGGGCCGCAACCACCGCGACGAAGACTGTGCCCGCAATGTGCGCAAAGTAGAAGCTCCCGAGATGGAAGACGGGGACGAATACGATGAGCACGAACACGAGTCGGCCAGCTCCCCCGAGCGCCTCTAATACCTATTAGCTTCCCGGTTCGGTTGCTCTAAAGCCGCCGGACAGCCCGCATGTGAGTCGGGCTGTCCGGCGGCTTCCGTTTGTAACAAGTGAAGATGGTGAGTGAATGAGTGAAGTAGGCGGCAAGCCCGGTCCGTCTGAACGATATCCGCCTACCCCCTCACTACCCCTGAACCTTGCCGATAGCAAACGTCAGCACGAAGCCAACCGCTCGGACGGGCTCCACCTCCTTCACTGATTCACTCCCTTACTCATTCGCCCTATCCTCCGAAGGAAACAGCAGGTCGTGGAAGTCGCGCTTGGTGGCGGGGTAGCGGTTGAAGGTGCCCATGCCACGGGCCACTACCAGGTTGTCGCGGGCAGGGCAGGTAATAAAGGCGCTGCTGACCACCAGGGTTTTGCCGCTGTGCTCCACCACGCCGTGGGCCACCAGCTCGTCGTGCAGGCGTACGGGCGCGAGGTAGTTGATCTTGAACTCCACCGTTGATACCAGCTCGCCGGCCGTAAACGCCAACGACAGGGCGGCCGCGCCCAGGGTCGCGTCCATCAGGCCGGCCAGTACGCCGCCGTGGCAGGTGCCCGGCGAAGATAGATGCTCGTCGCGCACGGTCATGGTGTAGCGCACGTCGCCGGGCTGGGCCACGGTCAGCTCCATGCCGTTGGTGCGGCCGTACTGATTCATCTGGTTGTAGAGGGCAATTAGGGTCGGTACGTCGGGGGTGGGCTGCATGAAAGGAACAGGAGTTGGAATAGCCGTAAAAGGTAAACTACTTTAGAGAAACCTCACGCCCATGCCCTCCTACACCTCCTTCGCCGACTTCTACCCTTACTACCTGCGCGAGCACCAGCAACGGGGCACCCGGGTACTGCATTTCATCGGCACCACCTTGTTTCTGACGGCCATTATCCTGGCCGTAGCCTGGGCTCGCCCCTTGCTGGTGCTGGCGGGGGTAGTGGCAGCCTACGGGTTTGCCTGGGTAGGGCACTTTTTCGTGGAGCACAACCGGCCGGCTACCTTCCAGCACCCCTGGCTGTCCCTGCGCGGCGACTTCCAGCTGTACTGGGATTTGCTGCGGGGCAAAGAGAAGTTCTAACCCCAGGCTATAGCTCCCGGCGCATCAGCAGGTGCGGAATTGTGCCGAACAGCGTGTGTGAGGGCGCTACCACCGTGTAGCCCAGGCGCAGGTAGAAGGGCACGGCCTGCTCGCGGGCATGCAAAACCACTTCCGTAAGGCCCTGGCTGCGGGCTGCCGCCTCCAGGTGCTCCAGCACCTGCCGCCCCACGCCGCGCCCCTGCCCGGCCGGGTGCACGGCCATAAACCGCACCTGTCCCTGGCCGGGGCCCGAGGGGTGCAGCCGCCCTACCCCCACCGCGTAGCCCTCCGGGGCCAGAAGCAGGGCGTGGGTGGTAGTGGGGGCAAGGTCATCGTCGGCCCGCTCCGAGCCTTCAGGCTGCTGCCAGGGCTGGCGCAGCACTTCGTAGCGGAGGCGGTAGTAGGCGGCCCACTCGGCCGGCGTTTGGGGGCTAATAATGGCGGACATGGGCAGAAAACAGCGGACTGCCGCCAAGATACCCAGAACCGGCCGTGAACTTACGGCTGGGCAGGTCGGGCATTTCGGCACCTGCTTATCTTTGGCCCTAACCTGCGCGGCTGCCTCACGTAGCCTACTCTACCATTCTCCCCCTATTTTTTTTCTCATGGCCTCGTTTGATATTGTCAGCAAAGTAGATCCGCAAACCCTCGAAAACGCGGTGAACACAGCCAAAAAAGAGCTCCAGACCCGCTACGACCTGCGCGACACCAAGGGCGGCATCGAGCTGGACAAAAAAGCCAACACCATCACGCTCAGCTCCGAAAACTCCATGCGCATCAAGGCCCTGGAGGATATTCTGCTGGCGCGCATCGTGAAGCAGGGCATTGATGGCACGGCCCTCGATTTCACGGCCGAAGAGCAGGCCAGCGGCGCCCTGGTCAAGAAAGTGGTGAAGGTGCGGGCCGGCGTCGATAAGGAGGTCGGCCGCAAAATCATCAAAGCCATCAAAGACGGCAAAGCCAAAGTGGAAGCCCAGATGCAGGACGACCAGGTGCGCGTTACGGCTAAGAAAATTGATGAGCTGCAGGCCGCCATTGCCCTCGTGCGCCGCGCCGACGTAGGCCAGCCCCTGCAGTTCGTGAACATGAAGTCGTAGTGTATGGAGGTGATGAGGTGAATAGTAAATAGTGACAGGTAAGCAGTGAGAAGCGCCGGGAAAATGCTGGCCTGGCCTCTGCCTGCTACCCCCTGTCTTACCGGAAACCGTTCCACCCTTCACCTATTGCCTTTCACCTCACACCTCATCACCCTATCACCCCCTCATCACCAGTCCATGAACTTCGACTTTTCCGTTTTTTCTGACCCCCAGACCTGGGTGAGCCTGCTCACGCTCACGTTCATGGAGATTGTGCTGGGCATTGATAACATCATCTTCATTTCCATCATCGTCAACCGCCTGCCGCAGGAGCAGCACAACCGGGGCCGCACCATTGGCCTGCTGCTGGCGCTGTTGTTCCGCATTGGGCTGCTGCTGAGCATTTCCTGGATTGTGGGCCTGAAGGCTCCGCTGTTCTCCCTGCCCGTGCCCTGGATGGCCGATGGTTGGAACGTGACCGGCCGCGACCTGATTCTGCTGGGCGGCGGCCTGTTCCTGATTGGCAAGAGCACCACCGAAATTCACACCAAGCTGCAGGGCGAGGAAGAAGGGGAGCACGGCGCCAAAGGCGGTGCTACGATGGGCAGCGTTATCATTCAGATTATCCTGATCGACATCGTCTTCAGCTTCGACTCCATCCTGACGGCCGTAGGTCTGGTGGATAACGTGCTGATTATGATTCTGGCCGTTATCCTGTCCATGGGCGTAATGCTGGCCTTCAGCGGCCTGGTAGCCGACTTCGTGAACCGCAACCCTACCATCAAAATGCTGGCCCTGTCCTTCCTGATTATGATTGGGGTGATGCTGGTGATGGAAGCCTTCCACAAGGAAATCGAGAAGGGGTATATCTACTTCGCTATGTTCTTCTCGCTGGTAGTAGAAGTGCTGAACATGCGCCTGCGCAAGAAAAC
The DNA here is from genome assembly GCF_006352025.1 of Hymenobacter sp. DG01. Lineage (NCBI taxonomy): Bacteria > Pseudomonadati > Bacteroidota > Cytophagia > Cytophagales > Hymenobacteraceae > Hymenobacter > Hymenobacter sp. DG01. Next base: position 4,150,105 of record NZ_CP040936.1, read on the forward strand.
GGCGCCCGTGCACCTGCGCGACTCCCAGTACGACTAAGCGGCCCTACCCCCTCCCACACGCAAAAGCGCCCGGAACCTAGTCTCCGGGCGCTTTTCTTTTACATGAAGCTAGGCGCTGCGCATAAAGTATAGAATAACAATCAGTAGCAGTACGCACCCTACCCCGCAGTTCAGGGCCAGCCCTGAGGAGCTGCGCTTGCGGGCGCCCAAGGCGGCCATCAGCAACAGCAGCACCGGCGCAAATACAAAGTTGCCATACACGGTGGTTTCATCCGCGCGCTCCAGTGGCTGCCCGCTGATGGCTGTAGCCCGTACTTGTCCAAACAGGGCGCTGGCCCGGATGGTAAGCGGCGTGCCAACTTCCCAGTTGTAATCGTAGTTGCGGAAGCTGACGTGGGGTGTCCGGATGGTGTAGTACGTCACGGACCCGCTCCGGCGCGAGGACAGGGTATGGCGCTCTACGCTCTGGACTGGCTCCCGCGGATACTCCCGCGTCCAGCAGAAATCAAGCAGCAGCAGCCCGCAGAACAGCAGCATCAGGCGGCAAAACCACCGGCCCCAGGGCGCATAGCGGGCATACACGGCCGCGTAAGGGTCGGGGGCGGGGCCGCGCCGGGCGGCCGCTGCCCGCCGGTGCCGTACCTCTGCCTGGGCCCGGGTTGGCGCCGCCTGAGGGGGTAGGGTGGCCGATGGGTCCGGCGGGCGACGACGAATGGCCAGGGCCGCGTCGTAGAGCTGCCGGCGCGCTGGCTGGCTCAGCACATCGTAGGCCGCATTAATAGCCAGGTACCGCTCGTGAGCGGCGGGGTCTGGCGTGCGGTCGGGGTGGGTGAGCAGCACGAGGCGGCGGTAGGCCCGCCGTATTTCCTCGGGGGTAGCCTGCTCACCCACTTCCAGGGTAGTGTAAAACGTGCTCATTCCGGCCGAAGCAGCTGGGCCAGGGTTTCCGTCTGGTCCTGGGCGCGGCGCACGGCCAGCTCCAGCAGGCGCCGGTTCAGCTCGGCCCTATGGAGGCGGTAGAAGCTCGTTTCCGCTTCCGTAAACAGGCCCGTTACCAACCCGATGATGGTGTAGCGCAGCTTGGTATTGCGGCTCAGCAGCTCACCCACTACCCGCTCCCGCGCGCTACGCTCTACCTCCGCGAAAGCCATGTGGTGGTCTAGTATAAAATCGGCTACTGCGGTCAGCAGCCGCAGGTTTTGCAGCTTCAGCACGGGCCGGAGCGTGAGGTGCAGAAAGCTCCCGACGGTATCGGGTGAGGCATCGGCGGGTAGCGCGGTGGCAACGGGAGGGCGCAGGGCCAGCAGAGCGGCGTCAGTATCGGAGGTAGAGAAAGAAGACATATCACAATAACCACGAAGAAGGTCAGAATCCTAAAAAAACTGCCCGCCCGGCCTTTTGGGGCCAGACGGGCAGTTTTATGCTAGTCAGTACAGCCAGTTCCGGTGCCGGTTTCTGCCGGCTCCGGAACTGATTGACGGAATTAGTGCTGCACTACCACCTTTTTGGTGATGGTGCCTTCTGAGGTGGTCAGGCGCACTACGTACACGCCGCCCGTGAGGTCAGCCGTGTCAATGTTCACGCCATCCAGCAAGCGGGCCGCTGCCACCTGCTGTACCCGTACCCGCTGGCCCAGAATCGAAACTAGCTCTACCTGTACCGGCGAAGCGCTGCTGATCTGGGTGCGTACCCGTACCTGGCCGTTGGCCGGGTTGGGAGCTACCTCCAGCAGTTTCTCGCTGAGGGCCTGGCGGCTGCTCGTTACGGTAGAAGGCAAGTCGAAGGCGGCCGTCTGGTCGTTGAGCAGGTTCGAGCTGCCCTGCTTGGCGCTGAAGCCCAGGCCGCGGCGGGCAAACACGCGCCAGATAAGGGCCGAGTTGGCGGCCTTGTTATTCAGGGAGTCAGCCTTCAGAATGGCGTTGCGGCCGTCCACGAAGCCCGGGTTGCAGGCCTGCAGCTTCAGGCCGTCCATTACCAGCTGCAGGGCAATGTTGTTGCCGCCGGTAGAGCCGCGCAGGTCGGGGTTGTAGCCGTACTTGTTGATGAGGGCCCAGTTCAGGTCCCAGAGCATAGAGGCCCACACGTAGCCAATAGCATGCTCTGCAGTATAATCACTTCCGTTTACCGTTTTACCCACGTAGGCATAGGTAGAGGGGTTGGTGGTCATGTTGGTGCTGTAGCGGGTGGGGCGGATGCCGGGGCCGCTGATTTCCTGAAGCTTTGCGTAAGTACCAATGCCCCGGGCCATCGACTCCGTATCGGTGGGCTTGGACGTCATCCAGAGACCGAAGAAGTCGCTCCAGCCTTCACCCATCTGCTCGGCGCTGCGCAGGCAGTTCGGGGCCGAGGCGCCACCCGTCAGGCGGGTAGAGATGCCGTGGCCGTATTCGTGGGCAATAATACCGTTGTCGAAGTCACCGTCGCGGTAGTTAGTGATGCCGCTGGCCGAGAAGGTAACAGCCGTGCCCGCCTGCAGGGCGGTTTTCAGCTTATTGCCATCGGCCTGGGAAATCATAACACCCGGAATCCGGATGCCTACCGTATCGGCAGTGCCACCAAAGGAAACGGCGCCCTGAGTGGCGTTGTTGTTGATGATAACCACCATGCGGGCGCCAGCGGCCTGGGCCTGCTGCACTTTCACGGCAAAGATGCAGTCGCCGCGGTCAACCAGGGCGATGTTGCCTTTCACGGCATCAGCGTTGGTGTAGGTAGCGCAGCCAAACGTAGGCGTAGCAGTACCGTCGTTTACCAGCACCAGATTGCCGGTGATGGGGCCGCTCCGGGACAGGCGACGCGTAAATACACCTTCGGCGGCGGCAATAGGTCCGGCCAGGGTGGCCGGGGCCGTAACACTGGCCGTGGTAATGTTCTGGTCCCACAGATACATCTGCATCCGGGGGTTGCGGCCTTCGGCGGGGGTAGAGAAGTTGGCGTTATTCAGGCTAACCGAGTTGGCGATGAAGGCGTCCTGCGCTTCAGCAAATACGGCGTCGCCGCCCCGGCCCTGGCCGGAGTAGTTAGTGGCCTGGAAGTTACCACTGGCCTCGTTGAAGCCTTTGCGGGCCATCACGTCGTGCATCATGTTGTTCCAGTAGAACAGGTTGATGATGGCCGCGTCGAGGTTGGCGTTGGGAACAGCCGTAACAGCGTTGTTGAAAGGGGCGTCGAAGATTTGGTTGGGCCCGCCTTTTGGGGCGTAGCCCCCGCGCCACAGCTCAGTAGTGGAGTTGTTGCGGTTGTTGCGGTCTTCGTAGGCGTACACGTTGTTGCCGGCCGTGCGCAGGGAGTCGGCGCCGGGCTTCCCGTCCACATCATGCCAGCCGTAGGGCGAAACCGCCGGGTCGGCCGGGTCGGTTACTACTTCCCGGGCGCCGTGGTTGGGGCTTTCCACCGTAATGGGCCACACATTGTAGCTGTTGCCAGCCGTGGGGCGAGCAGCCGGGGCCGGCGAGGGGGTAGAAACCAGAGCCATAGGCTCGGTGAGCGGAGCCAGGCTGAACGGCTCGTTAATCACCAGGTCTTGCTGGTCCAGCAGGGCACCCGTGGAGGCATCTACGCGCACGCTCCAGTAGTTGCGGGCGTGCTTGGGGTAAATGGTTACGTCCCATACCAGGCGCAACTCGCCGGTAGGCATGGGCAGGTACATCAGCTTCACCGGAATGGTTTCCAGGGAAATGCCACCCGTTGAGAATTCCAGACCGGCGGCGGGGGTACCTGCTTTTTCAATCTGCAGCCCTTGAGGAGCCGGCAGGCTAAGCGCCCGGGCCGCCGCCGATACGGCCTGCTCCGCCGTGAGGGCGGGCGTGGCCGGGCGGGCCTGGGCGGCCGTGTTGGCGATAAAGCTGCTGTGCAGGGTAGCTACCTTGCCGGTAGCATTCAGGTGCACGTCGGCTACGGCGTTGTAAATTTCTACCCCTTGGTGGCGCTGCCGAAAATATACGTGCGTAATGCCGTTATGCTCATCGGTGAAGGAGTTGGTTACCACCGGGTCCGCCACGTCAGTCGTTTTCAGACCAAGAGCGGAAGTACGTGCTTTCAGGGCATTGCGGGCTTGGTCAAGCAGCACCGATGACTGTGCTGCCGCCAGGCCCGGTACGGCCAGAAGCGCGGCCGCGGCCAATGCCCGTGCTGAAGGAGTAAAGGTTGACTTCATCAAGAAGGGGTAGAGAGGTAAGTGAATGTGTAAGCAGAAGGAACGGGCCACCTGAGTAGGTGGCCCGTTCAAATCTACACAACAAAATGCTTATTTCACGCGAGTGTTTTTAAGTAAATGCCAAGCTTTATTGACAGGCTCGCATTTACCGGGCCTGGTTACTGTGTAGTTGTCCAGCCTAACTTGCTGATAAAGTCCCACAGAACTACCCCGGCGGCCACGCTTACATTCAGGCTGTGCTTGGTGCCAAACTGCGGAATTTCCACGGCCGCGTCGCAGAGGGCCAGCACCTCGTCGTCCACTCCAAACACCTCGTTGCCCATCACCAGCGCGTAGGGCCGGCCGGTTTCGGGCCGGAAGGAGGGTAGGGGCTGGCTGTCAGTGGTCTGCTCCACGGCCACCACCACGTAGCCCGCCGCTTTCAGCTGCTCAATAGCGGCCGTGGTAGTAGGCGCGTACTCCCACGTTACCGACTCGGTGGAACCTAGGGCCGTCTTGGTGATTTCGCGCTGGGGCGGGCGCCCGGTGATGCCGCAAAGCCAGATTTTTTCTACGGCGAAGGCGTCGGCGGTGCGGAAGGCCGCCCCCACATTGTGCAGGCTCCGCACGTTGTCGAGCACTAGGGTGAGGGGGAATTTTCGCGTATTTTTGAAGTCTGCCACCGTCAGCCGGTTCAGCTCTTCCATGGAGAGTTTGCGCATGGCCGCAAAGGTAGGAACGCCCGGCCGGGTGTTGGTGGTTGAGGTTGCTGCCGGCCCCTGGCGTAATGCTCCGGCCGTGCGCCCCACCTGACCAAATCAGTGCCCTAACGCGGCCCCCGCCGCTCCCACGATTCGCGAAGCTGAAGCTTCGCGCTACATTCCGCTTCCGCTAGTGAAAACTGCTACCCCCAAGCCCGACAAGAAACCCATCCGCATGCACGGCTCCCTGGGCCCCGCCCCCGTAGTCGATACGCCGCTGATGAAGCAGTACTACCAGCTCAAGCAGGCTCACCCCGGTGCGGTGCTCCTGTTCCGGGTGGGCGACTTCTACGAAACCTTCGGCGAGGATGCCGTCACGGCCTCCCGCATTCTGGATATTACCCTGACCAAGCGTGGGGCCGGCACGGCCTCCGAAACCCCGCTGGCGGGCTTCCCCCACCACGCCCTCGATAATTACCTGCCCAAGCTGGTGCGGGCCGGGCAGCGCGTGGCCATCTGCGACCAGCTCGAAGACCCCAAACAGGCCAAAGGTCTCGTTAAGCGCGGCATCACGGAGCTGGTGACGCCTGGCGTGAGCCTCCACGACAACGTGCTGGAGCGCAAAAGCAACAACTACCTCTGCGCCGTGCATTTCGGCAAGCAGGAGGCCGGCATTTCGTTTCTGGACATTAGTACCGGCGAGTTTCTGGTGGCCCAGGGCACCGTGGACTACCTGGGCAAGCTACTCCAGAACTTCCAGCCCGCCGAGGTGCTGTTCTGCAAGAAAAGCCGCCGCGAGTTTGAGGAGCATTTTGGCCCCGATTTCTGCCACTACGCCCTCGATGAGTGGGTCTTCGGCTTCGACTACGGTCACGACACACTCACGCGCCACTTCAACACGACCTCCCTCAAGGGCTTCGGCATTGATGGGCTGCGCGAGGGCATCACGGCGGCGGGCTGTATTCTGCACTACCTCGCCGAAACCAAGCACACCGATGTGGGCCACATCGGCAGCATCGGGCGGCTGGAGGAAGATAAATACGTGTGGCTCGACCGGTTCACCGTCCGCAACCTGGAGCTGGTGCAGCCCCAGCACCCCGGCGGCGTGCCCCTTATTGATATTCTCGATCAGACCGTAACGCCCATGGGGGCGCGCCTGCTGCGCAAATGGGTAGTGCTGCCGCTGAAAGAGCCCGCCCAGATTCAGCGCCGCCTTGACACGGTAGATGCCCTGCTGCAAACCCCCGAGCTGCTGGAAAACCTGCTCCAGCACCTGCGCCAGATCAACGACCTGGAGCGCCTGATTTCCAAGGTGGCCGTGCGCCGCATCAACCCCCGCGAGCTGCTGCAGCTGGCCCGCGCCCTGGAGGCCATTGGCCCCATTCGGGAGCAGTTGGCCGCCTCGGGCATCCGGGCCCTACAGAAGCTAGCCGACCAGCTTAACCCCTGCGCCGCTCTGCGCGAGGAAATCCGGGCGAAAGTCAAGGAAGACGCGCCCATCCTGACCAACCAGGGCGGGGTGCTCAACGATGGGGTAGATAAGGAGCTAGATGAGCTGCGCCAAATGGCCTTCTCGGGTAAAGACTACCTGTTTCAGCTTCAGCAGCGCGCCATTCAGGAAACCGGCATTGGCTCCTTGAAGGTGGCCTATAACAAGGTGTTCGGCTACTATCTGGAGGTGACGAATGCCCACAAGGACAAGGTGCCCGCCTCCTGGATTCGGAAACAGACTCTGGTGAATGCCGAGCGCTACATCACGGAGGAGCTGAAAACCTACGAGGAAAAGATTTTGCACGCCGAGGAGCGTTTGTTCGTCATTGAGCAGAACATCTACAACGACCTGGTGCTGTTTGCCGCCGAGTATGTGGCCCAGATACAGCAGAACGCTCGCGCCATTGGCGTGGCCGACTGCCTGGCCTCTTTCGCCGCTACGGCCCGCCAGCACCGCTACGTGAAGCCCGTGGTAGATGACTCCACGACCCTCGACATCACGGCCGGCCGCCACCCCGTAATTGAGCGCCAGCTACCCCCCGGCGAGCAGTACATCCCCAACGACATCCGCTTGGACCAGGAGGATCAGCAGATTGTGGTGATTACGGGGCCGAATATGGCCGGCAAATCAGCCCTGCTGCGCCAGACGGCCCTGATTGTGCTGCTGGCTCAGATTGGCTCCTTCGTGCCCGCTGAGGCGGCCCACGTGGGCGTCATCGACAAGATTTTCACCCGCGTAGGCGCCTCCGACAATCTGAGCAAGGGCGAAAGCACCTTCATGGTAGAGATGACCGAAACAGCCTCTATTCTGAACAATCTCTCGGATAGAAGCCTGGTTTTAATGGATGAAATCGGGCGGGGCACCAGCACCTACGACGGCATCAGTATTGCCTGGGCCATCGTGGAGCATCTACACAACTCACCGAAGTTCAAGGCCAAAACCCTGTTTGCTACCCACTACCACGAGCTCAACCAGCTAGCCGACGACTGCCCACGGGTGCGCAACTACAATGTGGCCGTAAAGGAGGCCGATGGCCGCATCCTGTTTTTGCGCAAGCTGCGCGAAGGAGGTTCCGAACACTCCTTCGGTATTCACGTGGCCCGCATGGCCGGCATGCCCACCTCCGTGGTGCTGCGCGCCAACGAAATCATGCACCACTTAGAGCAGGAGCGCACTTCCACCGGCGTGGAAACCGATGTGCCCACCGAGTTCGATGAAGTGCTGGCTGGCCTGGATGAGCAGCCGACTGGGGGCAAAGTAGTGCCGCTGAACGGCGTACTACCGGCTTCAGCCGAGGCAACTCGGCGTGGCCCTAAAGCCCAGCCGGCCGCATCCGTGCACAACGCCCCGCGCCCCAGCCTGCAGTTGAGCATGTTCGAGCCCGCCGATCCGGCGCTGGAACGCATCCGGGAGCTACTGGAGAAGCTGGACGTGAATACGCTCACGCCCATTGAAGCCCTGCTCAAGCTCAACGAGCTCAAGCTGACGATGACTTCTCGCTAAAGCCTGCACCGGTGTTAAAAATGCTACCCCCACTGCCTTTATGAAGGTAGTGAGGGTAGCATTTTTATTTCCAGCCGCTCCGGATAGAGGGACAGAGACGCAAAAACAGACTTTTTAGGTGAAATTTTTCTGCCTGAAAATCAGGAAAAAAGCTTTGGCGGGGAGAAAAAGTGTAGGTTTTTTTGAGGCCACCTCTTGACTTCAGGATTTCCTGTACTACCTTTGTCACATCAAAACGCCACTACGGCGCCAAGATCAAAAGCGAGAGTAGCTCAGTTGGTAGAGCGCGACCTTGCCAAGGTCGAGGTCGCGAGTTCGAACCTCGTCTCCCGCTCCAAAAAAGACCCTGCTAAACGGCAGGGTCTTTTGCTTTATAGCAAGTTCTCCGCAAATCAACTGCTTGGTTAGGCCTGCTCTTCGCAAGCATTCCATCACGGATGAGGACTTTCGCCAGCGAATGGCTTGAGAGAATAGCGTGGAAGGGTGATCCTACTGGAGCTGCACTATATAAATGGGCAAGATAGTGACCATCGTTTGAAAAATTTGCAGTTACTTTGCCCCAATTGTCACGCGCAGACCACATGCTACCGGGGCAATAATCAAACTAAAGCCAGAGTGGTGTAATGGTAGCCACGAGGGACTTAAAATCCCTTGTCTTCACGGACGTACGGGTTCGAGTCCCGTCTCTGGTACAATTACTTACAACCGGAAGACCCGGAAAACGCCTTCTCAAGTAGCAGAAGGGGTTTTCCGGGTTTTTTGCGTTCAGGGCAATCGGTACTCTGCAACGCGAAATGTGGACTGTGCAATGGGAGTCACGCGCCCTCTTACGCCCCTTTCGGATGAGCGCACAATCCGTACTGCATCGCACCAGGACATAACAGCGCGGGCCGTTGCTCTAGCCTGGTGCCAGGAAGAGAGGAACCCAAAATCCCATTCATTTGTATGTATGAACAAATGTTCATACGTTTGCGACATCCTATGAGCCATACGCACACACCCGCCGACCTGAACCTGACCACTGAACGGATGGAGAAGGTGGCATTTATTCTGAAAACGACGGCCCACCCCACGCGCATTGCTATTGTGCAACTGCTGGCTAGTCAGGAAAGCTTGTCGGTGGGCGAAATCAGCGAAACGCTGGGCGTGGAGCAAAGCCTGTTGTCGCACCACCTGACGGGTATGAAGCTCAAGGGCATCCTGTCTAGCTCCCGCGACGGTAAAAACATCCTCTACTCGCTGAAGATGCGCGAAGTAGTGGATGTGATTCAGTGTCTGGCCGCGTGTACTTTTTTGTAGAAAGCGGCCTTTTTTATGAAAACGCATGAATATGTTTTCATAAGTACATTCGTTCATTCGTTCAATCATGCAGCAGGCTTTCGGTTACATGGCCGCCATTTTCATTGGGCTGGCACTGGGCATCATGGGTGGGGGAGGCTCCATTCTTACCGTGCCGGTGCTGGTGTATTTGCTGGGCGTGAGTCCGATGCTAAGCACGGCCTATTCCTTGTTTGTAGTAGGCTCTACCTCGGTGGTAGGAGCTTGGGGTTACTTCCGGCGGGGGCTGGTGTCGCTGAAAACGGCGGTGGTGTTTCTGCTTCCTTCCCTGCTGGCCGTGTTTGTTGTGCGCCGGCTCTTACTGCCCGTTATTCCCCAGCAGTTGTTTACGCTCGGCCACTTCGCTCTGACCAAAGACCTACTGGTGCTCACAGGCTTTGCCGCGCTGATGGTGGTAGCCGCGGCATCCATGATTCGCGGCCGGCCGCAGACCGAAGCCGCACCTGGGGTAGGGCTACCCCCGCCGTCCGCCTTCAACTACCCCCTGATTATGGGCATTGGCCTGGGGGTAGGAACGCTTACTGGCTTAGTAGGGGCCGGGGGCGGCTTTCTGATTATTCCGGCCCTGGTGCTGGGCGCCCGCCTGCCCATGAAGCTGGCCGTGGGCACCTCGCTGGTCATTATTGCCCTGAACTCCCTGATCGGCTTTGGAGGGGACCTAAGTACGGGCATGCCCATTGACTGGGGTTTCCTGCTCGGCTTTCTGGCCTCTGCCGTGGCCGGTATCGTGCTGGGCAGCTGCTTGGCACGCTTTATTTCGGGAGACAGGCTTAAGCCTGCTTTCGGCTGGTTTACGCTGGCTATGGGGGCTTTTATTCTGCTGCGCGAACTGGTGTTTACGCCCTAAGGCGGGCGCCTGCTACCCCTGGGCTTTACGCGGTTTTGCCGCTCCTGCTTTCCGTTTTTTCGCTTTCACATCACCCCCTAACCCCTTTGGTCATGAAAATTGAACAGTTTGAAGACAAGGGTCTGGCTCATTTTTCCTATGCCATCCTTAGCGAATGTGCCCGAGAGGTGGTGCTCATCGACCCGGCCCGCGACCCGCAGCCCTACTATGACTTCGCACGCGCCCACGACGCCCGGATTGTAAGCGTCATCGAAACCCATCCCCACGCCGACTTCGTGAGCAGCCACCTGGAAATTGCTCGGGCAACTGGGGCCATCATTCGGGTGAGTAAACTGTTGGGGGCTGATTACCAGCACGAGACCTTTGACGAAGGCCAGTCCTTTGGGCTGGGCAAGCTTATCTTCCGGGCTTTGAACACGCCCGGGCACTCACCCGATTCCCTGAGCATCGTGCTGAGCCGCGAAGGCCAGGCCGTGGCCGTATTTACCGGTGATACGCTGTTTGTGGGCGATGTAGGGCGGCCAGACCTGCGCGAAAAAGCCGGCAGCCTCACGGCCCCGCGCGAGGAGTTGGCGCGGCAGCTCTACCACTCCCTGCGCAAAAAGCTGCTGACCCTTGGGGATGACGTGCTGGTGTATCCGGCCCACGGGGCGGGTAGCCTGTGCGGCAAGGCCCTGAGCGGGGCGGGTAGCAGCACCATTGGCGCGGAGAAGCGTGGCAACCCCATGCTGCGCGAGCTGAGCGAAACCGATTTTGTGGGGGAGCTGCTGCAGGATCAGCCGTTTATCCCGAAATACTTTGGGCACGACGTAGCTCTCAACAAGGCTGGTGCCCCAGCCTACGCCCCCAGCGTGCAGCAGGTACCGCGCCTGGCACCTCAGGCCCCGCTCGAAGCGGGCGTGCTAGTGGTGGATGCCCGGCCCGAGGCCGCGTTCAAGCGGGGCCACGCGGTGGGGGCCATCAACATTCAGCAGGGTGGCAAGTTTGAAACCTGGCTGGGCTCCATTGTGGGGCCGGAGGAGGCCTTCTACCTGATTGCGGCGGACGAGGCAACACGGGAGAACCTGATCCGGAAGGCAGCTAAAATCGGCTACGAGGCCCAGATAAAGGGTGCCTTGGTGGGCTCGCCTGCCGCGGGCGCTATCCTGCCGACGCTGGACGTGGCGCAGTTCCGGCAGCACTCCGCCCACTATACCATCGTGGACATTCGCAGCGCCGCGGAGCACCGCAATGAGCCACTGTTTGCCGGCTCGCTCAACCTCCCGCTGCCGGAACTGCGGGAGCGGGCCCAGGAGCTCCCGACTGATAAGCCCATTGTGGTGCACTGCGCCGGCGGCTACCGCTCGGCGGCGGGTAGCAGCATGGTAGCCGCGGCGCTGCCGAGGGCACGGGTGCTGGACCTGAGCGAGGCCGTAAAATCGTTTCCGGTGGGGGCCGGGCACTAGCCGGCCGGGTTACCCGGAGGTCGGCCCGGGCAGTAACGCGCCCGGTGGGTGTTTCCGGTTTCTCTTCTGTTTCAAATCTGACCTTCTGCTGTGATGCTTGATTTTCTTAGCCAGCCCTGGCCCTGGTACGTGGCCGGCCCCCTGATTGGGCTGACCGTGCCGGCCCTGCTTCTCATCGGCAACAAAGCCCTGGGCATCAGCTCAGCGCTGCGCCACGTGTGCGCGGCCTGCGTGCCCGCCGGTCTGCCCTTCCTGACCTACAACTGGCGCGCCGAGGCTTGGAACCTGTTTTTCGTGCTGGGTATTGGCTTGGGCGGCTTTATCGGCTACCAGGTGCTGGGCCACCCCGATACGGTAGCCATTTCCCCGGAAACGGTGCGCGACCTGCAGGCGCAGCTGCACCTGACTGATTTCTCGGGCCTGCTGCCCCGGGAGCTGTTCGCCCTGGAAAACCTGGGTAACTGGAAAGGCTGGGTGTTTCTGGTGTTGGGCGGCTTTCTGGTTGGCTTCGGCACGCGCTACGCGGGCGGCTGCACCTCGGGCCATGCCATTTCGGGCCTTTCTAACCTGCAGTGGGTGTCCTTGGTGGCCGTTATCGGCTTTTTCGTGGGAGGACTGCTTATGACCTGGGTGGTGTATCCGGCGCTGTTCTAACCCTGCTGACCTTTGTTCATCCTATGAAAAACCTGCAATACCTGGGCATGGGTGTGCTGTTCGGCATCATTCTCACCAAAAGCGAAGTAGTGAGCTGGTGGCGCATCCAGGAAATGTTCCGCTTCCAAAGCTTTCATATGTACGGCGTCATCGGTTCGGCTATTCTGGTTGGGCTGGTTTCCATTCAACTCATCAAGCGAATCGGCCTGAAAACCATCAGTGGGGAGCCCATCGTGCTAGCCGATAAGTCGTACTACCACGGCACCTGGATTGGCGGCATCCTCTTTGGCCTGGGCTGGGCCCTGACCGGCGCCTGCCCCGGCCCTATGTTTGCGCAGTTGGGCAGCGGGGTAGCCGGGGCCGCCGTGCTGATTCTTGCCGCCCTGGCCGGCACCTGGACCTACAGCGCCCTGCGCGACAAACTACCTCACTAACACCCGTTGGGGCGGGAGTGATATTCCTCCTTGTGCTGCTCCGCTGGGGCTTTGGCCGTGAGGACGCGCTACAAAGCTCAACCCACCCAAAGCAAAGCGGTATCTGACAAAGAGGGGCTACCTCACATACTAGTTAAGCTATCAAAAGAAAGCAGCCTTGTGTGCCGTGTAAATGGCGGATAAGCAGTTGATTGGCTTGAGAAGCGGTAGGCGCTACCATCATTCTGAAAAAAGCCCTTCGGCAGATGGCCGAAGGGCTTTTTGTGCGGTTGCCTCTGCTTATTGCACTTCAACTCCCTGCGTGTAGGTAGTACCATCGGGAGTGAACAGCTTGAGGGTATAGATGCCTGGCAACAAAGAAGAGCAGTCGAAGGTGGCCTGCACCTGGGTGGCACCGGTAGCAAACAGAGGCTGGGTAAGAACCGGGGAGCCCAAAGAGTTATACAGCAGTGCTTTGCCCGTAGTGAGCATCCCGGGCTTGGACCACAAGAGCAACGCCGTCAGGCGGCCTTGGGTGGGATTGGGATACACCTGGAAGGTCGGCCGAACAGGGCCTGTGCCTTGCATGCCCGGTGGCGGAACAGACAGACGGGCCACAAAGCCATCGGTACGCGCTCCGGTTTGGAGGGTAGTGCGGCCGAAGGATGCCGTGCCGCTGAGGGTGCCCGCCACGTAAAGTTTCCCTGCCTGATCCTGGGCAATGCTGCTGGCGGTGCAACTGCCGCTGGTACCCAGCATTTCGGTGTGGTACACGCTACCATCGGGTTGCAGGCAGTGCAGCAGGGTAGTGGGCTGGTAGTCGGCATTCAGGCGCCGCCCAACCAAGGTACTGAAACCGGCGGGGGTAGTAGTCAGGCAGGTGTTATACTCCGGGGCGCTGGTGCCCACCGACTGTACCCACTGCAGGGCACCGGTACGGGTGTAGCGGGCCAGAAACTGATCTGAGCTGCCGGAGCTGGTAAGCTGCTGGCTGCCGAAGACCACCGTGCCGGAGTAGTTGCCCGCCGCGTAGATGTTGCCTTGCGCGTCAGTGGCCAGCGAGCTGATATATACCGCCTTATTGGCTCCGGGGCCGCTGCCTTGCCTGAGCCACTGCAAGCCGCCGGATGCGGCCTGAAAGCTGGCCAGATATGCATCGGCCCCGCTGGTCGTCAGGGTCTGGCCCTCCAGGGTCAGGTCGTTGTTAAAGAAGCCGCCTACCAGGCAGTTCCCTCTGCCATCGAGCGTTACATCGGCCCCGCTGGCTCCATAGCTGGAGTAGTTGGACGATACCTTAGCCCAGGCCACCGCGCCGGTAGGGGTGTAGCGGGCCACGTACATTACCCGGCGGCTGCCGCCTACTACCTGAGAGCCAAACCGAATGCCCCCGTAGTCGGCCTGGCCGGTAACGTAGCTGTTGCCGGCGGCGTCGGTGGCAATGGCGTACCCGTAGCAGCTAAACTGCGGAATACCGAAGCGCTCCACCCATTGCACCTGCCCAGCGGGGTCAAACTTCGCCACCAGCGCCGTGGTAAACCCCTCGCTGAAGCTGCTGACCGTACGAGCGTTGCCATAGGATAAGGTGCCGGAGAAATTACCCACGACGTACGCATTGCCCGCCGCATCAAGGGCTACATCGGCCCCGCCGGCCTCAGAGGGGTAGGGGGCAGGCGTTCCGGAGGCTTGCCCAAGCTGGCTGGCCCACATCACCTTGCCCGTAGAGGAGTATTTAACCAGAAATAAATCGGTGTTGCCGCGGCTGGAAAGGTTGTGGCCTTCAAGCTGGAGGGTGCCCTGGAAAGAGCCGGTAACGTAGCTGTTGCCCGCCGGATCGGTGGTTACGCTTTTGGCCGTAACGGCCGCCGCGGAGCTGGTAAGCTGGTTTACCCAGTGCCAGCCCGGTTGGGCACTGGCGCCATAGCTGCCGAACAGCAGCACCAATAGAAGAAGTGTTTTCATGCTACAGCAGGAAAAAAGGGTGGGAAGGAAGGCACAGCCGCAGGCAAGCGCCTGGGCCAGGTAGGTGCGGGGGCAGAAGCGCGGCAACAGGGCCCGAAGGCTACGTCGGCTCAGCGAAAGGAAGAGAATAGAACAGCCCGGAAACGCGGGACAACAACACAGATCATCAACAGCTTCAGGTACTGAATATACCTAATTTATTTAGAATGAGTTATAGTTATTATGTGTTTTGTTATAAATAAATACGTGCACCACGTTGCCCATCGGAGTTATCATGAGGAAAACAGATGTCCGGTCGCATAGCCGGTGGTAGCGGTACTGGGTCGGTTTCTCTACCTTTAAGCTTCTTAGACCTGTTTTGCTCCTGTATGATGCCTCCGCAACCCGCTTCGGTGCCCGACTACCAGCAGAAAATCAAGCAAGTCTTTGCCGAGGTGGGCAAAGTGGTGGTGGGCCAGCACTACATGCTGAACCGGTTGCTGATTGGCCTCTTTACCGGCGGACATATTTTGCTGGAAGGGGTGCCGGGCCTAGCCAAAACTCTCACTATTAGTACCTTGTCGAAGGTGCTGCACCTGCACTTTCAGCGCGTACAGTTCACCCCCGACCTGCTGCCCTCCGACCTGGTAGGCACCATGATTTACAATCAGAATCAGTCGGAGTTTGAGGTGAAAAAGGGCCCCATTTTCGCCAACCTGGTTTTGGCCGATGAAGTGAACCGCTCCCCGGCTAAAGTGCAGAGCGCCCTGCTGGAAGCCATGCAGGAAAAGCAGGTCACTATCGGCGAAACCACGTACCCGCTGGATCTGCCGTTTCTGGTGCTGGCCACGCAAAACCCGGTGGAGCAGGAAGGTACCTACCCCCTGCCCGAAGCCCAAGTGGACCGCTTCATGATGAAGGTGTACGTGGACTACCTCAAGAAAACCGATGAGCTGGAAGTGATGCGCCGCATGGCTAACATGAGCTATGTAGGCGAGGTAAGCCCAGTGCTGACCAAGGAAGATATCTTCGGTATCCGGCAGCAGATCAATCAGGTGCAGATTTCCGAAACGCTGGAGAAGTACATTATTGAGCTGGTGTTTGCCACCCGCAAGCCTGCCGAGTATGATCTGGCGGAGTTTCAGCAGTACGTGCAGTTTGGCGTAAGCCCCCGCGCTAGCATTGCCCTGCACCGCGCGGCCAAGGCCGTAGCCTTCCTGGATGAGCGCGACTACGTGCTGCCCGAAGACATAAAGGAGGTAGCCACCGATGTGCTCAACCACCGCATCCTGCTCAA
This sequence comes from Hymenobacter sp. DG01, assembly GCF_006352025.1. NCBI lineage: Bacteria > Pseudomonadati > Bacteroidota > Cytophagia > Cytophagales > Hymenobacteraceae > Hymenobacter > Hymenobacter sp. DG01. Next base: position 4,165,865 of record NZ_CP040936.1, read on the forward strand.
CTACGAGGCCGAAGCTGACGGCATCCGGACCCAGGACCTGATTGAGGCCATCCTGCGCAAAGTCCCGATTAGTTAAGGGTAGGAGGGTATGGGGGTAGGAGTCTAGGAGGGGTTTCGGGGAGATGAGGTGGTGACTAAATACGTGTTGGGGTGAACTGCGCCGAGCCACTCATCTGCTCAAAATTTCACTGGCCCGGCTCAGGGATCATCCCCTTGCTCTTATCATCCCCGAACTTCTCACTTCTTTATCATTAAAACCTGCATAACCCCACACCCCCTGTACCCTCCAAACCCCTCCTAAACTCCTACCCCCATACCCTCCTACCCTTCCGTTGTCCCGACTTACTAAAACCCTTCGCGGGTTGGGCAGCCTGCTGCGCAACCCCTGGCTTCTGAATCATGTGCTGGCTGCCGATGAAAGCGGCTGGCAGGCCCGGGCGTTGCGCCACGGTGCTCGTTGGCAGGTAACGGCCACCGGCCTGCCGGTAGTAGGCCTGCCCCAACTGCTGCCCTCGGAAGGCGAAACGGTTCGTCCGTTTGCCTTCCGCGACGGGGGCTCGCTGCCTACCGATCTGGCCCTGCTTCGGGCGCTGGTGCGCCGCAGCGCGGGTCGTCGCTACTTTGAAATCGGGACCTGGCGGGGCGAAAGCGCCGCCAATGTGGCGGAAGTAGCCGCCGAGGTAGTGACTCTCAACCTCTCGGCCGCCGAGCTGCAGGCCCTGGGGCTACCGGCCCGCTATCAGGAGCTGCACGGGTTTTTCTCGCGGCCCCTGCCTAACGTGCGCCATCTGTACGGCAACTCCGCTACCTACGAGTATGATCCCCTGGGACCTTTTGATGTTGTTTTCATTGATGGGGACCACCGCTACGAGGCCGTGCGAACCGACACCCGCCGCGTGTTTGACCATTTGGTAGGGCCTGAAACCATAGTGGTATGGCACGATGCCAGCCGCCAGCCCGGGCAACCGCGCTGGGAGGTGTTAGCCGGTATTCTGGATGGGTTGCCGGCTGCGGCCCCCGGTCAGCTCGTGCAGGTTGGCAATACTCTCTGCGCCCTGTACTCGCCTACCCCCCTGCCCACGCACCAACCCGATCCCTGGGCCGATCCAGCGCCGTGGTTTGAGGTAAGCGTGAAAGCAGCCGGTTAACCCAGGCGCTGGCGCAGCAGCTGCCAACAGTATCCGGCATCGGCTGGCCGCGGAAGCAGTAGGGCTGAAGGGGGCGTGCCTGTAGCCCGGCGGAAATGGTGCAGCAAAAAGATGGTGGATGCCCCATACGAAAGCGTAGCCGCTCCCGCTGCCCCTAGAATACCGAAATACGGAATCAGCAGGGCGCATGCCAGCAGCGTTACGCCCAGCCCCACCACCGAGGCCAGGTTATTGATGCGGTAGTGGGCCAGGCCGGCAAAGTAACTGCTCACCAGCATCTGTACTGCCATCAGAACCGCGCCGGGAGCCAGCAACACCATCACCGGCCGGGCCGCCCCAAACTCCGCCCCGAACACGGTCGTGAGCAGGGCTGTGGGCAATATGATAAGCGTGCCGAGGGCCGCAGCCGTACCCAGCACCGTGAGCCGGGCCACCCGCAGCGCCGAGGGGGGGAGGGGGGCGGCCGAGCCAGCGTGCACTAAGTCCACGTACTGGATCAGGGCCGTACTGCGCGGAATCAGCCACACGGCTTCCACCAACGCCACGCCTACTGACAGGATGCCCACGGCCCGGATATCTGCGTAATGCGCCACAAAGTAGTAGCCAAGGCGGTAGTTGGCAAAGGCCAGAATATTGGAGAAATGAGCGCCTCGGCTATGGCGGGCCAACTCGCGGGTGGTAGCCCGGAGGCGCCGGCCCAGGCGTCGGCGCCGGTCGGGCTGCCGGAGCAAAGGCAGAAAGCTTAGCAGCAGCGGGAGCCCGAAAGCCAGGTAGGAAGCCCAGTAGTAGGAGCGCACCGACAGCCATTGCCCGCCGGCCCCAAACGCCAGGACCAGGCCGCCGGCCAGTAGCGTTACCTGGCTTAGAGTGAGCAGGTTGTAGGCGGACTCGCGGCGCCGGCCCAGCACCAGGGCCGTATTAATGGAGAAGAAAGCCTGCAGCACGCTCAGGCCCGCCAGGTGCAGTAGGTACTCGGGGCCGGGCTGGCGAAACAGGGCCACCAGCGCCGTGCCCCCTAGGCAGACGGCCACCGCCCAGGCATAGGCCGGAAGCAGCAGGTGCCAGAGGTTGCGGCGCGGAGCTAGGTAAATCAGCGAAGAGCCTCCCAGCAGCCCAATAAACAGCAGCAGCGCCGCGCAATCCGTTACGAACAAGCTCACGGCGCCCCGCCCCGCGGCCCCCAGGTAGCGCGCCGTCAGCCAGACGATGCCGAAGCTGAGCAAAGCCGTACCCAGGCGGGTAGCAAAGTTTTGAATAATGCGACGAAGCATTCAACGCAGCGGTTAAGGAGCCGCTAAGATGCACTGCTTTCGCCCGAATTCGGGCCGGCGCCAGCCAGCAGGATAGTATATAGTTGGTAAAACGCCTGACCTACGAGGAGGTAGCTGCACCGGCTTACGGCATCGGTGCGCAGCTGCTCGGCCTCAAAGCGTACGGTTTGTTGCAGCACGGCGGTAAGGGATTCGGCCAGGGCGCCCTCATCATCGGGGGGCACCAGGAGCCCAAACCGGCCCGGAGGCTGAAACAGCTCGGGCACGCCGCCGGTAGCCGGGCCCACTGCCGGGCAGCCCGTAGCGCGGGCTTCCAGCAGCACGCAGCCAAACGTTTCGGCCCTGCTGAAGGACACCAATGCTGATGCGCGCTGCATTTCGGCGGCTACGACCGGGTGCGCCAGCTTGCCCAGAAACGTCACCGTACCCTCGGAGAGCAGGCCCAGCTCAGCCGCTTGCCTGCGCAGCAAAGGTTCATCGGGACCGTAGCCAGCCAGACGCAGGCGCAGGTGGGGGTAGTGAGGGCGCAGGCGGGCTACTACCCGCAGAATGCCGCTGATGTTCTTCACCGAATCATGAAACGCCGAAACTACCAGCAGTTGCCCGGCCACGCGGGGGGTAGGGGCGGGCCGGAACAGGTCGGTATCTACCACATTGGCAATAACGGCGCTGCGTTGGTTACGGAAGCCCAGGCCGCGCATGGCGTCCCGCAGGCTTTCTGACACCGTGTGCAGGGCCGCTGCCCGGCCTACCACCCACCGGGTTAGGAGCCGGCGCAACCAGCCGATGTGCCCGGCCCGCGCGGGTAGGTAAAGCGTCCAGTGCTCTGTAATGAGGTAGGGAATGCCCTGGCACCACCGCTGCCACCACGCCCATAGTCCTGTGCGCAACAGCACATGCACATGCACCAGGTCGGGTGGGGCGCCCCAGTGGCGCAGTAGGCGGCGGTAGCCCCGGCTGAGACACCAGAAATACAGCCCCAGCTTCAGCAGCTTATCCAGCGGCCCGATACCCGTAAGTCGTTGCCGGTAGTAGTAACGCAGCGTCGGGACTGGTCCCGCGAAGTCTTTCTCCCATTCTACCACCCGGGCTAAGGGTCCGCGCGCCACGGTGGCCAGCAGCACAGCAGTTTCCACTTCAGGAGCCGTAGCCTGAGCAATGGCCGCTACGTGCCGCGCTACAAAGTCGCCATCCTGGTCGTCGTAGCGGTGAGGGTACCACTTGGGCAGGTGCAGAACGCGGAGCTTGGGCATGCGTGCAAGTTAGAAGGTGACCGGCAGAACCAGGAGGCCCCTGCCTGCCGCCTCAAAAAAAGAGCCGGCCACCCGAAGGCAGCCGGCTCATAACCGGATAGAAGGGTAACGATAAAGTGCTTATCTGGCTACCACGAAGCGTACCGATTGGCTGGTTTCGTTGGTGGTAACGGTGGCCACGTACACGCCGGCCCGCAGGTTGGTGGGCAGGGCTACCTGCTGCAGCCCGGCAGCCAGCTTGCCATCCGTCAGCACAGCGGCTACCTGCCGGCCCGTCAGGTCCAGCACGCGTACCGTGGCCGTGCCGCCACGCTTCAGCTCAAAGCGCAGCTTGGTTTCGCCGGCCGCTGGGTTGGGGGTTACGGCCAGCTGCTGGAGCTGGTCGGAGGAAGTACGGGCCGCCAGGGTCAGGCCCGCCACGTTATAGCAGGTTGAGTTGGGGTTGAAGTTGGTCCAGCCGGCCGCCCAGTTGGCAGTGCCAGCTGGCCCGAAAGCGCCCTTGTACGCTACATTGTCAAAAAAGTCACCGCTGAGCTTGGCATCGGTAAACGCGGCGCCCGTTACCAGGGGCGAGGTAGCCGGCAGGGTAAAATCGGGCGTGCCGTTGGGGGTGCCGTTCTGGTTCAGAGCCTTGAAGTTGTCGGCGTTCAGGTTCAGGGCCGAGGCCGCCGTCAGGGTAGTGTTGGCGTTGGCGGCGTTTTCCCAGAAGCCCTGCACGTTGTAGGTGCCGCCCGACTGCTGCGAGTACGGCGTGCTGATGCCCGCCAATACGTTATTTTTCAGTACCAGGGCACCGCTGGTGGCGTTGGCCTGGGCGCCGGCGCCGTCAAGCGTCAGCCCTTGGGGCCAACCCGTGAATACCGAGTTGAAGATGGAAATGGCCGTGTTACGGCGCAGGTGCATGGCCCGGGTAAACTGCGTTACGGCCGGTACGTTCTGCAGAAAGGCACTGACGTTGGAGAACACCGGCGCGGTCAGGGGCGTCAGGGCCGAGCCGTTCCCATCGTTGTCCGACTCAAACGCCGTGGAGCCCGATACGTCGGACTGTTGCGGGTCGCGCACGGTTACGGCATACTGCACCTTGCCCGTAAAGCCAAAGTCGGTGTCGAAGTCGTCGTCGGTGGCGGCTACGGCTATCAGGTGCTTGGCGTTTACGGTGCCCCCGAACCACTCGAAGGAGTCGTCGCCGGAGGCGTACACCTGCACGTAGTCGATAATAGTGCCCGAGCCGACCCCGCCCAGGGTCAGACCGTTGATTTCGTTGCCAGTGGTAAGGGCAATGCCTGGAAACTCAATGCGCACGTAGCGCAGAATCCCGGAGTTATCGTTGGGTTGGTTACCCCCAAACGTACGGCCGGGTACCCCCTCAATTACGGGGGTGCCGGGCTGGTTGATGGGGGCGCGGCCCAGAATCACGATGCCGCCCCAGTCGCCGCGGTTACGGCTGCCGGCTGGCTGGTTGGAGGTAAATACAATGGGCTTGTTGGGCAGGCCGTCGGCCAGCAAGCGCGAGCCTTGTTCAATTACCAGCGTCCCCAGGCCCGAGCCCTTGATAATGGTGCCCGGCTGAATGGTTAGCGTAGCGCCGTTGGTCACGTACACCCGGTCAGTGAGCAGGTAGATGTTGTTGCTGGTCCAGGTAACATCGCTGGAAATGGTTTGCGGCACCGTAATCGGGGTAGGGGCGGCGGGGCATACCGTCTGGGCCTGGGTAGCGGTTGGGGCTACCGTAGCCAGCGCCAGCAGCAAAGGGAGTACAAGCTTTTTCATGGTCAGAAAGGGAAGAAAAGGGTAGCACTGATTCGCCCAGCGAAGGTCTGAAACGATAACGCCCACCGGAGTCCGGTGGGCGTTATCGTTTCGTTAGCCTGATGTTACCTTATTGTTTAGAAGTTGTACACCAGCCCCAGCATGGAGTAGTTGCCGCGACGGTAGCTGCCGAAGGAGCCCCGCTCATCCTTCCCGATTTTGCTGTTGCGGTTGAAGTCGTAGAACTGCCGTACGGGCTGGTTGAGCAGGTCCTGCACCCCGGCCTTCAGCTGCAGATGCTGCCCAATGCCTTTGGTTACGGCCAGGTCAATTACGTGGCGCGGCATCTCAATTACAGAGTAGTTCTGGGTCTGGTCGCCGATGAAGGTGAAGCGCTGCCCGATAACGTTGTACTGAGCCGAAATCTGCCACTTGGCCTCGTCGTCCTGGTAGAACAAGCCGGCGTTCACCACGTACGGCGACTGGCCCTGCAGCGGCCGCCCCGACAGCGCAAAGCCGTTGTTCTGGGCCGTGTTGGCCAGGGTCACGCGGCTATAAATCAGGGAGGCGTTCAGAATAAAGGAGAGACGCTGCAAGTACTTGTTTTCCGTAATGTCGAGCAGGCCTTTGCGTACCTCCAGTTCGGCTCCTACGTCGTAGGCTTTGTCGGCATTCTGGTAGGTGCGCCAGAGCTGGCTGCTGGTCTGGTTGTAGGTTACCTGCTCAATGGCGTCGCGGAACGACTTATAAAACACACCCACCGAAATCAGCTCCGAGCGGGAAGGGTAGAACTCGTAGCGCAGGTCGGCGTTGTAAATCGTGGCCGTTTTCAGGCTGGAATCCCCCAGAATAATGGAGTTGGTGGTAAAGTCGTAATACTGATAGGGCGCAATTTCCCGGAACTCGGGCCGGTTGACGCTCACGCTACCGGCCAGGCGCAGCAAGGAGCGCTCCGTGAAGTTATAGGCCGCATTCAACGAAGGCATCGGGATGGTGCGCACTTCCTCGTAGTCGGCGGCACCCTGCAGGCGGCGGCGGTTATACTCTACCCGCACCCCGCCCGAGAGGTTGAACTTGTCGGAAATCGGGGCCACGGCACCCACGTAGCCGGCCACCAGCACGTTGTTGGCCTGGTAGCGGTCCTCGGGGCGCGTGCCTTCATCCACGGTGAAACCGGTAACGGCGTCCAGGTTTTGCGGGGCGAAAATCTGCTCAATCGGCAGGCCCAGCAAGTCCTGGCGGTTAAAGCGCAGCCCCCGGATAAAGGAGAAGTAACGGTTGCGCAGGTCCCGCTCCTTGTACTCGGTATAGAAACCAGCCCGCAGCTTGAACTGGTTGGCACGGGTAGTGTCGCGGCCCGTAAAGCGCCGCTCCCACTGGCCGCTGCCCATGTAGGTGTTTTCCTTGAGAGTCGAAAAGAAGCGGCTGGTTTCCGTGATGTTGCCTTCCGTGGGGATATTCACGCTGAAAGGCTGGTTGAACTCGGTGTTCCGGAAGTTGGTGTAGCGGCTGTAGTCGGGCTCGTCGCGGAACACATAGTTATAGCCACCGGCCCAGGAGAGGGTAGTGTTGCCCTTGCTGCCTACCTCGTGCGTGCCCTGCAGCTGGCCCGAGTAAATAGTGCGGCTCTGGTAATGCAGGGCGTAGTCGTCGCGCTCAAACCCGTCCACGTTCTGGCCGGTGCGGTGCACTACCTCGTCGGTGGCGTACTGGTTCAGGAAGTTGCGGAACTCCAGCCGGTGCTGGCTGCTCAGGCGTACCTGCCAGTTATGAATCAGGCCAATGCGCAGGCTGGTCAGGGCGCGCTCATCGTTGTACTCGTACTGAGCCCGGGGCAGGTTGGTTTGTTCGTCGCGCTCTACCAGGTAGCGGTTGCGCTCAATATCGTACTGCTCGTGGGTGCTGGAGTAGGAAAGGGACGTCACGTTGCTCAGGGTTGCCGAACCGAGGTCAAAGCGGCGGTTCAGGCCCAGGGAAGCGCGCAGGTCGGGGAGGGCCCGCCCTATCTGGGGAAGCCACGTAGTGCTACGGAATGAACGGCTGATGGCCGTAAGCTGGTCACTGGGGGTGGTAGCCCGCTTTACCGGCTCGTCGGGCAGCAGGGCCGATTTCTCCCGTTTGCCGTCATCAAATCCCAGCCAGTCGGTGCTACTACGTTGGCTGGTCATGTAGTCATTGCGGAAGGTAGTGCCATTGCGCACCCACCCCGAAAGGCTCAGGCTGGTAGAGTTGTCCAGCACGCTGTTCTTGGTATATACCTTCACTACGCCGCCGCCAAACTCGCCGGGCAACTCCGGTGCCCCCGACTTAAAAATCAGAACCCGGTCAATCACCGAGCTGGGCAGGATATCAAAGGAAAACGAGCGGGTATCTACCTCCGCCGAGGGCGTGAGGGCGTCGTTCAGCAGCACCGTGTTGTAGCGCTCAGCCAGACCCCGAATCACAATAAAGTTGTTGTTCTGAATTGTCACGCCCGGAATGCGCTTCACCACTTCGGCCGCGTCGCGGTCCAAGCTTTTCACAATCTGGTCGTTGCTCATACCGCTCACCACCACTTCAGCCCGCTTCAGGTCCTGAATCATGGCTACCTCGGTGCCGGTCTGCTTCTGGCCCGTTACCACTACTTCTTTCAGGGCCTGCGCATTATCTTCTAATATGCCGTTGAGGGTGGTGCTCTGGTCGGCCTGAATGCTGATGCCGCTAAAGGTCAGGGTTTTGTAGCCGATGGATTGAATGGTGATGCCGTAGGTGCCCGGCGCCAGCTTCAGGGAATAGGAGCCGTCCAGCTCCACTGGTGCGGCCTGGGTGGTGCCCGTTACCAGCACCGTAGCACCGATGGCACCCTCGCCGGTTTTTTTGTCGGTTACTTTTCCAGTTAAGGTTCCTTGCTGAGCCAGGAGCAAGTGGCTTATTGTCAGGAAGAAAAGCAGTAAAGCTGAGCGCCGCATAGCCAGAGGGTAAAAGGGTTTCGCAAAGCTAGACTGGCCTTGTTATGCTAATATTGTGGCCATGTTATGCTTGTGTTACTGCCCTAGTAACCGGCTCACGTACTGCGGGAAACTCCTACTTTTGCGCCCACTTTGCCCTAATCTGCCCATGCTGCACTCCATGACCGGCTACGGAATCGCCCACCGCGAAACCGACCGCTACTCCGTCACCGTCGAGATTAAGTCGCTTAACTCCAAAACCCTTGATCTGAGTCTGCGTCTTCCGCGCTTTCTGCTGGATCGGGAGCTGGAAATCCGCAACCTGGTCACTAAAAGTCTGATTCGGGGTAAAGTCAACCTCAACCTGGACTTTGTGCGGCCCCGGGCCACCGGGGCCCAGGGCTCTATTGTTAATAAGGAGGCCCTGACGGTTGCCTGCCGGGAGTTGCAGGAACTCAGCCAGGTAGTAGGTCTTTCCCTGGAGCAGCTCACGGCCGTGGCCCATGCCCTGCCCGGGGCCCTGCGCATCCCCACCGATGCTACGGCCGCCACGGAGGAAGAGGAGGAAACACCGTGGGAAGAGCTGCTACCCCTGTTGCAGGAGGCCTTAGACCGCGTCAACCAGTTCCGGCGCGATGAAGGCCAGGCCCTGACCACCGAAATTCTGGGTTACGTGGACCGCATCCGGATTCTGCTCGCCGAAGTGGAGCGCCACGATCCGACCCGGATTGAGCAGGTCCGGCAGCGCCTGCAAACCCACCTGGCGGAAGTAACCAGCAGTGAGCATTTCAACGCTACCCGTTTCGAGCAGGAGATACTCCATTATATTGAAAAGCTTGACATTGCCGAGGAAAAAGTGCGGTTAATCAACCATTTGCACTACTTCGCCGAAACGGCCGGACTACCGGAGCCCACCGGTAAGAAATTAGCCTTTATTTCGCAGGAAATTGGTCGGGAAATCAACACCATCGGGTCCAAAGCCAACGACTCCACCATCCAGCATTTGGTGGTGAGCATGAAGGAAGAGCTCGAGAAGATCAAGGAACAAATCAACAACATTCTCTAAGTACCACCTAGGCTTCTGACGGCAGAGTAAATCCATAAATTGAACTTTGTCGTTAGTATGTCGTATAGGCTATTCCCAATACAGCATTGGGATTTTTTAGGGAGGCGGATTCAACATACGCCAACCTCTATTTTTGAGCAAAACCGGCTTTGCAGGCTTTAATAGCTGTTTTTTAAGCCAAATCCTCGCGAATAGAGTCGGGCTTCAAGATTATTTTTTTGTAAAATACTTGCGGCTTCCGATTTTGTGCGTAAATTGTGTTATCCAAACAGAGTGACTTTACACTCTCCGGACCTTAGCTTGCTTTTGAATTCCACCTTTTTTCAGTCCATACTTATGAAAAAAGTATTACTCGCCGCCCCTGTTTTCTGCCTGATGTTGCTGCTGATGGCTGCCCGTCCCTTCGCTGAAGTGGAGCTGATCAAAAAGCGCGTGCTAAGTGAGCGGGTGGAAATTCTCATCCCCAAAGGCTTTGAGGTGATGAGCGAACAGCAGATGGATTTCAACTACGCCAAGGCGCAGAGCCGTCCTAGCGTTATTTACACTAACAACAAGGAGGCTAGTATCGCCTTTTCCTACACCGACAACACTGCCGATCAGGACATGATCGACATGTACTCGGACAACTTCTACAAGACCTACGCCAAGCAGTTTAAGGAAGCTAAGTGGTTCAACCACGGTGTAAAGGAAGTGAACGGCCGTAAAATTGGTTACATGGAACTCATGAAGCCTGAGCTCGGCCACGAAGTTTACACCCTGATTTTCTTTACCGACGTGGAAGGCAAACTGCTGATGTGCACCTTCACCTGCGCCGACCGTCAGAAGCCGGAGTGGGAAAACGTAGCGAAGCAGATCATGTCTTCGTTCAAAGCCAACAGCTAAAACCGTTACTCTGGGTCGTAACCAGCCGGTCCACCACAAAAATTCGGGACGCTTCAGCACTAGCTGGGGCGTCCCGAATTTTTTAAGGGGAATGAGTTAGCCTGATTGAGACATGGTGCGGAGCCGGAAGCAAGCCCATGCCTCAATCAGGCTAAACTTTATTTGAGCACCCTACCTGACGCTGTATACTACCGGGCGCCCTGCTGGTTGAGAAAGTCACGAAGCAGCTGGAAGGCGCCGGCAAAACCCGCCAGCGACAAATTTTCGGGCCGGTCGTGTACGTCGTGGTAGGCGGGGCTGCCGCCGCGGGTGTAGAGGAAGAAGGCGGGCACTCCACGCTCGGAAAAGGGGTAGTGGTCGGAGTTGGCTGCTCGGCCCCGTGCGCCCAGAGCAGGCAGGTACTGGCCAGCCTTATTCAGGTCCGTTAGTTGGGCAAACTGCCGCTCCCACAGCCGACCATTAACAACCGTAGCACCCTGCTCGCCAGTGCCCAGCAAATCAAGGTTCAGCAGGAAATGGATGCGGGGCAGCGGCACCAATGGGTGCTCGACGAAATACCGGGAGCCAAGCAGGCCGGCTTCTTCGGCCCCGAAAGCAATGAAGACCAACGAGTACGCTGGCTGGTTTTCGGGGCGGGCGTAGTGGGCGGCCAGCTCCAGAAGCATAGCTATGCCGCTGGCGTTGTCGTTGGCCCCGGGGAAGTAGGTGCGCCGGCCCATACGGCCCAGGTGGTCGTAGTGCGCCGAAACCACCAAAAACGAATCGGGTTGGATGCGGCCAGGCAGGTAGCCCACAATATTCTGGGTTTGGTACTGGCGCCGTAGCGTAGCCTGTACGCGTGAGGCTACCAGCGCCACCGTAGGGCCACTACCAGTACCGGGCAGGCTGGTCCACACGGAATCCAGCACTTGCAGGCGCATCTGCGGAGCCTGCTCGGCGGCCAAAGAAGCCGTGAGCTTGGGAACCAGGGTTAAGCGCAGCGCCGCCGAATCTAGGTGCTGGCGCACCGGCAGGGGCAACATAGCCAAGCGGCGCTCATCGGCGGCCCGCAGCACCAGCCCGCCGCCGTGCCAGGCCTGCCGTAGTAGTTGCTGCTGGGCCCCAGCATCGGTGAAGGTCAGGGTATCAAAGCGTACTAGCGGTACAGCCGAAAAAGGACCCCCAACCTTGCCAGCACCCGAAGCCGGGTCCGCAATAAAGTCGTGGCCAGGGCGGAGACGCTGGGCGCTGCCCAGACCCGGAAAGCGGAGCATCCCGAAGCTAAGCTCTAGGTCCAGTTTGCCCGGAAACGCGTTTACATCCAGCACAAACGGCTGCCGGTAATCGGGGGTGAGCGGCTGCAAGCCGAGCGCCCGGAACCTTTTCTGCAGGTAACGGGCCGCTTTCTGGTCGCCTCCGCGCACGTATCCGCGCCCCTGGAAGGCAGGCGAGGCCAGAGTAGTAATGGTTTGCCAAGCCCGGGGCAGGTCCTGGGCTTGGGCGTGAGCCAGGGGTAGGCCCAGAGCCAGGAAGGCTCCGGCCAGATGGCAGGCTTGCCGCAGCAATAGGGGGTAGGCGTGTTTCATTGCCAGAAACGGCGGCTGAGCCACATCAGCAGCAGGCCTGCCCCTACCCCCAGCGTATCGCTGAGCAGGTCAGACCACTCGCCGTGGCGGCCTAGGTTCATGTGCATCTGCAGCACTTCAATAAAAGCGCCCATGCCAACCGTCATCAGGAAGACCAAGCGGAAGGCCTGAGCCCGCAGCCGCGGAAACCAGGACTGTCGCCGGGCGGAGAAAACAGCCAGCGTGGCCTGCACCAGAAAAACGAAGGCGTGGGCGGCCGTGTCGAAGGCCAGCAGCTCCCAGTGTGGAGTGCGGGGCATTTCCTGCGACGGAGTCAGCGTCAGGAGAAACACCAGCGCCGCCCACGCCAGCGGCAGGGCCACAAGGGCCCGGCGGCGGGACGGGGGCGGCGCTGGGGTAATCAAGGCCGGAGAGGGCAAGCGGCGGAATTAAGCGCCTACCAGCTCGCCGTAGGCCTCTGCCGACAGCAGGGCTTCCAGCTCGGCGGCGTTGCCGATAGACATTTTAATCATCCAGCCGTCGCCGTAGGGGTCGGAGTTTACCAGTTCGGGGCTGCCATCCAGCTTGTCGTTGATTTCGAGTACGGTGCCGGTAATGGGGCTGAACAGGTCAGAAACGGTTTTTACGGCCTCCACGGTGCCAAATACCTCGTTCTGGGTTACTTCTTTGTCGAGGGTGTCAATGTCCACGTACACAATATCGCCGAGTTCCTTCTGGGCATGGTCGGTGATGCCGATGATGGCAACATCGCCTTCCACGCGGATCCATTCGTGCTCTTTCGTGTACTTCAGGCTGGCGGGCAGATTCATGGGGTGCGGTACTTGGGTAGATGAAACGGGATTAAGAAGGTTGCCAGAGCGAACCGCGTCAAAAGTACGATTTGCCGGGGAGTTTCCGAATGAAGCCTACGGGGAAGATTCAGGCCAACCCTGGCGGCCCCGGTTACCGCGTTCGGGCCGGTTACACAAAAGCCCACCTTACGGGAAGGTGGGCTTTGGCAAGTAAGAAGGACAGCTGCCGGTTACTGCGAGAGGCTGTAGCGTAGCTGAATACCGCCCTCGGTGGTGGTGTTGCGGAAGGCGTTCTGCACCCGCGGGGCCGTAATGTTCTGGGTGAAGAAAAACTGCAGGTTCAGGCGCTGGTTCAGCACATAATCGACGGTAGGGCGGAGTTGCACCTGCCGGGTACCATTGGTCACCTGGCTGGTAGCCCGGCCCGCCGAAGCCGAGGTCGTTCCGCCCGGGTCAACCACGTCCAGAATGGTGCGCTGAATGGTGAAGTTGTCGCGGATGCTCAGGTCGAGGCGGGCGTTGAGCTCATTGCGCAGCACCCGCTGTTCGCCCCCGATCCGGAAGGGCAGCTTCAGGCGGCTCGTGGCAAAGCCTAACCCTATAATGGTTTCCTTGGAGTGCAGCTCGGTTACCTGTGCCGTTGGGATGTTCAGCCCAATGTTGCGGTCGATGCGGTACTCCAGGCGCCCCGTCAGATTGCCGGTGGTCTGGAAATTCAAGCCGATCAGGGGTGCCAACCGCTCGGCAATGGTTACCTGGCCCAGAATGTAGTAGGGGATGTACTGCTGGTTATCGGGGTTGATGAGGGTAGGCAGGCCCTGCGGCTCGCGGTTATACACGGCATTGGTCGTGTAACTGTTAATGTTGTAGAGGGCAGAGTAAGCGTGGTTGAGAGTAATGGAACGGAAGTAGCGCTGCATAAAGGGCACCTCGGCCAGGCCATTGTACGCAATGGTCCAGTTCGGAATCGGGAGCAGGCTAAACGGGCTGAACTTCTTGGATTTGTAGCCATCCGACGACTTGCCCCGGTAGGCATCGAGGAAGGCCGGCAGGAGCACATCCTGGGAGTTGTAGCTATAGCGGCCCTTATCACCGGTAGCGTTTGCCGCCGAGTTATCCTGCGACAGCCTTTGCTGAACGAACACCCGGTTATCAATAAACCGCTGGAACGCCTTGGATGCTTCTCCCCGGTTGCTCAGGTCCCCGAACAGGGTTCGGATAGAAATAAAAGAGGTGCTGAACGTGCCTGAACCCAAAGCGTTGCTGGCCCGGGGCGCCTCGTTGGGGAAGGGTAGCAGGGTGAGGGTATCTACCTGCAGGCGGTAAAACACCTCCCGGTTGCGCACCAAATTGCGGCGGGCATCCAGCTGAATGTTGAAGTCGCGGAAGGGCTCCAAGGTGGTACGCAGGGTCAGGGCCTCGGTGAGCAGGGAACTGAAGGGCGTGTTCAGGTACTGGCTGCTGGTCGTGTACCAGTCGTTGTTGTAGGCTTTCTGGTAGAGAGCATCCAAATCGTACTGGCGCCCCAGCAGGAAGGGGATGCCCGGCGCGTCAAAGTCGTTGTTCAGCCCGAAGAAGCGGGTGCCAGGCAGGTAGCCGGGCAGCAGCGTACCGTTGGAGCGGGTGTAGGTGAAGTTGAGGGAGCGGGCCGTCATCAGGGAGCGGAGCACGGCCTTTAGCAGACGCAGCTCCGGACCCTTCGCCGAGTCGGCGGGGGTAGCTGCATCGGTGGCACCCGGCTGCAGTCGGCGGGCCAGCCCGTCGCGGGGGTTGGCCGGAGCCTGGGCCCGGGGCTGGGGCGGCGGGGCGTTGTTGATGATGTTGAGGAAGCGCACCTTGTTGTAGAGCTTCACCAGATCAATGCGGCCATTGGCGCTTAGCTCCCCGTTGTTCTGCACCGTGTTGCCCAGGTTAAGGGGCACAGTTTCGCTGTTGGGGTCGGTGGGGTCCAGGGGCGCAGTCAGGGCCGTAGAGGCCGCCTGCCAGGTATAGTTAGCCGCGTATCGCGCATCGGCCGAAAGCCAGTCGGTGAGCGGAAACTTATCCAGGGGCAGGCGGTAGGTGAAGGCCACCGTCTGGTTGAAATTGGTGGTGCGGCCCCCGCGCAGCAGGTTGCGGCGCAGCAGCTCCCGGTTCTGGCGGGCTACCGGGTCGTCGCCGATGCTGCGGCCGGGGTTTTCGTCCACCACGGCCCGGTTGGTAGCCGTGTAGTCAATGGCCAGGGCCTTGGTCAGGTCCCAGCGCAAGTCATAGATGCGGTTAAAGAAGAAGGCCTTCTGGAAAATGCCCGGGATGCCGGCCGTAACGGGTACCTGGCCGGGCTCCAGGGTGCGCTGCAGAAACCGCTCGTTGTAGCGGCGGTCCAGGTCGGCGCGGAACGAGAAGCGGGAGGGCAGAGGCGTGAAGTTCACTTCCTGCAGCATCTTCAGGTAGGGCGAGTCGAAGGCCTTCACCTTGGCCAGGGGGGTGTAGTTGCGCGGGGTAGCTTGGTACACGTAGGCCAGGGCCCCCGTGTAGGTGCGGGTGTAGTCCCGGTCGGTGCGGATATCGGTGTGCAGGCGCTCGGTGAGCGAGTAGCTCAGGGCGAAGTTCTCCACATCGTAGGGCCGCACTTTTTTGTCGGGGTTGGTGCGCTCCTTGCGCACGTTCAGCACCGAAATGCTCCGCTGGCTGGTCTGGTCCACTACTTCCTTGCGGTAAGCCGCCTTTTCCTCCGAGGTCTTGAATTTCTCCAGCGACTGAGTCAACTTGGTGTCGGGGTCCAGGGGGTCGTACTTGGGAGCGCGGCTTTCCACGCCGGCCTGTACCAGCACCGGCACCCGCAGGCCCAGCTTTTCAGGGAAGAATTTCTCGGCGGCCACGGTGGCATTCACGTCGCCGCGGGCAATGTTGTCGAGGGAGCGTTGCTGGGCGCGGTCCTGCAGGCCTCCGAACCCGGTGGTTACGTAGCTACCCGTAGCCGTGATGTTGGCAATATCGGCCAGCTTGGCGTTGAAGCGGGCGGTAGCGGCCCAGCCATTCTCCGTCTCAAACTCCGATACCCGCAGCTCATCGGCCCACAGCGTGAGGTTCTTGCTGGCGTTGTCGTCGCGCGGGTTCAGAATCCCAATCATCACGCCCTGCACCGCCGACAAATCGGGGTTGCCGACTACGGTAATAGTGGAGTTATCGGGCAGGGTTACTACGAAGGGCTTGCTGTAGTCGGCGCTGGAGCCAGCCTGCTGGTTGCGGCGGGCCTTGGCATCAATAAAGTCCTGCAGCTTCAGGTCGATGCGGTTGGCCTCGGGCCATACTTCCTCCACCTTGCTCTGGCCACGCTTGGTCAGAATCAGCGGCTTGGAGTACTCGTAGTAGTTCTGGGTATAGTCGGTGCCGAGGCGCACAAAGCCGCGCAGCTGCCCGTCGCGGGTAGTACCGTCTTCGTTTTCAGCGTGCAGGAACAGCTTCAGGCGCTTGTAGCGCAGCAGGCTCAGGTTGATGTTCTTGTACGCGGCCTTGGCGAAACCGTCGCGCAGGCCTTCCACCACCAGGCGCAGGCTCTGCTCGTTTTGCTGGCGGTTTACGGTGCTGGAGCCATACTCCCGGTCGCGCCGGATGTTGGGGGGTAGCACGTAGGGAATGGCATCGGTACCCACCACGGCGGCCGGTCCGTTTTCCTCGATGCTGACAGTTGAGATATTGAAGGCGTCGGCGTCGGTATCGGGGCTAACGATAACCTGGGTCGGGTCGGCGATTTTGGTGAGGTAGCGGCGCCACTGGTTGGCCACAAACTGGGGCTGCACCAGGCGCAGCACCACCGGTTGCTGCCACTCGGTGAGGTACATGCGCAGAAACCGGATGGACTTGAAGCCGAAGTCCTGGGTAGTCTGGCCCTGTAGCGGGTCCACGATGCCCGTGGGCTGGCGCACCGGAATCCGGAACTGGTACCAGGTTACTTCCTCGTTGCCGGTATCGGAGTTCTTGTTCGTGACTTTATCCACGATAAAGTTCTGACCCACCTGCATCTGGCCGGGGCGCAGCTGCATGCGGTACTCATAGTAGCGCTCCGTGTCGGTCAGTACGTTGTCGCGGTTCAGGTCTTCCTTGTCGGGGAAGGCCGTAGAGCTAAGCTGGCTGCCCTCGGGCGAGTTGCCCTGCATGCCGTTGAAGTCTTTGTAGCGGGCCAGCACCTTGGCATCCTGCTGGTCGTAGCTGGGGTCGAGGTGGTGGCGGAAGTTGTCGGCGGCGGGGTCGGGCACCGTGCGGTACACCGGGTCCGCCTCGGGCAGGGCCTGCTCTTCCTCGTCGTTTACCCCATCAAGCCCCACATCCTGGCGGGCGCGGGCTCCGGGGGTAGCGTTGAAGGCATCGGTCAGGAAGGGTTGGCGCGACACGCGGCCGTAGGGCGTGGGATTGGTGTCCTGGGTCAGGTTGGCCGGGTCCACGGGCAGGCCGTTCTCAAACTCGTAGCGGTTGTTATCCTTCAGTACGTCCTCGGAAATCGTGCCCAGGTTAATGTACAGGTCCCCGCCGGTGGTGTTGTTGTCATCCTGCCCGTCCTGGTCCTTCACCTTGCCGTTTTCGCCGCCCAGGAAGGGGTCCATCATCCAGAACTCCAGGTACTCCACGTTGGCGTTATCGAAGTCGGTATCGAAGGTGATTTCGCGCGCGATGCCGCCGTAGCGGGACCGGTTGGCTGTGGCATCGGTAGCAGAAAACCGGCGCGGCTGGCTGGGGTTTACGGCCGGGTTGTAGTTGTACTGGCCCCGCTCGTCGGGGAAATAAGCCAGGTCGAAGGTGGTTTCGAACGAGTTGCCGGTGGTGCCTACGTCGCGGTTCGGGAAAACCTCCGTGCGCTTGATGCCGCGCACGTAGTGGTTTTTCAGGTCGTTCACCCCAATGTTCTGGGGTTTGCTCTGGCCGTTGGTGTAGTAGGTCTGGTCGATGGTGTACCAGGCCAGCTTAGCGCGGCGGAAGCCAGCGGCCAGG
This sequence comes from Hymenobacter sp. DG01, assembly GCF_006352025.1. Classification (NCBI taxonomy): domain Bacteria; kingdom Pseudomonadati; phylum Bacteroidota; class Cytophagia; order Cytophagales; family Hymenobacteraceae; genus Hymenobacter; species Hymenobacter sp. DG01. The sequence goes on from NZ_CP040936.1 coordinate 4,183,485, forward strand.
CCCTGCACGTTGCCGCCCAGCGGAGTGGGGGTAGCCGCCAGCCGCCAGGTAACCGCCGAGTTGATGCCGCCCAGGGTGTAGGGGGTGCGGGCATTCTCAAAGTCATCGAGGTAGGAAACGCCGTTTTCGCCCCCGCTTCCGCCCGAGCCCAGCCGCGACTGGCCCGGCAGCAGCTGAGCAAACTCGCCGCTAAACGCCACCGACGACACCTCCTTGGTGGAAATCAGCGGGAGCATGTCCAGGTACTTAGTCAGGGCCCGCGACTCGCGGCGCATGTTCACGTCGAAGCCGTAGATGGTGTTGTTGCCCGGCTCGTCGCCCACGTTCACGCGGTTGATGCCTGGGGCCTGGTTTTCGCGCAGGTGCAGCACGGTAGCACCAAAGTTCAGGTCCGGCGACACCCGGTAGTCGAAGCGGGCGCCCAGCAGCTTGCGGGGCTGCACCTGCACTAGGGCATTCTTCTCGAACTCCACGCGCAGCTCGTTGGCCGAGTTGAGGTAGCTAGGGTTCAGGATTTTTACCTTAGCCTGGTCGTAGAATACCTGGTAGTCCACCCCTTCCTGCAGCAGGGTGCTACCCGCCCGCACCCGCACCGAGCCCTCAGCAATGCCGATGCCCGGCAGGTTAATCTCGTCGGTGGAAGTAGCCTGGAAGCGGCCGCGCAGGAAAAACTTATCTTTTTCCTGGCGCTGCTGAGCGTCGCTCTGCACTTGGGTGTACAACTCGCGGTACACGTACTTGCGCGCCAGGTCGCGCTCGGTGGTGGAAGTAGCCGTATCGAACTGAGCCGCGAGGTAGCTGCCAAAGGGCTGCACCTCGGGGAAGATGATGCGGCCCTGCTCGGTATCAATGGTGATGCCGGGGAAAAAGTCGAAGTTGCCGTCGGGGTTCCGGTCGTTGTTCGGGTTTACGTTATCGAGGTTGAGCACCTCAATCAGGGGGCGGTTGGCAATGCGCTGGCCTTCCTTCAACGAAATCAGGTCCACCCCCGTCACGTCGTCTTTATAAACGATCTGGAGCTGGAAGTTGTCGCGGTTGAGCTGGGAGGCGTTCAGGGGATAGATGTTTTTCATCATCAGATCCCAGGTCGGCAGGTTGCGCGTCAGCAGGTTCTCATTGCTGGGGTTCTGGCTGGGGTCAGCCAGGCCCACGGCGGGGTTGGTAGCTTTCAGCAGCTTCAGGTAAATAACCTCATCCTGTCCCCTTGAGCCATAATCATTGGTGATTTCGCCCACTTGGTTGGGGCGGTTCTGGCCCCGGCCGCTGGTGTTGCTGATGTACTGATACGACACGGCCAGCACCTGCTCCGGCAGCAGCTGTGTGTTCAGGGAGATGTAGCCCAGTTGCGCGTTGTAGGTGTATTCGCGCGGGTCCAGCTTGCGGGCCCGTACGTGCTCATAGTCCACGTTGCGCTGGAGCTGCAGCGGCCCGGCCAGGTATTCGTCAACTCTCTGCTCGCTGCGGGCGTCGGTGCCACCAGCCAGCACCTGGCTCAGCAGGGTGTTGGCATTGTTGTCGGCCAGGGCGTTGGGGCCGGCGGGCTTCTGAAACCGGCCCCGGTACAGGCGCTGGGGCTCGCCCAAATCCTGGAGGGCCACCACGTTGCGCAGGTTGTCGCTTTGGCGGTTGTCGTTCGTGACGTACACCTCCAGGTTGTTGATTTCAACCCCGCTCTGCACGGTGGGCAGGTTGCGCAGGGCGGCATCATACCGGTCGCGGAAGGCCTGGGACAGGAAGTAGTGCCGGTCCCGCTCGTACTGGCTGGCTTTCAGCTCAAACTGCCGGCTCTGGCCCCCGTTCTGAATCCGCACCTCATCGGCCTGCCCGCGCAAGGTACTGGCGACGGTGGTAATGCCCAGGCGCCCAAACTGAAACTGCGCCTTCACCCCAAACAGGTTCTGGCCACCCTGAATCAGGGAGTTGTTGAGGGGCAAAGACACGTTGCCCAGCTCTATTTTGCGGATGATATCGGTTTCGTAGCCCGTGTAATCGAGCTTCATGTTGTTCTCGAAATCGAAGGCCGCGCGGGTGTCGTAGTTAAAGGTGAGCCGGAGCTTCTCGCCAATCTGTCCGGTCAGGTTCAGGTTGAGGTTCTGGTCGTACTGAAAGTCGCCGACCCGTTGCTGACGCAGCGTGAGGGTAGGGTTTTCGTTGCGGTTGAAGCGGGCACCCAGGCGCAGCGTCACGGCTCCCTGGGGCCGGATATCCACGTAGCTACCCCCAAAAATCCGGTCGGCCATGGGGCCCAGGTAAATCTTCGGAATCAGGCGCTGGGAGGCGGGCGTATTGGGGCTGCCGGCTACCCCCCCGGCCGAGCGCTGCCGGAAATAGTTGCGCACGGCCTGCTGCTGCTGCCAGCGCGAGTACTCCTCAAACGTCATGCGGCTCGGGTCACGGTAGTCGAGGTCCGTGCCCAGCTTCTCGCGCACATCAAAATTTTTCAGGCTGTCGTCGGCCTGTACATCGAGTTCTACGTTAGAGGGGAGGGGCAGCACCAGCGGGGAGCGGCGGCGCTGCGGCGAAAACGGCGTACCCAGCCGGTCCTGCGGGGCCACGCGGGGGCGGCGGCTGGGCCGGTAGCGGGCCGTATCAATGCGCGGCGTATCAGGAGAAAAGCCCAGCGGCAGCCGCAGCTTTGGTGAGCCGGCCGGTAGCCAGTCGGACCAGAGCTGCTGCATGGTAAACGAGGTGCCTGGGCCCCCCACCGGCTTAGCCTGCGACCACCAGGTCACCAACGATACAACGGCCGCCAGGGAGGCGGCCAAGGACTTCTTACCGGTATTCAAGCGTCAATAATCGTCGGGAAGGGCGAAGGAAAGGAAGCAGTAGTCGGTTTCGCCGTTTGCTTTCTGTTTTCCCGAAGGGCCACGTACTCTCTGCCATCAGCCCGTACCAGACCCGGCCGGGCAGCAAAAAGCAGAGAGTGGAAAGCAAAAAACAAACCTGACCTAATGAGACTTAAGAGCGAATTTAATTAATTCCTCCACGCTCAGGTCGTTGCCGTGCTTGTTCTGGATCTGGTCGAGGGTTTTCTCGGCCGCAGCCCGGGCAAAGCCTAGCGTTACCAGAGCCGCTAACGCTTCGCTGCGGTTGGTATTGTGCGCTTTAGCCAGCGGTACGGTATCAATACCGGCTTTAGCCAGCAGCTCGTCTTTACGCAGTTTGTCCTTCAGCTCCAGCACCACGCGCTGGGCCGTTTTGGGCCCTACCCCCTTAATGGCCTGAATGGCCCGGACATCCTCACTGACAATGGCTTGGCGGATTTCGCCTACCGACATAGACGATACCATCACGATGCCCGTGCCCGGCCCAATGCCCGATACCGAAATCAGCTGCATGAACAGGGCTTTCTCGTTGGGGTCCAGGAAGCCGTAGAGCGCCTGCCCGTCTTCCTTAATGTGCTGATACGTATAGAGCTTGGCCTTCTCTCCGTCGGCGGGCAGCTTGGAGTAGGTAGCCAGGGAAATCCGGATTTCGTAGCCAATGCCATTTACATCCAGAATGGCCTGGGTTGGGTCTTTATAAGCGAGTTTACCGTCAACGTAGGCAATCATGCGGGGTGATTAAAGTAGAGGTTGTCAGAACGGGCAGAACAACCCGCGGCAGGGTTTCGTGCCAAATAACTTAGGCGTTCTAATCAGATTAGCCAGCTCAGGGTGCGCCGGCCTGTGATACAAGCAAGTTGGCGCGAATTTGCCCGGAATCAAAGGAAGTAGCCGTGATGGGGTAAATGGTAATGAGGTGATGAGGTAGGAAGGTAATGAAGTAAATGGTGACAGGTAAGGGTGTGAGGTAACGAGGTGAAAGGGCGGGCGGGGTTAAAGGCGATGCTATGGGGTAGGAAGAAAGCGGTGAGGAAACCAGAAGAATGCAGAAGCCCGGCCGCTTAGTAAGCGGCCGGGCTTCTGACACTTTGGGGAGGCAGGAAAGGCGTTCTGTCGTCACCTCTCACCCTTTACCTATTACCTCATCACCTGCTTACAACCCTTTGCCTTCCGGGTGTTGTGCATCTACCACGGCAATGGCGGCCATGTTCACGATTTCGCGGACCGAAGCACCCAGCTGCAGAATGTGCACGGGCTTGCGCATACCCATCAGGATGGGCCCGATTACTTCGGCCCCGCCAATTTCCTGGATGACTTTGTAGGCAATGTTGCCGCTAATCACGTTCGGGAAGATGAGCGTGTTGGCGCCGCCCTTGTCGGCCAGGGGCGAGAAGGGGTACTGCTCGCGCAGCAGCTCCGGGTTCAGGGCCGTGTTGGCCTGCATTTCCCCGTCCAGAATCAGGTCGGGGTAGCGCTGCTTGGCCAGCTCGGTAGCACGGCGGGCTTTGTCGGGCAGCTCGCCGGGGTTCGAGCCGAAGTTGGAGTAGCTGATAACACCAACCCGCGGCTCGGTGTCAAAGAACTTCACGGCCCGCGACGTGAGACCAATGATTTCCACCATTTCCTCGGCCGATGGGTCGATGTTCACGGTGGTATCGGCGAAGAAGTATGGGCCTTTCTTGTGCTGGATGATGTACATGGAAGCCACACGCTTCACGCTCTCAGCCACCCCAATCACCTGCAGGGAAGGCACAATGCTCTTGCCGTAGTCCTTGCTCAGACCGGTAATGAAGGCATCGGCTTCGCCGGTTTCCAGCATCATGCTCCCGAAATAGTTTCGCTCGCGCAGCAGGCGGCGACCTTCGTAGAGGGTAATACCACGGCGCTGACGCTTTTCGTACAGCTTCTGGGCGTACTCCTCGCGCTTGGCTTCGTCCTGCAGAATGTCGATGATCTGGCAGCCTTCCAGGTCCAGGCTGTTTTCGGCGGCAATACGCGCAATCTTGTTGCGGTTGCCGAGCAGGATGGGCTGGGCAATGCCCTCGTCGTGCAGAATCTGGGCGGCCTTGAGAATTTTGTAGGTGTCACCTTCGGCAAATACCACGCGCTTGGGGTTGCTGCGGGCCGCCTGGGTAATGCGGTTCATCAGCTTCTGGTTTACGCCGAGGCGGGCGCGCAGCTCATCTTCGTAAGCAAACCAGTCGTCAATCTGGGTGCGGGCTACCCCGCTTTCCATGGCGGCCTTGGCTACGGCCGGGCTGACGGTAGTAATCAGGCGGGGGTCCAGAGGCTTAGGAATCAGGTAGGTGCGGCCGAAGGACAGGGTGTTGTCGCCGTAGGCCTTGTTTACCATGTCGGGCACGGGCTCCTTGGCCAGCTCGGCCAGGGCGTGCACGGCGGCCAGCTTCATGGCCTCGTTGATTTCCGTAGCCCGCACGTCTAGCGCGCCCCGGAAAATGTAAGGGAAGCCCAGTACGTTATTCACCTGGTTGGGATGGTCGGAGCGGCCGGTAGCCATAATGATGTCCTGGCGGGTAGCCAGGGCCAGCTCGTAGGCAATTTCCGGGTCGGGGTTGGCCAGGGCAAACACAATGGGGTTGGCGGCCATCTTCAGGAGCAGCTCCGGGGCTAGCACGTTAGCCGCCGAAAGACCTAGGAAAAAGTCGGCGCCTTCCATGGCCTGGGCCAGGCTGGTGATGTCGCGCTGGGTAGCGAATTGCATCTGCAGGGCCGCCAGATCGGTACGCTGGGGGTTAATGATGCCGTCTTTGTCGAACACCACCACGTTTTCGCGCTTCAGGCCCAGCTCCAGATACAGGCGCAGGCAGCTGATGGCGGCAGCACCGGCCCCACTCACGACCACCTGAATTTCGTCGATTTTCTTACCGACTACCTCCAGGGCGTTCAGCAAGGCCGCCGACGAAATAATAGCCGTGCCGTGCTGGTCGTCGTGCATAAGCGGAATGTTCATCTGCTCACGCAGGGCAGTCTCAATGGGGAAGCACTCGGGGGCTTTAATGTCCTCCAGGTTGATGCCGCCGAACGTGGGCTCCAGCGACTTCACGATGCGGATAAACTCCTCGGGGTCGGTGGCGTCGATTTCAATATCGAAGCAATCGATGCCCGCGAACTTCTTGAACAGTACGCCTTTGCCTTCCATAACCGGCTTGGAGGCATCGGGGCCGATGTTGCCCAGTCCCAGCACGGCGGTACCGTTGCTGATAACGCCTACCAAGTTGCCCTTGGCCGTGTATTTATATACGTCGTCCTTGTTGGCGGCAATGGCTTTGCAGGGCTCGGCTACCCCCGGCGAGTAGGCCAGGGCCAAATCCAGCTGGGTGCTGACGGGCTTGGTCGGAATGACTTCAATTTTACCGGCGGGACTTTGCGAGTGGTAATTGAGCGCGTCCTGTTTGTTTATCTTCAGCATGCTACAATGCGAGGGGTGGAGCTTCCTTTAAACGGCAAGAAAGCAGGATGGGGCAAAATCAACCCAGGGCAAAGGTACAAGCCCCCGCCCGGATAAGAAAAACACCCCAAACCCAGCAGTAGGGTTTGGGGCGGGCAAGGGGGTAGGGAGGCGAGGCGCAGCCTAGAGCAGCGGAATTTCCTCAAACGTACCGTAGCCTTTAATCTCACAGCTGCTGCGGCCATCTGAGCTGGAGCCGATGGCCAGGTAGGTGTAGGGGTCTTTGGCCTGCTTCACCGTGAACGTAAAAGAGCCGCTGATAAGCTGGCGGGCGGCGTCGTATTTGGTAATGACCAGGGAGCCCTCCATGGGGTGCGAGTTGCCGGAATACTGGTTCAGGTACACACCCGTATTGAAGGTCGGGCGCTCGTAGGTAGCTACTACCTCGCCCTGGCCGGGGTCGGGCTGCGAGGCCAAGGTGTAGGAGCCTACCAGGCCGCTTTTCTGTTTGCTGCGGGGAAGTACAAACCCTATGCGCTCCTCCGTGAGCATACCCACGGCGCGTGGGGCTTTTTCAAAGCTGAGGGTAAGCTTATCGGACGCCAGCTTGCCGGTTGGTTCCTGGGCCAGAAATGTCTGGCCTCGGTTGGCGGAAGCCGTTGGGTAGGTGTAGGTTAAGCTAACGTTGGCCTCTTGCACCGGCGGCGTAACCGTTGGCTCGGGCATTTCGGTGTCTTTCTGGCAAGCCGTAGTAAGCACTAGCAAGGTAACGCCGGACAGAAATGGGATACGTACTGATTTCAACATAGTAAGGAAAGGATAGGAAGGAGGACGCGGAATACCGGTGCTTAGCCAAGCGCCGTGCCAACTTCAGCCGAAATAGTTCCCTGCCTTGAATTTACTGCTGCATTTTTTGTGCAGGGTGTTGGTAGTCAAAAACAAAAAAAGTGCAGAGCGTTAGCCCTGCACTTTCTGAAACAGCGGAAGTAAGCCGTTATCCAGGCACTCTTAATCGCCCAGGAAGGTGGTGAGCTCCCCGGAGTACGTGAGGGTGAGCTGGTGCATAGCTCGGGTGCAGGCCACGTAGAGCATGCTGCGGTCCACCTCCGTTTTGTAGGTGCGCGTCGAGGCGAAGGGCACGATGACGGCATCAAATTCCAGTCCTTTCGCCAAATGGGCCGTCGTGATGATAACACCGTCTTTGAAGGTCGTGGACTCCTCCGTGAGCAGGGCTACGCCGGGGCCCTGCAGCACCTCATACGCCCGCTCGGCTTGCCGAAGCGTTTTACAGATGACGCCCAATGACTGACTGCCGGAGCCCGGAAACGCGGTGACAAGCGCCCGCACCGCTTCCAGCTCCGCTTCGGGGCTGGGGTAGCGCAGTACGGCAGGCTCCTGCCCGTGCCGCTCCAACGGAATAATGTGAGGGTTGGGGCTGATGCGCTGGGCAAAAGCGGTAATCTCCAGGGTAGAGCGGTAGCTGCGGTACAGCTTCACCACATCGGCCTGCGGGAACACGCGCTCAATGGCTTCGGCCGAAGAGGCACTGTAGGGATTCACCGTCTGGCTGACATCGCCCAGAATGGTTTTGCGGCACGGAAACAGCCTCGATAACACGGCGTACTGCACCGGGGTATAGTCCTGCATTTCATCCACCAGCAGGTGCTTCACGTGGTCGTAGGCCGTGAGACCCTCCAGGCGCAGGCGCAGGTAAATCAGCGGGAAAACATCGGCGTACTCCAGGTGCAAGCGGTGTTGGTCGAGCTTGAGCAACTCTGGCCGGCCGAGCCAGCGGTAAAAATCCCGGTAGAATTCCAGCACGTTGCCGTAGCGGAACATGCGCGGAATACCTTCCCCGATGGCGGCCTTTTCGCCCCCCGTGAGCTTGCGGTCAGCCTTGTCGCGCACGTAGGCCCGCACATCATTGGCTACCTGCCCGAAACGCTTGAGCAGCGGCACCCGGTGGTAGGCCTTAAACTTCTGCTGTATAAACGCGCCGGGTACCACCGTGCGCCCTACGCGTAGGTCGGCCACGCTGAAGTAATTATTCTCAACGTGCAGCAGGTACTGGTTGAGCTGGCTCAGAAACTCAAACGAGGACTTGAACCGGATGCGCTCAATGAAGGCCGCGTCGTGGCGCTCCAGCAGCGCCGATACCTGCTCGAAAAAGGTCTGGAAGGTGTAGCGGTTATCGAGCAGGTCGGCGGCCACCTCGTCCATGCCCAGTTCCGGAATGTGCTCCTCGCCCAGCTCAGGCAGCACGTTGGAGATATAGTCGGCAAATACCTTGTTAGGCGAAATGATGAGCACATCCTTAGCCGCCAGCGTGTCGCGGTAGCGGTACAGCAGGAAGGCAATGCGGTGCAGGGCAATGGAAGTTTTGCCCGAGCCCGCCACGCCCTGAATAATCATCACCGGCGCGGTTTCGTTGCGGATTACGGCGTTCTGGTCCCGCTGAATCGTGGCAACGATGTTCTTCATCTTATCGTCGGAGGACTTGGCCAGCTCCTGCTGCAGCACGTCGTCGTGAATGTTCACGTCGCTGTCGAGCAGGTACTCCAGCCGCCCGTCCCGGATCTTGTACTGGCGCTTCAGCTCAATGGTGCCCTTTACCGTGCCGGAGGGGGTAGGGTAGGAGGCCTCACCCAGCTCGAAATCGTAGAACAGGGAAGAAATAGGCGCCCGCCAGTCGTAAATCAGATTTTGGCGCTGGGTTTCATCCAGGAAGGAATACACCCCGATGTACACCGGGTTGGCTGCCTTGCCGGGGGTAGCGAAATCGATGCGCCCAAAGTACGGCGACTGGCCCAGCTTGAGCAGGCGGCGCTTGCGGGCCACGGCGCCCTCGCCTGTGTAGGCCATGCGATTGATAGACTGCTCAGCAGAAACCATATCGGCCTCATCCATGCCCGACTGGTGCTCGTGGATGTACTGCTTTTTCTCCCGCAGCTCGTTGGAATACCGCCGCATGGCGTCATCAATGCGCCGGATGGCCAGGGTCAGCTTCTCCTTGATTTCTTCCAGGTACTCTCGTTCTTCTTGCGGCGTGGCGTTCATCCCCGGTAGCTAGTGAAAAATTGGACCTCAAAGGTGCCAGCAAATTCCGGTTAGGAGAAGGGTTTACCGTATTTTATTAACCGGGTAGCCGGTAAGTAGCTCAGCCGGGCAAGGGCGCTGACAGCCGTTGCCTGACCACGATTTCGGTAGCTGCCTCCTTGCCACCCCGAGCACAAAAAAGGGCAGAGCGTGCGCTCTGCCCTTTCCGGGAGTAAGTGGGGTAGGGCTTTAACTCTTAACAATGAGCTTCTGCCCGGGCTTTACCTCATCCGACTGTAGGTTGTTCAGCTCCCGCAGCTTTTCTACGGTGAGGCCCTGGTAGCGGCGCGAAATATTGTAGAGCGTGTCGCCGGGCTGCACCAGGTGCACCTGAGGAGCGGGTAGGGCGGGGCGGCTGGTGGGCCGGGTAGCCCGCCGGGCCGGCTCCTGGGCGGCAACCGCCGTCTGACGGGTAGCAGCGGCTACTTCAGCGGCCGTATCCTCTATTTCCCGCAGGTTCAGCTTCTGGCCGGGCGTCAGAGTTTCGGAGGTGAGCTTGTTGCGCGCCATCAGCTGGCTGACTGTCAGGCCGTGCGTGCGGGCAACTTTTTCCAGAAAGTCGCCGCGGCGTACTACGTAGGTAGCCGGCACCGAATCGTCAGGCTCTACCTGAGCAGCCGTTTCAGATTCTACCCGCGCCGTGCGTGCGGACGGAGCTGACCGGGCAGAAGAAGGCCGGGCCGGGGCAGCTGCCTCAGAGGCCGGCTCGGGCGCCTCCGCTACCGGCTGGAGCCTCGCGGAGGGCTTTACCACGGCAACATCATTTCTCCGGATTTCCGTAGCGGCCACCCGCACTTCAGGAGCAGACTCCGGAGCAGGAGCCACCGGCACAAACACTACCAGCTGGCGGCGCGGCGTGAGGGCGTTGGTTTTGCCCAGCGTGTTCCAGCGGCGCAGCTGGGCCGGACTTACCGCGTAGCGCTCGGCTACTGCGGCTACCGTTTCGCCCCGCTTTACCGTGTGGCGCACGCGCCGGAACCGGGGCTGGGCGGGCTGGGTCTTTTCACGCGGCCCCCCTTCGGCTACTGACCGGGTCGGGAAAGCCTCCACGCCGGTCAGGGCCACCGCGCGAAACGGCAGCAACTGGGGCAGCTCGGCCAGGGGCCGGCAGTAATCAAACAGCGTTGCCCGATCTACCACCGCCAGCGCCGGCCGGACCGCTGCCGGCAGCTGCACGGCGTAGGGCCGGTAGCCCTGGGGTAGCCAGGGTTTGCGCAGCTCCGGATTCAGGCGCGCCAGAGCCATGGAGTCGGAGTAGCCGCAGGCGCGGGCCAGGCGGGTCAGGTCGAAGGCCCGGCCGGCCAGCTGAAGCGTATCCATGGGCTCGGGGTACTGGTAGCGCAGGGTGGGGGAGTGCAGCTGGTGCTGTTGGGCGTACTTCAGGGTGTACATGATGGCCGTGAAGGTGGGCACGTAGTTGCGCGTTTCGGCCGGCAGGTGGGGGTGCACTTCCCAGTAGGTTTTCTTGCCGGTCCGCCGCACTACCTTCTGCATGTTGCCCGCGCCCCAGTTATACGCGGCCAGCACCATTTCCCAGTCATGAAACACTCCGTAGAGGTAGCGCAAGTGTTTGCAGGCAGCTTCAGTAGCCTTTTCCGGGTCCATGCGCTCATCCACCCATTCGTCACGGCGTAGGCGCAGGTCGTTGGCCGTGGGGCCCATGAACTGCCAGAGCCCGGTGGCACCCACCCGCGACTTGGCCGTCGGAATCAGGGCCGACTCCACCACGGCCAGGTATTTCAGGTCGGTGGGCAGGTTATACTTGGCCAGATACTTTTCGAAAAGCGGAAAGTATAGGTTCTCGCGTTCCAGCACCCGCTGGGTGTAGCCGCGCTGCCGCTCCGTGAACAGTCGCACAAACGCCATAACGTGCGAGTTGAAGACGTGAGGCACGTCTGTTTCAAAGCAGCTGATTCGGTCCCCTACCAGGTCGCGCAGCTCGGGCGGCGTCCGGAGCCAGGCCAGCTTCACGGAGTCGAGGGGGGTAGGGGCCGCTACCAGTGAGTCGGGCAGCAGCTTTAGGTTTACCTGTAAGGAGTCGTCCGCCGCCGATGGGGTAGCCGGCGCGGAAGGGAGGGTGGGCTGCACCTGGGCCGCCGCCGGCAGTGCTGCCGAGGCAGCAAACAATACGGGAACAGCAGCACGCAGCAACAACTTCTTCATACGTACATGTAAACGGGCAGGTAAGCCGAACGCTCAAAATGCTGTGCCTCAGAGCGGCACATCTTCAAAAATAGCACGAAACCGGTACAATGCCAGCCCGGGCCGGGAATAAGAACCCCGAAGCCCCACGTAGGTCCCGCATCAGCAACCAGCTTACCGCCGGTTGTCGGCCAAGACCGGAGTGGAACTCCGGGGTATCGAAGATCAGGTGCCGCCTTAGGCTTCTACCGAAGCCAGCGTTTCGGTAACCGAGTTGGCAAAGGCCAGCAGGTGCTCCTCGCGGAACGCTCCGCTCAGAATCTGCAGGCCGATGGGCAGGCCCTGCGAATCGGTGCCGGCCGGTACCGAAATAGCCGGTACGCCCGCCAGGGAAGCCTGCACCGTGAAGATATCGGCCAGGTACATGGCCAGCGTATCCTTGTTCACGTCGCCGATGCGGAAGGCCGTGGTAGGAGTGGTCGGAAGCACCAGGAAGTCGTACTCGCGCAGCAGCTCATCGGTTTTTTCCTTGATGAGACGGCGCACGCGCTGAGCCTTGGTGTAGTAGGCATCGTAGTAGCTGGCGCTCAGTACAAAAGTGCCCAGCAGAATCCGGCGCTGCACCTCGGGGCCGAAGCCCTGGGAACGGGTTTTCTTGTACAGCGACTCCAGGTCGGTGGCGTCCGGAGCGCGGTAGCCGAACTTCACGCCGTCATAGCGGCTCAGGTTAGAGCTGGCTTCGGCCGTAGTGAGGATGTAATACGTGGGCACGATATAATCGAGGTAGGGAAAGTCCACTCCCTCCACTACGTGGCCCTGCCCGCGGAACCGGTCCAGGGCCTGCTCCGTGGCGGCCTTGATTTCCGCGTTCAACCCGGGCCGCTCCAGACAGTCTTTGATGTAACCGATGCGGTAGTGCGGGGCCGGGGCTAGCTGCTGGCTGTAGGCAGGCACCTCACGCTGGCTGGCCGTGCTGTCAAAACGGTCGGAGCCGGCCATCACTTCCAGCAGCAGAGCGGCGTCTTCTACTGAGCGGGTAAGGGTGCCGATCTGGTCAAAGGACGACGCGTAAGCTACCAGGCCGTAGCGCGAAATGCGCGAATAGGTAGGCTTAAAGCCCACAATGCCGCAAAACGCCGCCGGCTGCCGTACCGAACCTCCCGTATCGGAGCCGATGGAAGCCAAACACAAATCTGCCTGCACGGCCACTGCCGAGCCGCCCGAGGACCCCCCGGGCACCCGCTTGGGGTCCACTTCGTTGCGGGCCGGCCCAAAAAAGGACGTTTCGTTGGAAGCGCCCATGGCAAACTCGTCGCAGTTCTGGCGACCAATCAGGATGGCGTCTTCGTCGAGCAGACGCTGCACGGCCGTTCCCGTGAACAGGGACGTGAAGCCGTCGAGGATGTGGCTGCTGCTTTGCAGAGCGTGGCCTTTGTAAGCCAGCACATCTTTCAAACCGATAACCATGCCCGCCAGCTTACCGGACGTGCCGGCCGCCAGCTTGGCGTCCACGGCATCGGCCTGGGCCAGCGCCTCTTCGGGCCACACCTCCAGAAATGCATTGAGGTGCTGTTTGCGGCGGATGTTATCCAGATAATACTCCACGAGCTGACGGCAGGACGTGGTGCCTGCCGTCAGCTCGTGGCGAACTTCCGTGAGGGAGTTGAAGCGTCTCAAGACGAAAAGGGTTTGGAGTAGGTAGTGCGTACTAACCCAAGCAGGAAGGAGCCGGCCCTAAGGACAAGGCCAGCCGCCTGGTACCAGTTGCTTAGGCCGTTTGGTCGAGGCGGGGGCGCTCCTCGGGGGCGGGCGTAACCGGAGGGGTTATGCCGCCATCCATGGGCGGGGCCACCGGCGTTACGGCCGGGGCTACTGGGGCTTCGGCCACCGGAGCGGGGGTAGGCGCCGGGTAGGGCTGCTGGTTGAATTGCTGCTGGTAGGGCTGCTGGGGTTGCGGCGTCTGCCCGGCGTTTTCAATTTCGCTGCGGATTTCGCGGGAGGCATCCTTAAACTCCCGGATGCCTTTGCCCAGACCGCGGGCTAGTTCCGGGATTTTGTTGGCCCCGAAGAAAATCAGGATAAACAGGACGATGACCATCAGCTCACCGCCGCCGATACCCTCCAGAAACAGAAAGAGAGGAGCGTTCATTGGGTAGGCAGCTTAGTGGCGCGGAGCCGTCGTATCGTTGGGATTGGCCGGCTGGTCGCGGAACTCGGGCTTGGTCTCCTTGGAAGCATCCTTAAACTCGCGGATGCCTTGGCCCATGCCCCGGAACAGCTCCGGGATGCGCTTGGCACCGAACAGCAGAATAATAGCAAGTCCGATTAGAAGAAACTCAGTACCGCCGAAGTTACCGATTCCGAGCAGGAGTGTGGCAAAGTTCATAAGGGGAAGCCGTTAGGCCGAATTTAGAGTGGCAAAGCTACGTGTACGCAGTTTTGTACGCATCAGGATTGTAAAGGTACCGCATAATTTCAAAATCAGTTCCGTTACCTTCCACCTCGGTAAAGGCGGGCCTGCCCGCGCCTACCGCGAGCCGCCCCCGCCAAGCGGGCGGCCTCACCCAGCAAATTGGGCTGTTAGCCCCGCAATTTTGGCTGCTCAGCAAGTCAATAGGAAGAAATTAAGGCTATATACGCTATTTAGAAGGAAATTTATGCTTCGCTATCCGGATAGTATGTCTCAACACCTGCGTTTACTCTAATGTCGTTTACCTCATTTACTCCCAACCAAACGGCCGCGGCCCCGGCCCGGCGCCTCTCCGACGCGGCGCGGTTGGAAGCATTACGCAAATACCAGATCCTGGACACCCCGCCTGAAGCGGTATTTGACGATTTGGTGCGGCTGGCGGCTTACATCTGCGGCACGCCCATTTCTCTGGTATCCCTGCTCGATGCCGAGCGGCAGTGGTTTAAGGCCCGGGTCGGGCTGGAGGTGCCGAGCACGCCCCTTAACCTGGCCTTCTGCCGGCATGCCATCCTCACGGATAAAGTGTACGAAGTAGAGGACGCCACGCTTGATCCTTTGTTCCAGCGAAACGACCTGGTAACCGGAGAGCCCAACATCCGATTTTATGCCGGCGCCCCCCTGATTACCCCCGAGGGGCAAATGCTGGGCACCATCTGCACCATTGATACGGTGCCCCGCCGCCTGACGGAGGAACAGCGGGATGCCCTGCGTATTCTGGCGCGGGAAGTAGTATCGCACCTGGAGCTGCGGCGGGCCCGCATCCAGCTGGAAGAAGAAAAACATAAGCTGGAAGGACTATTGCGAATGGCCAACGACACGGCTGAATCATTTTACCTGCACGGAGGTCAAAACGAAATCTTTATTAAGCAGGATCATAAGCTGCTGCGCGTTAATACAACCGATATTCGCTACGTAGAGGCCCTGGGCGACTACGTAAATATTTACTCGGGCCGGGAGCGGTACACCGTGTACAGCACCATGAAGGAACTGGAAGCCAAGCTGCCCGTTCGTGACTTTGCCCGGGTGCACCGCAAGTACATCGTGCGGCTAGACCGCATCATTGCCATTGAGAATGATGCGGTGATTGTGGAAGCTGGCCGCAACGCTGAGCAGGCTACCAGCGTGTTGCCCGTGCCCATCGGCAGCTCTTATAAAGCCGCCCTGCTGAGCCGCCTGAACCTGGTGTAAGCTCAACTGGTAGCCGCGTGGTTCAGATTGCGGCAGTTCACCGAGGGAATAAAGAGATTCAGCGAATTTGCCGGTATCAGCTCTGATCCTCCCTTTATCTTACATCATGTTATCGGGAATGACCCCGGCCCGCGGCAGTTTCACGGCTGCCCGCTGGCAGGGGGAGGGATTCTGATAGCTAAGTTTGTTTTCATAGCTCAGAAAGACACCGCATCCTGTGCGGTGTTTTTTTTTGTGCCTACATCCGCAGTCGGCTACCCCCTGCCGCGCCAGAGGAGGGTTTGGCGGCCCGGCAGGGGTAGCAACAGGGGTAGGCTGATACCGGATTTTACTTGTGGCCCAGCCAGTTCTCGGGGTTGAGGTTGGAGCTGTTGTGCCAAACCTGAAACTGCACCTCGGAAGTGCCTTCTGCGTCAGTGGACACAGTGCCAATGGTTTGGCGGGCACTAATGGTCTGGCCTTCACTGACGCTCACGCTCCGCAACTTGGCATACACCGTGAAGTAGTCGCCGTGCTGCACCATCACAATGGTGTTCATGCCCGGTACGCTGGCAACGGTCAGCACTTTGCCTCCGAAAACCGCCCGTACCGGCTCTCCAGCGTTGGTTTGAATATCAACGCCCCGGTTTTCTACTACCACGTTTTTCAGTACCGGGTGGTTGTGCCGCCCGAAGTGCTGGCTAATAAACCCCCGGCCCACGGGCCAAGGCAGGCGCCCCCGGTTTTCGCGGAAGGACGATGCCAGCTCCGCGCTTTCCGGCGTCAGGGTTACGCGGTCCACGCGCTCGGCTTCCGCTTCGGCCGCTGCCTCAGCCGCTGCGGTGCTATTGGTGCGGGAGGTAGCACCGGGGCTGCGGGAAGGAGCCGTAGCCGCCGAGGCAGTGCGCGCCGCAGCGGCCTTGGCGGCGGCCCGGCGGGCGGCCAGCCGGGCCGCACGGGCAATTTCTTCGCGCACGCGCTGGGCAATCAGGTTGTCGAGGCGGCTTACGGCCTGCTGCCGGGCGGCCAGCTCCTGACGCAGCGTTTGCTCCTGCTGGGTTAGTTTGGTTACCACCTGGTCCTGCTGCGTTTTCAGGGTCAGCAGGTTTTTCTTTTCGGAAAGCTGGCTGTTGAGCAGGGTGCCTTTCTCTTCCTGCTTTTCCTTCAGGCCGTTGAGCTGGCTATTAAGCCGCTGCTGGGTATTGCTGATCTGGGCGGCCTGGGCCTTACGCACTTCGGTGTACTGCCGTATGTAGCGCAGGCGCAGCATAAACTGGTTGAACGACTCCGAAGCAAACAGAAACATGACCCGGTTGTAGCCGTTGGCCGTTTTGGAGCCCGTGTAAATCAGGCGGGCATACTCAGCCTTCAGCTGCTCCAGGCTCTGGCGGGTCTGCTGCACCTGGGTTTCGGTCTGGCGCACATCGGTTTCGAGGTAGCGTAGCTCACTGCTGATGTTCTTGATGATGCCCTGCTGCACCGTCAGCTTTTCCTTCAGGGCATTGAGCTGGCCCACTGAGGCCTGCTTCTGCTGCTGGGTCTGCTCCAGAATGCGGCTGGTTTCCTTGATGCGGCTCAGGGTCAGGCGCCGCTCGCGCTCTAGTTGGGCCTTGGTTTTGCGGCCGCCCGCGCTGGTGCGTTGGGCCCAGGTGGCATCCGAGAAACTCAGCACCAGCAGCCCGCTTATCAGAAGCAGCCGCCAGGCCTTACTTTTTCCGCGCATAGCCCTTGGGTACTGAGAACGGAAACTGCAGCCGCTCTTTGTCGATGTCCACGGAGCGGTAGGTGATGGTAAGGGTGGTAGGGGGCGTCTGGCCTTGTTGAATCTGGACGAGGCTGCTGTAGGCAAACGGCTGGGGCGTACGCTCCAGGGGGCGGAAATCGGTGTAATCCACCGTGAGCTTGTTTTGGTTGGCCGGCGCCTGTACCTGCAGTTGCTGCGTGCGGCCGCGTTCCAGGCTGATGAGCTGCTGTACCAGCAGGCCGGCCTCCTCAAAGTTTACCCGTTGCAGAGGGCCCTCGGTTACCACAGTCGGCTGAGTAGAAGCATTCTGGGGCGCGAGGTAGTTGCCCAGCAGCAGGGCCTGCACCATATCAAAGGTAACGGGCACGTTCAGGCGCTGGCTCAGATAAGCAAAGTCGCCGGCATAGTACTCGCGGTGCAGTTTGTCGAGTACCTGCACTGAGTCGCGGGTGATGTAAATGCGGCCGCCTTCTACCCCAATCAGCGAGGCCGAAATCCAGATAACGCTGTCCTTGCGGATGCGCACGTTGATGTTGCCGCTCTGCTGATCAAACTGAGCCTTGCCCTTGGCAGCCAGAAAGCGGAAGTCAACGTTGACCGCCTTCACTGCTTCTGGTATTGCCGCCGTGGGCTTGGGAGTTTTCGTGCCCGGGGAAAGCAAATTGCGGTTGCAGCTGCCTAGCAGTAGGGGGGCGCTTAGCAGTACCAGCAGAAGGCGGTTACTCATATAGTTTCTTGTCTTTGATCTTCCGGTCGATGAGCGGGGAAGCACCGCCTGTTTTCTGGGCTCTTTGCCACTGTGCCAAGGCCTTGTCGGTTTCGCCAAGTTGGAAAAGCACATCGCCGTAGTGCTCTATCACGGTGCCATCGGCGGAGGTTTTAAGGGCTTTTTCCAGCTGCTGGCGGGCTCCGGCGTAATCCTTCAGGCGGTAGAGCACCCAGCCGTAGGTATCCAGGTACGTATCATTGTCGGGAAACTGCTTTACCAGCTTGCCCGCCATTTCCTTGGCCTTGTCCAGCTTCTCGCCGCGCAGGGAGAGGTAGTAGCTGTAGTTGTTCAGAGCTTGGGCGTTGTTGGCATCAAAAGTCAGCGCGGCCTCGTAGGCAGCATCCGACTTGGCGTAGTCTTTCAGCTCGTGGTAAGAATCGCCGAGCTGGGTATCGAACTGGGCCAGCAGCTCCGGGTTATCGGTGGCCAGCTTGCGCCCGTATTCTAGTGATTTGATGGCTTTGGTCGGCTGCTTTTTCAGCTGATGGCCTACCCCATTGTAAAACCACAGCGGGGCTTGGTTCGGGAAGAGCTCCAGGGCCTGCTCCGTGTGGGTCAGCAGCGAATCAACCTGGTTCAGCTCAGCATCAATAAGCACTACCTGCTGCCAGATCTGGTAGCGGGAGTTGTCGAGGCGGATGGCTTTCTGGTAGTTGGCCCGCGCCGCCGCCCGGTTGCCGGTTACGGTCTGGATGTCGCCGGCAATGGAAAAGGCCTTGGCCTCGCGCGGGTGCACACGGGTAGTAATGGCGGCCAGGTCCTGGGCCGTTTGGTTTAGGGCCGGGTTGGGCAGCTGCTTGATGTAGTCAATCAGGATGCGGACCTTATCGTCAATGTCGAGGGCCGGGCTTTCAAAAGCCAGCTTGATCTGCTTTTCCGATTCGGGCTGGTTGTTCTGCTGCCGGTACACGTCGGCCAGAATCATGCGGGCCCGGGGGTTGTCGGGGTCCTGCTTCAGGGCCTGCTGGGCTACCCGGATAGCATCGGGGAACCGGTTGTTGGCCGCGTACATCTGGGCCTGGGCCAGCACGTAGCGCACCTGGTCGGGGTTGCTGGCAATCAGTGCTTCGCCTTCCTGCAGAGCCTTGTCCAGGTTGTTCTGCTTCAGGTAGATCTGCTGCTTCTTAAAGGAAACCTCGTCCAGGGGGCCAAACTCTTTCTCAGCTTGATCAAAGGTGGCCAAGGCCTCATTCAGCTTGCCCTGGGCCATGTACAGGTCGGCCAGATTAAAGAGGTAGTACCCCGAGTTGGGTACCTGCTTAATCAGGGTAGTGTAAACCTGGGCGGCCTGGTCGTACTGCTTTTGCGAGGTATGAACCTGGGCCAGCAACAGGTAGTAGTATGCGTTTTGAGGGTCGAGCTTTACCGCTGCCTGCGCAAAGTTGGTGGCATCCTGCAGGTTGCCGCTGAGCAGGTTGGTTTCGGCAATCTTGTAGTTGACGGCCGCGTTGGTCGGGTTTAGGGCGTAGGCTTTCAGCAGCCGCTCCAGGGCCTTGTTGTAGTCCTCGAGCAGCACAAACCGCACCCCATCCACGAAATAGGCCTCGCTCATCTCGCGGTCCTTCTCCGAGAGGGGACGTTTTTGCTGGGCGGCCGCATCCAGGGCAGCCCGGCGGGCCAGTTCTTTGCGCTCCTTGCGCGTGAGCTTGCGGGGCTTTTTTTCCGGGGCCGAGGTGGCCGCGGCCGGCTTTGCCTGTTGGGCATAGGTAGGCCCGGCCACCAGCAGGCCCAGCAGAAGCACGGAAACAATGCCAAATCGACTCATAGGAGGGTAGTAAGTACGGGGTAGCTGGTAGTGGCTCGCGGGAGAGCATCCCACCACCAGCTACCTTCGACCAACTACTGAAACGTCAGAAGACGCAAAAATATCACACGCGCAGCGTGTTGTAGTCACCCAGGCTCAGATCATTGGGCGTGCTGGCTACGGTGGCGTGGCTGCCGACCATGGAGTTGGTCAGGTTGGCATGCACTACCGTGGCCGACTGCTGCACAATGGAGTTTGAAACGATGGACGCGCGCACGTTGGTATGGTTGCCTAAGGATACGTGGGGGCCTACTACCGAATCGGTAATGATAACGCCCTCGCCAATATACACCGGCGGAATCAGGACCGAGTTCGTCACTTTAGCCGATTCAGCTACCAGGTTTTCGCCCCGCTCCTGCAGGTACTCCAGGTAGCGCTGGTTGGTATAAACAGTAGCGTCCTTATTGCCGCAGTCGAGCCACTCGGTTACGCGGCCGGGCACGAACTTCGTGCCTTTGTTTTTCATGTTCTCCAGGGCATTGGTGAGCTGGTACTCGCCTTTGTCCTTGATGTCGTTATCGAGCAGGTACTGCAGCTCGCTGCGCAGGTACTCGCCATCCTTGAAGTAATAGATGCCGATGATGGCCAGGTCCGAAACAAAGGTTTCGGGCTTCTCCACGAAGTCAGTAATCTGGCCTTCCTCGTTAAGCTTTACTACGCCAAACGGCTTGGGGTCATCCACGCGCTGCACCCAGATGGTGCCTTCGGCGGAAGAGTCCAGAATGAAATCAGCTTTGAACAGGGTATCAGCAAAGGCTACCACCACCGGGCCATCGAGGGCCGACTGCGCGCACAGAATGGCGTGGGCCGTACCCAGGGGCTCGTCCTGGTAGTGAATGGTACCCTTGGCACCTACCGATTCGGCAATCTTTACGAGGCTCTTTTCTACCTCTGCCCCGAAGCGCCCGATAATAAAAGCTACCTCCTCTACCTGCTCGCCGCATACCTGGGCAATGTCTTCCACCAGACGCTGCACAATGGGCTTGCCGGCAATCGGAATCAGGGGTTTAGGAACGGTAAGCGTGTGGGGGCGCATGCGCTTGCCCATGCCAGCCATCGGGACGATGATTTTCATACGGATGTCGAGAAAGGAGATGTTGAGGTAAGAAAGGAGGGTGGCACGAGGCCGGTTGGTACGTACTGAAATAGCCTGATAATGCAACGGGCAACGAAGGCGCCGGTTACTGCACGCCTGTGCTGCCGTAGCCGCCGGCGCCGCGCATGGTTTCGCTTAGCACCGCTACTGGCTGCCACTCCACCGTTTCGTGGCGGGCCACTACCAGCTGCGCGATACGCTCCCCATCCTGCACCACAAACTCCTGATCCGACAAATTCACGAGCAGAACTTTCAGCTCGCCGCGGTAGTCAGCGTCAATGGTGCCCGGGCTGTTTACCAGGCCAATGCCATGCTTGTAAGCCAGCCCGCTGCGGGGGCGCACCTGCATTTCGTAGCCCACCGGAATTTCAAGAAACAGGCCGGTCGGAATCAGGGCGCGTTGCAGGGGCTTCAACGTAACCGGCTCGGGGAGGTTGGCGCGCACATCCATCCCGGCCGCGTGAGCGGTTTGGTACTCCGGCAGCGGGTGGCTGGATGTGTTGATAATGGAAATCAGCATGAAGAAAAGGGCCACAGGCAGTTGCCGGTAGCAAAGGTTAAAAGGAGAAAAACGCCGGCCGATGATAAGTTGGCCGATTACGGGGAATTACTGGATGATTCCGATGTGAAATTTTTCGGTCAGCGGCCGAAGCTAACGTTATTTCACGGTTCCCGCTAACGGGCCCCAAATCAAATCGTCCGGAGGCGGCGACCTTCCACTACCCCCACCAGGCCCACGAAGCCCAACGTAAGAAAGGCCTGCAAGCCGTAGTGGGGCCAGCCCTCGGCCACCGGCAGCCACCAGCTCAGGGCCACTACCCCCACGGCCAGCGCCAGCCAGGTGAGCAGCCGGGCTACGGGGTAGGGCACCGGGAAGTGCCGCTCACCCAGCCACCAGCACAGGGCCGCCATCAGGAAGTAGCAGGCCAGCGTAGCCACGGCCGAGCCCATGTAGCCCAGCAACGGAATCAGCAGGAAGTTGAGGATGATGGTAAGGATGGCCCCGGCAAACCCGATGTAGGTGCCGTAGTACGTTTTATCCGTCAGCTTAAACCACACTGCGAGGTTCCAGTACACCCCCAAAAACAGGTTTGCCAGCAGCAATACCGGCACCACTGCCAGCCCCTGCAGGTACTCGGGCCGCTGCAGAAATATCTTGGCCACCAGGTTCACGTTCACGCTCACCCCCACAAACAGCATGGCGCAGCACAGGGTAAACCACTTCAGCACCAGGGCAAAGGTGCGGGGCGAGTTCTGCTCGTTGCTCTGGGCGAAAAAGAACGGCTCGGCCGCGTACTTAAAAGCCTGAATTACGAGGCTCATCAGAATACTGAGCTTGTAGCAGGCCCCGTAAATGCCCACCGCCGCTAGGTTGCTCTGGCCGGGGTAGAAGTCTTTGGGTAGCCACTTGGGCAACAGAATCCGGTCAAGGGTTTCGTTTACCATGCCGGCCAAGCCCATGAACATGATGGGGTAGGCGTACTTCAGCAGGGGCTGCAGGGGCGCCAGCTGCAGGCGGAAGCGAAAATCAAACAGCTCCCGCCCCAGCAGCAACAGCGTGAAGGCACTGGCCGCCAGGTTCGACAGGAATACGTACCCTACCCCAATGGTGGGGCTGTACACCATTTCTACCAGGGGCCGTAATCCGGTCAGGTACTTACCGGCCAGCACATCGGGGCACAACACAATGAAAAACAGGTTTAGCCCCACGTTCAGCAGGATGTTGGCCAGCCGGATGCCGGCAAACTTGCGGGCTTTGTTTTCCAGCCGCAGCCGGGCAAACGGAATGGCCGCCAAGGCGTCCAGACCCAGAATAACGGCAATCCAGATGGCATACTGCTCGTGGCCGGGCGGCAGACTCAGCAGACTCATCAGGGGGCGGGCCAGCAGTGCCAGCCCGGCCGTAAGCAAAATGCTGGACACGAGCAGCAGGCTCATTACCCGGTCGTACAGCTCCCGGCGGTCAGTGCCAGGTCGGTTGGCAAAGCGGAAGTAGGTAGTTTCCATGCCGTAGGTGAACAGCACGTTAAAAAACGACACGTAGGCGTACAGGCCGGTTACAATGCCGTACTCAGCCGCTGCGAACCGCCCGGTGTACACCCGCACCAGCAGGAAGGTGAGCACGCGGCCCAGAATACTGCTGATGCCGTACACGGCCGTTTGGGAAGCCAGACGCTTGGCTATACTCATGAAGAATAGTTCTCAGGAATGATAAAAGAAGCCCGGAGTGAACAGCAGAACGTCATGCCGCAGTGGTGCGCAGCATGACGTTCTGGCTTCTGGTGCCGGGGGTTACTTGCCCGAAAATACGGCCGGGCGCTTTTCCAGGAAAGCAGAGGTGCCCTCCCGGAAATCTTCTGAGCTAAAGCACCGCCCAAACGATTCGGCTTCGGTCTGGTAGCCGTGGCGGTCTTTGTCGTAATAAGCGTTTACACAGTCCAGGCACAGACCCAGGGCCAGGGGAGCCTTGGTCAGGATGCGGGTCAGGAGCTGCTTGCAGAAGCTCAGCAGCTCGGCCTGGGGCACCACGTGGTTTACTAGGCCCAGGCGCAGAGCCTCGTCGGCCTTCACCATATCGGCGGTGAGCAGCAGCTCAATAGCTTTTCCTTTACCGATAAGCTGGGTGAGACGCTGGGTACCGCCGTAGCCCGGAATCAGGCCCAGGTTTACTTCCGGTTGCCCGAAGCGGGCATTTTCGGCAGCTACTCGCATGTGGCAGGCCATGGCCAGTTCGCAGCCCCCGCCCAACGCAAAGCCATTGACGGCGGCAATAACAGGCTTGGAGCTTTTCTCCAGCAGGGCAAACGCCTCCTGGCCGCGCTCAGCCGCCCGGCGGGCCGAAACCTCATCCAGCTTGGTCAGCTCGGCAATGTCGGCCCCCGCCACAAACGACTTTTCCCCGCTACCCGTCAGGATGATGCCGCGCACGGCCGGGTCTTCGAGGGCCTGCTGGGCCGCCGCCCGGATTTCCTCAATCGTGGCCGCGTTCAGCGCGTTCAGCTTATCGGGGCGGTTGATAGTAATGGTCAGAATGCCGGTTTCGGCTTCCAGCTGGTAGAGCAGGTTGGTAAATATCATGGTACGAAGGGCAAGGGGCCAGGAAACAAAGCAAAGATAGAACGAATTGCTCCGCCTGCGGGCTGGGCAGAGCTGCTCACCGGACCAGCCGTGCATTGGGCGAGTAGGGGGCCGGCTTGAACGAAATGTGGCAACGGCCGCAGGGCAGGGGCTCTACTTTTATCGGACGGGTAAAGCAGTAGCTTCATATAAGTAAATGTATATATTTACCCGGATCAGCCTTTCACCTTCATTCTCAATCACTTTCTGTCTATGGGCTTTGTGTCGGAGTTCAAGGAATTCATTTCAAAAGGCAACGTTCTTGATCTGGCGGTCGGGGTAATTATTGGGGGGGCCTTCAACAACATTGTCAAGTCGCTGACCGATGACGTGCTGATGCCGATGCTCAGCAAGCTCACGGGCGGCATGGACTTCAAGGACTGGTTTATTGCCCTGGATGGCAAAACCTACAACGATTTGGCGGCCGCCAAAGCCGCCAGCGCGGCCACACTTAACTATGGCCTGTTCCTGAACGCTGTCATCAACTTCCTGCTGATGGCCTTTGCTATTTTCTGGATTGTAAAGCTGGCTAACCGCTTCAAGAAGCCCCAGGAAGTAGTAGTAACTGACCCCGCGCCGACCCGCGACCAGCTGTTGCTCGCCGAAATCCGGGATGCGCTCCGCTCCCGCACCTAGAAGCGGCCCCAATCAAGCCAGAGCTTCCGGCAGCTGGCCCGCCGCAAGCTCTGCGTAACACGAGGTGCCTGAGGCTCCGGCCACTACTGGGGTTGCCTACCTCGTAGTGGCCGGGGCTGCTACCCCAGTGGCGGCGGTAAACCTCACGCGCTAGTGACTAAACCAGCCGGCCAGGAGGCTGATTTTCGGTGCAGGTTACGTAATAGCTTGTCTTCGTTTTAGCCGACTATTCCGCTGAAATACAAGTTTTAGCATCAGATGAACTAACTTTGTCGGGCACCCGTTGGGCGCAAAGCTGGCCTACACTTTGTATTTAAGCGTAAGCGTTTTACCGCTTGGTTTTCTCTGTTACCTTCCTGCTATGAAGAAGCTGTTTTCCATGGTGTGCATTGCCGTTGCCGGCTGGTTGGCTGCCCCCGCAGCCCAGGCGCAAACTACGGCTAGCGCTACCTATTCAGGGCAAACCCGGCGCGACAATGAGCAAGGACAGCGGAAAAAGCGTAAGGCCTCGGCTACGGATATTGCCCGAATGCAGCAGCGCATGAGCATGAACCCCGATGAGGCCAAACGCGACCAGCAAATGGAAATTCTGGAGGCTCGCTCGGGCATGAGTACGGCCAATACCAGCTTTGGTCGCTCAGCAGGTCCGTCCCGGCAGTTCGAGAAGGGCTCGGGAGGCTTCACGGTGCGCAAGTTCAAAGATAACCGCATCGGTACTGCCCGCCAGAAGCGTGGACAGACCCGGGCCGCCGGTTTCGTTGACCCCAAAGGCAAGCCCCTTTCCCACAAAAAGAAAAAGCACTTTTTGTTCTTCTAGAACTAGCTCCTGCCAGAGCACAACAAAAAGCCGCGGTGCCCTGCATCGTGGCTTTTTGTTGTCCTACGGGTGTCAGTGCCTCGAACGAATAAAGGAAGGCCAGTACCACGCCACCGGCGTAGGAGCTGGCCTTGCCAGGGTTACCTCGCCGGCCGGGGGTAGGGCACCAGGAACAAGGCGGGCCTCCGGCTCACCGGGCCGGAAGGGCACCGCGGTAACCGACGAAGCATGTTGAATCCGCTGGCCTGTTTCAGGCAAGAGCGCACACGACGACAAAATCAAGCCAGTTAGCAGGGTAGAAAGGAGTAGCATCTTCTTCATACAGACTGCATCAGGTGGTTTGCTTGCCTCTGGCTTGGGCAAGCCAATACATCAGCCTGCGCTGCTAAAAGCATCGCATCGTGATAATTCACGGGCGAGGGGCCCCTGTTTATTTTCTCCATCTCACAAAGCCGTCTGGGTTGTTTAGAGCAGTATTACTATGTCATTCTACCACTTTTCGCCAGGTAGTAATAGCTGCTCCAGTTCTAAAGTAGGAATTATTCAGCAATTCACCGTAGAATTCAAAAAGCAGAGGTAGCAGGGCTTACCCCAGAGAAAGCCGCGAAACCCTCCCATCAGGCTTTTCAGAGCGCTACAGAATAACTAGGATCTTCACAGGCCTGGAAGGTGCAGAAAGCAAACCCTATAGCAAAAAAGCCCCGGCTGTGCGGCCGGGGCTTTTTTGTTTGTATCGGACAAGGAATTAGAGAGTCCGCTTTACTTCTTTCTCTTCGAAGCCTTCGATGTTGTCACCTTCGCGGAGGTCATTGTAGCCCTTCAGCGAGATACCGCACTCGTAGCCCTGGCGTACTTCCGACACGTCGTCTTTGTAACGCTTGAGGTCCTGGATTTCGCCCGAGTACACCACAATACCGTCGCGCACGAGGCGGACTTTGGTTTTGCGGGTGAAGGTACCGTCCGTTACCATACAGCCGGCAATAGTGCCCACCTTGGTAATGTTGAACACCTGACGAACCTCGGCGTTGGCTACTACTACTTCCTGCACCGTCGGGGCGAGCATGCCTTCCATGGCGTCCTTCACCTCGTTGATGGCGTTGTAGATGATCGAGTAAAGGCGGATATCGATCTGCTCCTGCTCGGCCAGCTTGCGGGCGCTTTGCGAAGGACGAACCTGGAAGCCGATGATGATGGCATCGGAGGCCGAAGCCAGCAATACGTCGGATTCCGAAATGGCGCCCACACCCTTGCTGAGAATGTTCACGGCCACTTCTGGCGTGCTCAGTTTCAGCAGGGAGTCGGCCAGAGCTTCTACCGAACCGTCCACGTCGCCCTTCACAATAACGTTGAGCTCCTTGAACGAACCGATAGCCAGACGGCGACCAATCTCATCGAGGGTGATGTGCTTCTTGGTGCGCAGGCTCTGCTCGCGGGCCAGCTGCTGGCGCTGGGTGGCCAGCTCGCGGGCTTCGCGCTCGGTTTCCATTACCTGAATCTTGTCGCCGGCCTGCGGGGCGCCGGTGAGGCCTAGTACCTGCACGGGGGTAGCCGGGCCGGCTTTCTTCATCTTCTTGCCACGGTGGTCGGTCATGGCCTTCACGCGGCCAAAGTGCGGACCAGCCAGCACGATGTCGCCGACCTCCATGGTACCGGTCTGCACCAGCACGGTAGTTACGTAGCCACGGCCTTTGTCCAGCGAAGCTTCGATAACGGTACCAATGGCCTTCCGGTCAGGATTGGCCGTCAGCTCCAGAATTTCGGCTTCCAGCAGCACCTTCTCCAGCAGGTCGTCGATACCCAGACCAGTTTTGGCCGACACCTCCTGCGACTGGTACTTACCGCCCCATTCTTCCACCAGAATATTGATGGCCGACAGCTCTTCCCGAACTTTATCGGGGTTGGCGCCAGGCTTATCAATTTTGTTCAGCGCAATAACAATCGGTACCCCGGCTGCCTGCGCGTGGTTGATGGCCTCTTTGGTTTGCGGCATCACCGAGTCGTCGGCGGCTACCACGATGATGGCAATGTCCGTGACTTTGGCACCACGGGCACGCATGGCGGTAAACGCTTCGTGACCCGGTGTATCAAGGAAGGTAACGCGCTTGCCCGACTTGGTCATTACGTCGTAGGCACCAATGTGCTGCGTAATACCACCGGCTTCGCCTTTGGCCACACTCGCGTTGCGGATGTAGTCAAGCAGCGAGGTTTTACCGTGGTCAACGTGGCCCATGATGGTAACGATGGGAGCCCGCGGCTGCAGGTCTTCCTCGTTGTCCTCAATTTCGATGGTCGTTTCCTCTTCCTCGGCGCTCAGGAATTCTACGTCGTAACCAAACTCATCCGCAATAACGGTAATGGCTTCGGCGTCGAGGCGCTGGTTGATAGAAACGAACATGCCCATGTTGAGGCAGACCTTGATAACCTCGTTGACCGACACGTCCATGAACGACGCGAGGTCGTTGGCGGAAATGAATTCGGTTACCTTGAGGGTCTTAGCATCCAGCTCGTTCTGAGCACGCAGGGCCTCGCGGTCCTCAGCGGCCATGTTCCGCTTGTCGCGGCGGTACTTGGCGCGGTTCTGCTGCTGACCACCACGACCACCGCTGAGCTTGGCCAGCGTGGCCTTGATCTGCTCCTGAATCTGCTTGTCGTTTTGCTCGGGCGTGAGGGCCGGAGCCGGCTGACGGTTACCGCCACCCTGCTGACCACCCGGACGGTTGCCGCCCTGCTGGCCGGGGCGATTACCACCCTGCTGACCACCTGGGCGGTTGCCGCCCTGCTGACCAGGACCACCCGGACGGTTGCCACCGCCCTGCTGACCTGTACCGGTCTGGCCTCCCTGCTGACCCGGCTGACCAGGACCACCCATGGGAATGCGTTGGCGCTTTTTCTTGTCGGGGCTGATGCCGCTCTTGCGTACGTCAGAAGAAGCCACCGGACGAGCCCCGCGGCCACCCCGCCGTGACGAATCAAGCGGAAGTTCAATCTTGCCCAGTACGGTCAGGCCTTTCAGCTGATCGGCCTTGGCCACGATGGTGCCTTCTTCCGTAGCTGCTGCTTCGGGAGCCGGAGTAGCAGCTACCGGAGCAGCTGGGGCTACCGGCGCTGCGGCGGGCTTGGGAGCCTCGGCAGCGGGTGCAGGAGCCGGAGCCGCTGCCGCAGGTTGTGGCGCTGCTGGCTTGGGGGCTTCGGCTACCGGAGCGGGCTGCGGAGCCGGCGCGGGAGCTGCCGGCTTCGGCGTTTCAGGTGCGGGAGCCGGCTTGGGGGCTTCGGCAACCGGAGCCGGGGTAGGCTTCGGAGCTTCGGCCGCAGGCTTGGGCTGCGGAGCCGGGGCAGGCTGGGCCGGAGCGGCCGGACGAGGGGGCACGGGGCGACCCTTCGAGTCCAGCTCAATTTTGCCCAGAACCTTCAGGCCCGGAACCCGGGAGGGTTCTTCGGCCGGAGCCGGTTTGGGGGCTTCGGCTACCGGAGCCGGGGTAGGGGCTTGCGGAGCAGCCGGCTTGGTAGCCGGGGCGGCGGGAGCAGCGGGCTTAGACGCGGCAGCCTCAGCGGCGCGCGCCTGAGCAGCCTGGGCCGCTGAGGCTTCCAGCTCGCTCTGGCGCTTAGCCTGGCTAAGCTTGGCAGCCTCCATCTTGTCCTGCGCCGACGATGCAAACGCCTTTTCGAGCAGGGATACCTGCTCCGACGTCAGCTTGGTCGTCGGCTTGTTTTCGATGTTATGCCCTTTTCCCGCCAGAAAATCCACAATCGTGGAAAGTCCAACGTTCAGGTCTTTGGCTGCCTGATTCAGCCGTTTGGTTGCTGCTTCCGCCATTCTATGCTCGCGAACGATACTCTTATTCAGTTGCAAAGGTACTACATTAAATCTTGCCGGGCGGGGTCAAAATCAAGCCACCCGGCCTGATGTTAACGCCCTTGCCGTACCGGCCGCCGCGCACTCATTGCGCGGCGCCGGAATTTTGTGCTTCCTCGCCTTCCGGCTCGTCGCTCTCGTTATCCTCGAACTCGTTGCGGATGACGCGGAAGAGCTCCTCTACGGTTTCCTCTTCCAGCTCCGTCCGCCGAACAATATCCTCCTTGCTGACCGCCAATACGGCGCGGCCGGTGTCGAGGCCGATTTTCTTGAGCTCGTCCAGGATCCAACCTTCGATTTCGTCCTGGAATTCGTCCAGAGCAATATCTTCCTCGAAGTCGCCGGCATCCCGGAATACGTCGATTTCCATGCCTACCAGACGGGAAGCCAGCTTGATGTTGGCGCCACCCCGGCCAATGGCCAGGGAAACCTGGTCAGGCTTTAAGAACACCGAAACCCGTCCGGTTTGTTCGTTTATCTTCATCGACGTCAGTTTCGCAGGCGACAAGGCCCGGGCGATGTACAGCTCCAGGTTGTCGGTGTAGTTGATGATGTCGATGTTTTCGTTTTCCAGCTCGCGCACCACGGCGTGAATACGGGAACCTTTCATGCCCACGCAGGCCCCTACGGGGTCAATGCGGTCATCGTAGCTTTCTACGGCTACTTTGGCCCGCTCGCCGGGCTCACGCACAATATTCTTGATGGTGATGAGGCCATCGAAGATTTCGGGTACTTCCTGCTCCATTAGACGCTCCAGGAAAGCCGGCGCGGCGCGGGACAGGATGATTTTGGGCGTGCCGTTCAGCACATCTACGCGGTGCACTACGGCCCGGATGGTGTCGCCCTTGCGGTAGCGGTCCTTGGGGATTTGCTCGCCCTTGGGCAGCACCAGCTCGTTTTCGTCTTTGTCGAGGATGAGGGCTTCGCGGCCCCACACCTGGTACACCTCGCCCACCACAATTTCGCCTACCTGGTCTTTGTAAGCCTGGTAGAGGTTGTCGCGCTCCAGGTCCTTTACGCGCTGAATGAGCGTCTGGCGGGCCATGAGCACGGCGCGGCGACCGAAATCTTCCAGCTTAATTTCCTCGGCTACCGATTCCCCTACCTCGTAGTCGGGCTCGATTTTCTGGGCCTCGGCCAGCGGAATTTTGTCCAGGTCCCAGATATCCTCGGAGTTGTCGTCCACGATTTCGCGGTTCCGGTAGATTTCCAGGTCGCCTTTGTCCACGTTCAGGATAACGTCGAAGTTCGAGTCGTCATCATACTTCTTGCGAATCATCGTGCGGAACACTTCCTCCAGGATGCTCATCATCGTGGGGCGGTCGATGTTCTTCGACCGGGCGAATTCGGCAAACGATTCAATCAGGACGTTGCTGTTCATAAAACGCTGATTTTAAGCTTGTTTTTCTGGTTTCGCTGTTTTTGCCACTTCTTTTTGCATTTGCTCCGGCAGGAGGGAAAGCTTCCCGTTTCGCAGTGAAGTGCAAAAAGGAAGGCTAAGGCAGCGATGCTTACTTAAAGGAAATGACCACTTTCGCTTCCTGAATGCTGGTGAACGGCACCAGGGCAGCGGGCAAGGTTTTCTTTTTGCTTTTCTCTTTTACTACCTCCGCCAGCTGAATGCCTTCGGACTCTACGGCTTCGAGGGCACCTGTCTTCTCGGTGCCATCGGTGAGCTTGAGGCTAAGGCTGCGGCCTACGTGGCGGGCGTACTGGCGCGGGTCGCGCAGGGGCTGGTCGGCACCCGGCGAGGTTACTTCCAGTGTGTAGCTGGCATCTTCGCCGTATTCCTCATCAACGCGGCGGGCTAAGCGGCGGCTTACCTGGGCGCACTCATCAATGCCCACGCCCTGCTCCCCATCGAGGGTAACGGTTACTTTGGGCCGAATGGCGTCGGAGACGGTCAGATCCACCACGAACAGGCTACCGTCGGTAGGCAGGCTGTCCTGCAGCAGTTCCGCGAGGCGGGCACGGTCAAGTTTCATAGGCGAGGCACCGGGTGATAAAAGAAAGAGGGGACTGTCCGTCCCCTCTCCTTGCGTTGTAGTTTTCAGGTGCAAAGATACTATACTTCTGCCCTGAAAACAAGCCCTTCCGGTAGGTTTGCGCTGGGCCGTAAGCGGCTCGGTTATCGGGTGAGTCCGGGTACCGGGCAGAGGGTCGGAGCAGTGGAGCGGAGGTCAGCAGTAGTGGGGACGCCAGCACCTACCTGCCAGGGGGGCGCTGCAGCCTAGCTCCGGTTATGGGCCTGCGGTAATGGCTGCTAAACCGGAACGGCTACCTTTGCGCCTGATCCTGTTGCTGGAAAAAGGTTGCCCGTGCGTCGTTCGTTTGCCTTCAAGTGTACCGTGTTGCTGATGCTGTGGGTGCTGGCGGCCATTGCCTGCGCCCAGGTTCCGGCCTACACCTTCTGGCCCGCCATTTTCGGCGCCCTTACCCTACCCCTAGCTCTGGGCCTGAACCTGCTGGCGGGCGTGTACTGGCTGCTGCGGCGCTGGCTGGTGGCCCTGCTGCCGTTAGGGCTGGCCGTACTTACCTGGCCGCATTTCCAGCGGGGGCTGGCTTTGCACCCGCTCCCTATTGCTACCCCCGCCGATGAGGCAAAGGCCGGCGGGCCGGTGGTGAAGCTGCTGTCGGCCAACGTACGCATCTTCAACGTGTACCCACAGCTGCGCGACGCCGATTTAAACTCCTCGCGGGAGATGGTGCGCTGGCTGGCCGAAAGCCCCGCTGACATCCTCTGCCTCCAGGAGTTCTATAACGAGCCTGTGGGCACCCGCTCCCGCGACGGTAACGTGTTCCGGACGGTGGACCAGATTGGGCGGCAGTCGAACCGGGAGGTGTTTTTGTCGAAGACGTTGACCAATGGCGCTGGCGCTGAGTTTGGCATGGCTATTTTCAGCCGGTTCCCGATTGTGGCGAAGGGTACCGTCAGCTTTGGCAAACTCACTCAGAACCACGCCATGTGGGCCGATATCCGCTTGCCCTCCCAGGATACCATTCGGGTTTATAGCTTCCACCTGCAGAGCATGAGCATGGAAGAAAAGGACATCGTGGACAGCTACTCCAGCAAGGCTGGCCTCAAGCAGAAGGGGCTGGGCCTGATGCGTCGCTTTAAGCGCGGGGCCGTGGCCCGGCACTGGCAGGTAGATACCCTGGTCCGCCGCTTCGAGCGCAGTCCCTACCCCCTGCTGCTGTGCGCCGACCTCAACGACGTGCCCTACAGCTATAGCTACGACCAGCTGGCCGACCATTTTCAGAATGCCTGGGCCACCGTGGGCAACGGTGTAGGCAGCACTTACAACGGCCGCCTACCCTTCGTGCGCATCGATAACCAGTTTGCCGGCCCCCAGTGGCGGGTGGCGGATTTTCAGGTTCACTACGAAATTCCGTATTCCGACCATTTCCCCAGCACTGGCACTTATCAACTTCGGGGCAGGAAAACAGTTGAGTAGTTTTATACTACTAACTCGGCTTCATAAACCAGCCAGGGAACTTTATAGACTGGCCACTTTCAGTTTTGTGCTGTTTGGGGTGGAGTTTGTACTTAGTTGCGGGAAATGAAGGATCAGATGTAGCCATTTCGCGTTGTTTTCTGTTAGTATTCGCCGCAACCAAGATAGGTGGTAGCGCAGGTTACAAAATCTGTGCAATCCGCTTACTCTGCAAAAACTGCGGTTACTTTTGTATTCATGCAGCCTACCCTCTCGCTCTACAATACCCTCACCCGCCGCAAAGCTCCGTTTCAGCCTCTTAATGCGCCTTTTGTAGGCGTGTACCTCTGCGGACCTACCGTTTACAGCGAGGCCCACGTAGGCAACGCCCGCGGTCCGGTGGTGTTTGATGTGCTCACGCGCTACCTCCGTTACCTGGGTTACACGGTCCGCTACGTGCGCAACATCACGGATGTAGGCCACCTGGAAGGCGACGCCGACGAGGGCGAGGACAAGATCAGCAAGCGGGCCAAAGCGCAAAAGCTGGAGCCCATGCAGGTAGCCGAGCAGTACGCTAACCTTTACCAAGGCCACATGGAGGCGCTGGGCTGCCTGCCCCCCGACATTACGCCTCGGGCCAGTGGCCACATCATCGAGCAGATTGAGATGATTCAGCAGATCATCGACAACGGCTTTGGCTACGAAATCAACGGCTCGGTGTACTTTGATGTGCCGGCCTACAATGCGGCGGGCCGGGGCTACGGCAAGCTCTCGAACCGGGTGGTGGAAGAGCTGCTGGCCGGCTCCCGCGACAACCTAGCGGGCCAGGACGAGAAACGCAGCCCTCTGGACTTTGCCCTCTGGAAGCGAGCCGATGAGCGCCACCTCATGCGCTGGGCCTCGCCCTGGAGCGACGGATTTCCGGGCTGGCACCTAGAGTGCTCGGCTATGAGCCGCAAGTACTTGGGCGCGGAGTTCGACATTCATGGCGGTGGGCTGGACTTAATGTTCCCGCATCACGAGTGCGAAATTGCCCAGAGCCAGGCCTGCGACCACCCCACCAACGAGGCCCAGGTGTGGATGCACAACAACATGATTACGGTGAACGGCCAGAAGATGAGCAAGGCGCTCGGTAATTTCATCACAATGAGCCAGCTCTTTGAAGGAACTAACCCCACGCTCAGCCAGGCCTACTCGCCCATGACGGTGCGCTTCTTCCTGTTGCAGGCGCACTACCGCAGCACCATCGATATTACCGATGATGCCCTGCAGGCGGCCCGCAAAGGCTACCGCAAACTCATGAACGGCCTGCGCCTGCTGGATAAGCTGGCGCTACCCCAGGGAACCGAGCAAAGCGCCGACACAGCCGCCGCCGACGCGGAGTTGCGCAAGCTTTCGGCCGACTGCTTCACGGGTATTAACGATGACCTGAACACGGCCCGCACCATTGCGAGCCTGTTCAATCTGCTGCGCAAGCTCAACGCCTACGCCGCCAACCTGGCCACGCTGGCCCAGGTAAGCACCGAGGCACTGACCGAAGCTACCGCTACGTTCCGGACGCTGGTGCAGGACGTGCTGGGCCTGCAGGATGAGCCCCGCGCCAACGTAGAAGACCTGCTGGGCCTGACCCTCGACTTCTACAAAATTGCCAAGCAAAGCGCCACTCAGGCCCGCGAAGAAGGCAACATGGAAGAGGCCACCAAGCACTATGGTGAAATTGACCGCATCCGGGCCGCCCTCAAAGACCAGGGTATTGTGGTAAAGGACACCAAAGCCGGCGTAGATTGGGCCTATAGCGAAGAATAAGCAGTAGCGCGAAGCTCCAGCTTCGCGGCGTGCCCGCGCTGAGTGCGGGCGGCAGTAACCCCGACTGTTCAACGAGGTACAAAGCTGGAGCTTTGTGCCGCTGGTAACGCTCCCCGAATGAACCTTCTTTCTCGTCTTGCTCCGGCCGCAATGGTAGCCTTGCTGCTGCTCACGGCCTGCCCCTCTAAAAAGGAAACCACCGAAGCCGAAACCTCCGCGGCCAGTCAGCCTACCTTACCTAAAGCACCGGACTTCAATTCGGACTCGGCCTATGCGTACACGGCCAAGCAGGTTGCCTTTGGTCCGCGCGTGCCTAACACCAAGGCCCACGTGCAGACCGGCGACTGGATTATCGGCAAGTTCAAAGAAGCTGGCCTGACGGTAAAGGAGCAGCCATTTGAGGCTATGGCGTTTGATGGGAAAATGCTGAAATCACGCAATATCATTGCCCAGTACATGCCGCAGGCGCCTCGCCGCATTGCCATCTTCACCCATTGGGATACCCGCCCCTTCGCCGATAAAGACAAGGAGCACAAAAACCAACCCCTCGATGGAGCTTCTGATGGCGCCAGCGGGGTAGGCATTGCTCTGGAAATGGCTCGGATTCTCTCCCTGCAGAAGGATGCCGCCGCCCCAGGCGTAGGGGTTGATTTTATCCTCTTTGACTCGGAGGACTACGGCTACGACGGCAGCACGCAAGGCGAGAAAAAGAACCTGCTGGGCCAGCAGGAATCGTGGTGCCTGGGCTCACAGTATTGGGCCAAAAACATGGTACCGGCTAACTATAAGCCCAATTATGGCATTCTGCTGGACATGGTAGGCGCCAAGAATGCCAAGTTTACCCGCGAGCAGCTTTCCCGCGAAAAAGCCCCCGACGTGGTAGAGAAAGTGTGGAACAACGCCGCCCAGCTCGGCTTCTCCGACTACTTCCTGTTCACGGATGGCTACGGCCTCACCGACGACCACGTGTTCACGAACCAGGCCGGCGTACGCACGATTGACGTTATTGACTTCCTGCCTAACGGTGAGTTTCAGCCCTACCACCACACCACCCAGGACAACATGAGCATCATTGATAAACGGACGCTCAAGGCCGTGGGCCAAACCCTCCTGACGACTATTTACGCCGAGTAGCCTACCCCTACCAGAACGCAAAAGCCCTGACAATGCATATTGTCAGGGCTTTTGCGTTCTGGTAGGGGTAGGCACTTAGTAGCTCAACAGCTTATAGTAATACACAGTGGCAAGCTGTTCGCCTTTCTCATTATACACAAAGTTGGGAATGGCGCCTACTGGTACGTAGCCGAGGCCCTGGTACAGTTGCTCCGAGGGGGCGCCCTGTAAGGTGTCCAACACCAGCGTAGTGCGGTGGTGTTGCCGTGCTACGCGCTCCACCTCCTGCATAAGCTGGCGGCCAATGCCTTGGCGCTGGGCTTTGCTATGCACCAGTAACTTGGCTACCTCGGCGCGGTGTAGCCCATTAGCTTTCCGAACTAGGTGCAGTTGTACGGTGCCAACCAGCTCTCCATCCTGTACTGCCACAATCAGCAGTACGTTGCCCGACGGCAGCATCGCTTCAATCTCCTGCCAATACTCCCGGGCCTCAGCAGCAGCCAGGGGCAGCAGAAACCCTACCGAGGCGCCTGCATCAACGGCGTCCTGCAGCAGTTCGGTTAGGCCAGGGAGGTAGGGCGGAAACTCAGCGGCTGATAAAAGACGAAGGACGATAGACATACCAGACAGGGGTAGGGATTACAGATATTCCAGGCGGGCGCCGGCCTTATCAACCGACAAGCGAGCCTGCCGCCCCACGATTAGGGCCATGTTCTGGGGCTCGTGGCCGACGGGGAAGCCGTGCGCAATCGGGAAGCCGTACTTGCCGGCGTAGTGCTGAATAATTTCGTTGGGTGTCTGGCCGTAGGGCACGGCGTTGTCCTGGGGGTTGGTGAAATGCCCTACCAGCAGGCCCGTTAAGTTGCGCAGCTTGCCGGTGCGGTCCAGGTGCAGCATCATCCGGTCGATGGCGTAGAGGTATTCGTCGATGTCCTCCAGGAATAGGATGCGACCGTCGGTGGGGCAGTCGGAGGCGGTGCCAGTGAGGGTTTGTAGCAGGCTCAGGTTGCCGCCAATGAGCTCTCCGGTAGCGGTGCCAAGCTGGTTGAGCGGATGGGCTGGCAACGTGTAGCGAAGCGCTTCCCCAAACAATGTCTTCCGCAGGCTTTCTACTGATTCAGCTCCTTCTTCCTGATGAAACAGCAGCGGCATTACGCCGTGAATACTTTGGTGCCCGAGCTTCAGCAAATGGCAATGCAGAGTGGTAATGTCGGAGAAGCCGATAACCCATTTGGGGTCCTGCGCGAAGCGTGAAAAGTCGAGGCCATCGATGATGCGTGGGGTGCCATAGCCGCCGCGGGCGCACAGAATAGCCCGGATGTTGGGGTTGTCGAGCTGCTGCTGAAAGTCTTTGCGGCGCACCTCATCGTCGCCGCCAAACTGGTGATGAGCCACGTTGGTGCTGGCTCCTAATACGACTCGCAGCCCCCAGCTTTCCAGGGTGGCAACGGCCGCCGCCAGCTCCTCGTGCGAGGCTTTGCGGGCGGGGCAGACAATAGCAACCTGGTCGCCGGGGCGGAGGGGAGCGGGGGCAGTGGTAGGCATAAGGCAGGTAGGGAATTCAGACGCCACAAACCTAAATAAACCCAGCGCCAAAAACGCTACCTCAACGCAAGGGCGGGGGTAGGGCGGGTGGTATCTTTGTGGTGGCGGGCGTAGCTCGTGCCCTCTTATCTATGAAGTATTGCCTTTTCCTGCTCCTTCTGAGCCTAAGCCTGTGGCCTGCCTACCTACAGGCCCAGGTAGCCCCCGATACCACCCGGGGCCGCTACCATCGGCCCGTGTTCCGGCAGGTAAACGTGCGGCGCAACGTGGAGTTCGGGCAGGCTACTACCTTGCTCGGCCTCTCGCAAACCTTGTACATGGATGTGTATGAGCCAGCCGGCGACACCGTGCGCCGCCGGCCGCTGGTGGTGCTGGCCCACGAAGGCGGCTTCCTGACCGGCACCCGCGACGATGCTGTCATGACGGCCCTCTGCAACCGGCTGGCGCGGCTGGGCTACGTGGCGGCTACCATTGATTATCGCCTGTACTTCTTTCCGTTTGATACCGTGGGTATTGGGCGTGCGGCCATTCGCGCCACGCAGGACATGCGGGCGGCGGTGCGGTTTTTCCGGCACGATGCGGCCACGGCTAAGAAATTTCGGGTGCATCCGGGCTACGTGTTCGTAGGCGGCTCCTCTGCCGGAGGCTTCATGGCCCTGCAAACCGGCTACCTCAACAAAGCGGCTGAAGTGCCCGCCTACCTTGATCTGAAAGCCCTGGGTGGGCTGGAAGGCAGTGGCGGCCACCCCGGCTACAGCAGCAAGCCCCGCGGGGTTATTAACCTGTGTGGCGCTTTGGCCCGGGCCTCCTGGCTGGAAACCGGCGACGTGCCCCTCTGCAGCGTGCACGGCACCCGCGACGGGTTAGTGCCATACGGGCGGGGCAATGTAGGCTCGGCCCTACCCCCGCAGCTGGTCTATGGCAGCGGCGCCCTTCGTGTTCGGGCCAATGCCGTGGGCGTGCCCAATGTGCTGCGCCGACTGCGCGGGGCGGGCCATGTGCCGTACTCATTCGAGCCGACTTATATTGACTCCGCCTTCTTTGCTATGCGCGACTTCCTGCGGCCCTTGCTGGGGATAGGGGCTCCCGGCCCCCTGCTGGCCGCCGCCCTCAGCCCGCGCCGGGTGGCGCAGGTAACGGCCTTGCTGCTCCCTCGCCGCATTGGTTTACAAGGCTTGCCCACGCCCGCCGAAATAACCTGGCAGCCGGATCTGTTGAAAGCCGTACCCGATTCAACCCAGCGCCCCACTGAGCCAGCTCCCTCTTTACCGGCTGCTGATGCAGTCCCGGCGGTTTCAACTCCTGAGGGGGGTAGGAAACAGGAGCCTGAACGGTAGGAATAGGGTAGGGGAAAGCAGAATTGTCCTTCCTCCTGCGTCAGAATCACAGCCCTATCATCCTGAAGCAAAAGCCCCGCCCAGGTGTGTCCAGGCGGGGCTTTTTGCTTCAATCATATCTGTTTAAGCCGAAACTTCCTCGGCCAGAGAGGCTACGCTGATGGGGCGCAGGCGGCCGGTACGGACGATGAAGGCGCCGTATTTGCGCAGGGTGTCACGGTGGCGGATGAGGTTCTCCAGGGCCACGTAGCCTACTACGTACTCGTCCTCGTCGGCTTCTTCGGAAATCTCGCTGAAATCCAGCAGGTCAATGAGGCGGTCTTCGTCGGTGCGAAGGTAGATTTCCACTTCCAGGTCGGAGGCATAGGTAGGCGGGTTCGCCGTTTTGGAATACTGGTACGTGAAGCCTTGCCGCAGCGCCGCCAAATCCGCCAGCACAGCCGAGCCGGTGGGGTGCCCGCCAGCCCCGCGACCGCGCAAAAACTGCTCGCCGGCAAAATCGGCTTCAATTACTACTCCGTTAAACTCGTGGTCCACGGCGTAGAGCGGCGACTCAGGGCCGACGAGCTGGGGCGTTACCAGCACCGTTACGCGGCCATCGGGGAGGCGCTGCAGGCCGGCTACTACCTTTATTTTCTGGCCCTGGCTGGCAGCAAAGGCAATATCAACGGCGCTGATTCCCTCGATACCCAGGTTAAGTACCTGCTCCGGCTGCAGAAATGCCCCGTAGGCGTGCGCGGCCAGCAACACGGCCTTGGAGCGCGGGTCGAAAGCACCCATGTCCAGGCTGGGGTCCGTTTCGGCAAAACCTCGCTCCTGAGCTTCGGCCAAGGCTGATGCGTACTCCGAGCCTTCCTCGCCCATGCGCGTGAGCACGTAGTTGGAGGAACCATTGAGGATGCCCGTCAGGCGGCTGAGTGGCTCTGCGCTGAAATAGGCGTCCAGAGTCCGGATGATGGGAATGCTGCCGCACACAGCTGCCTCATATAATAAGGTGCCCTGACCTTCACGCTGCAGCTGCACCAGCTCTGGGAGGTGGCGGGCCAGCATGGCTTTGTTGGCCGTTACTACCCGGCGGCCCCGGCGCAAGGCTTCGGCCACCAGCCGGAACGCTGCGTCGGCATCGTCGATTACCTCTACCAGCACGTCCAGCGTTTCGTCGTTCAGTAGGGCGTCCGCATCGAACTCAAACCGCTCGGCTGGCAGCGGCCGAACCTTATGCGGCGTTTTCACCACAATGCGGGCAATGTAGAAACCAGCGTCGGGCTGCTGATCCAGGATATCGTAGAGGCCCTGGCCTACACAGCCAAACCCAATCAGACCCACCCGCCAGGGCCGGGCAACAAAGGAAGCAGAAATAGGGGCAGTGTTAGTGGGCATAGCTCTGAACGTAGAATCGGTCGAGGAAATGAGTAATCTGGGCAGTTTCAATAAGGAAGCCGTCGTGGCCGTAGTGCGAGTCCATTTCAGCGTACATGGCTCCCCGGATGTGGCGGGCTAGCAGTTGTTGCTCGGAGGTCGGGAACAACACATCGGAGGTAATACCAATAACCAGCGTGCGGGCCCGGATGCGGTCCAGAGCGGCTTTCACGCTTCCCCGGTCCCGGCCCACATGGTGGCTATCCATGGCCCTTGACAGCGTGACGTAGCTGTAGGCATTGAAGCGATTTACCAGCTTATCGCCTTGGTAGCGCTGGTAAGAGCTGGCGAGGTAGTCCGTCAGCTTCGTGTCGTCGGTGTCCGTCTGGGTTTGGCCGTAGGCTTGGTAGCTGCGGTAGCTGAGCAGGGCCAGGGCCCGGGCTGCCCGCAGGCCCGCCGCACCACCTTCGGGCGTGGCGGTGGGGTAGGAGGGGTCGGCGAAGATGGCCAGCCGCTGGGCCTCGTTGAAGGCAATACCCCAGGCCGAGTGCCGGGCGTTGGTAGCCAATAGCACTAAGTTCTCGAACAATTCGGGCCGTTGCACTGCCCATTCCACGGCCTGCTGCCCCCCCAGAGAGCCCCCAATCAAGGTATGAATAGAGGTCAGGGCCAGGTGCTCGCGCAGAGCTTCGTGAGCCGCTACCATGTCGCGGATGGTGAGCAGCGGAAACTCGTGGTAGGCTACCTGTTCGGTCAGCGGGTCGGGGGTGAGCGGGCCGGTAGTGCCGTAGCAGGAGCCCAGCACATTGGCACACACAATAAACCAGTCGGCCGGATCGAAATGGCAGGCGGGGCCAACTAGGCCGGGCCACCAGCTTAGTACATCAGCATTAGCCGTAAGGGCATGGCACACCCACACCACATTGTCGCGGGCGGCATTGAGGCGGCCGTAGGTATGATAGGTAACTTCTACCCGGGGCAGCGTGGCCCCGCTTTCCAGTCGCAGAGGCCGGGGTAGGCGGAACAGGTGTGGTTCGTCGGGCTCAGGCATACTAGGAGCAGCCGGCAGCTGAAGCGGCGCCAGGGAGCTTCTCACGGGAGCCGTAGGAGTATCAGTCGTCTTCACAGGAGAAAATCCTTGCCGCGTCATCCTGACGCATAGTGGTGGTAATGCGCGAAAACCTAGCCCGCGGGCGGAGCCGATTCTGCCCGGCTCCGCCCCGGCTAAGCGCGGGCGGCTGTCTGCTGAAGATTCCTCTCTCACAAAAAACTTCAGCGCCTACCCGCTTACCGCGGTGCTGGAAGAAGCTACCTGGCGGCTCTCTCACCTGCCGCCAGGAATCAACCCCTCTCAAGTGCTAGACTTCCAGCGTAGCGGCATGTTCTACTTCCGGCTCGGGTAGCAGGGTGCTACCGGCTTCCTCAG
Organism: Hymenobacter sp. DG01; assembly: GCF_006352025.1. Lineage (NCBI taxonomy): Bacteria > Pseudomonadati > Bacteroidota > Cytophagia > Cytophagales > Hymenobacteraceae > Hymenobacter > Hymenobacter sp. DG01. Next base: position 4,224,450 of record NZ_CP040936.1, read on the forward strand.
AAGAAACCGAGGCTGCGTTGCGCACGGCGTCAAAGGCTTGCGCCAGATCGGCCCGGATGTCTTCAAAGTGCTCAATGCCTACCGAGAGGCGCAGCAGGGTAGGCGTTACGCCGGCCGCGCGCTGCTCCTCGTCGGAGAGTTGCTGATGGGTAGTGGCCGAGGGCTGAATGATCAGCGTCTTGGCGTCGCCTACGTTTGCCAGGTGGCTCACCAGCTTCAGGTTGTCAATAAACTGCGTAGCGGTTTCCTTGCTGCCTTTGATGGCGAAGGTGAGAACCCCGCCGTAGCCGCGCTTCAGGTATTTCTGGGCCAGGGTGTGGTAGGGGCTGCTCTTAAGGCCGGGGTAGTTCACGGCCTCTACCTGCGGATGCTGTTCCAGCCAGGTAGCCACGCGCAGGGCGTTTTCCACAGTGCGGTCTACGCGCAGGCTCAGCGTTTCCAAACCCTGAATCAGCTGCCAGGCGTTGAATGGGCTCTGGGATGGGCCAAAGTCGCGCAGGCCCTCTACCCGTGCCCGGATGATAAAGGCAATGTTGCCAAATGGTCCGCCCTTCCCGAACACATCATTAAACACCAGCCCGTGGTAACCTTCCGAGGGCTCCGTGAACTGCGGGAACTTGCCGTTGCCAAAGTCATAGGTGCCGCCATCCACAATCACGCCCCCAATACTAGTGCCGTGGCCACCAATCCACTTCGTAGCCGATTCTACCACAATGTGCGCGCCGTGCTCCAAGGGGCGGAAAAGGTAGCCCCCGGCCCCAAAGGTATTGTCTACAATCAGGGGAAGGTCGTGCTTGTTGGCAATGGCGGCAATGCGCTCAAAGTCCGGAATGCTGAAGCTGGGGTTACCAATGGTTTCCAGGTAAAGAGCCTTGGTGTTCTCATCAATCAGGGCCTCAAACTTCTCCGGCTGGTCGCCGTCGGCGAAGCGCACCTCAATGCCCAGGCGCTTGAATGCCACCTTGAACTGGTTGTAAGTGCCGCCATACAGGTGGGTGGTGCTCACAAAATTGTCGCCGGCCTGCAGAATGTTGTTCAGGGCAATGAACTGCGCGGCCTGCCCCGAGGAAACGGCCAAGGCCGCTACGCCACCTTCCAGCGCCGCTACCCGCTGCTCGAACACGTCAGTAGTCGGGTTCATGAGGCGGGTGTAGATGTTGCCAAACTCCTTCAGCGCAAACAGATTAGCACCGTGCTCGGCGTTCTTGAACACATAGCTGGTGGTCTGGTACAGCGGCACGGCGCGGGAACCGGTTACGGGGTCGGGCTGCTGGCCAGCGTGGAGTTGGAGGGTCTCGAAGTGGAGGTTCTGCGTGGACATGGCAGGGCAGGGTTAAAGGCCGTTTGGGTATGGAAGAGGGAGCGAAAACGCTGGAAGAGAGCCACGACAAGGCGTAGCGAGGGCCGCACCCGAACCAGCATGGAGTTGCTCCGAAAGCCAGTTGCGATGCGCAGAACCTGAGTGCCGCTGCGGGTCACCGAGGGTTCAGGCCGGAAAAAGGGGTAGGGATGTTGGGTAGCCGCTCAGGGCTAGCAACAGCAACAACAGGCGCTACAGCAGCGCATTCGCATTCGCCGGTTTGCGGCAGTGGCTGGAGCAGCTACCGAAACGCAGAAAGCCCACGGCGAGGCGATACGCGACAAAGCGACCGGGGCGTTGGGGGTGAAGGGGGCGAAAGCGAAGGTGTTTTCCATGGTACTCCTGAGTTATATGCCCCGCCAGCAAAAGCTTGGTCGGGCAGGAATTGGCACCTTTCGCGCGGTCGAAGGTTGCCAGCGGGTCACGGAGCCTGTTCTCTCGCCGCTTCTGTATAAATCTTATGAAAACTATCCCGCCGCGAGCGGGAGAGTACCGGGTTGGTATTGCAAAGGTATAGTGCTGTTTTTGATATATGCAATAGGTGGTTGAAAAATATTATTTCCGCTTGCTATTGTTACTGTGGAGTTTGAGGATAATTATTTTTTGTATTTAATAGGTTGATTTTCAATGGATAAATCCTGTGAAAAATCAGCAGGGTTTAAGCTTGAGCGAAGGGGTAGGTCCTTGCCCATTGATGAAAATAATTGCCCTCGGTACTCAATCTGAGTACTCGGTGTTTGCAAAAAGGGACTGCTAAAAAGCAAAAAAGCCACTCATGGCAGAGTGGCTTTTTTAGGATATTTCGAAGCTGAGGTTAAGGTTTATAGCTTGGGCAGCGTCAGCACCTGGCCTACTTCGATGTGGTCGGGGTTAGAGCCGATGATGCTTTTGTTGGCATCATAAATCTGATGCCATTTGGCAGCATCGCCGTAATGATGCTTAGCGATTTTGGAAAGCGAGTCGCCGCTCACTACCGTGTAGGTTTCGCCTTGGGCAGCAACCGGAGCAGCGGCGGGCTGGTTGGCGTTGCCAAAGAAATCGGTAGCGCCGCCGGCAGCGGGTTTAGCAGCGGGTTGAACAGGCTTTTTTTCGCCGTCGTTAGAGAGAAAATCAAACAGTCCCATGGTCGTAAAGTCAGGTAAGGGTGGAGAAATCAACCGACTACCAAGTGCATAAACGGGGTCGGTAGGGAGTATTACGCCAAGGCCCGCAATAAGTTATGGGCATGAAGCTCAAGCACGGACGGGCTGAACATCTTGCGCAACTGCCCCGTAAGAAGCGCAAAGTCAGGCGCTGCGTCTGATGGTATTTCTCCCTCTTATTTACTCTTTCCCCTACCCCCATGAAAAATCAAGCTGCACCGTTGCGCTACCTCGCCAGCCTCCTTCTGTTTGTGACCCTGTTTGCCGCCTCCTGCGGCAGCAAAGAAGGCAAAGTGGAAGGTGTGAACATGCTGTATGGCACCGAAAGCAAAATCTGGAAAACCGATAAGGAGCTGGACTCCACGGGTGATAAAGTAAAGCAGACCGATGCCCAGGAAGATGAGCGCATTACCTTCTTCGCCAACAAGCAGTACAACATGACCTCGCCTGCTGGCTCCGTGAACGGCAAGTACGATTTCGACCAGGCCAACAAGAAAATCACGATGACCCCCGACGGCGCTTCCCAGAGCAACACCTTCGATGTGGTAACCCTCACCGACGACAAGCTCACGCTCCGCAGCCCTCAGGGTGCTGAGCTGCGCCTGGAAAAAGAATAATCTGGCTTAATGTCAGATTCTCAAAAAAGCCCTTTCACGTACGTGTGGAAGGGCTTTTTTGGCTTCAGGCGTGGAGCCGCTCCGGTAAGCAGGAGGAGAAGCTACCCGCCGGCTGCTAGGCAGGCACAGCTGCCGCCCGGTCCGGCATTTCTGGTCCTGTGGATTGCTTATCCTGTGACTGTACGTATTTTTGGTTGAGCCTGAGAGATATGGGCTCTATTGTTAGGATTCATAGTTCGTGCATATGTTCATATTTCAGGCAGCCCGCCGAGTGGCTTTGCTTTGCCGTTTCCTCGTGTTTCTGCTGGTACCATTAGCCAGCCAGGGCCAAACTACCAGCACCATTGTCGCTTTCGACTTTAACTCCGGCACCAGCTACGAAACCCTACTGCCGACTACGGCCCCAGGCATTGGGGCCGCCGCTTCCTCCACCGAGGCCTTTGTTACCTTTACCGGTACCCCTGCCGGAACAAATGCCTTTAGTGCTGCTCCGGCCGGACTGGCGTTAGGTATGAATAACTCCAGCGGTACCAACAGCCGCTATTTCCAGTTCACGCTTGCCGGACCCAGTTTAAGCAACTATTCGTCCTACAAGCTATACTTTCAGTCACTGCATCCCTCTTCAGGTGCGCCTACCATCACGGTAGCTTATAGTACCGATGGGGGCACGAGCTTCACTACCGCCGCCTCGATTAACAACCCCGCAATAAGCACTTTTGCGGAACACGTAGTAGATCTGTCGGGCTTCACCGCTCTGAACAACAAGTCCTCCCTGATTCTGCGGCTGTTGGCCAGCGGAGCTACGGGCTCAGGGCCGTTGCGCATCGATAATTTTCAGGTGCAGGCTACTTCCGCCCTGAACCCTACCCCCGTCCTGACGGCCGTAAGCCCGACCAGCATTGCCGCTGGCAGCAACGGCTTTACCCTCACCGTAACGGGCTCGGGGTTTATTGCGGGCAGCGTGGTGCGCTTCAATGGCGTTGATCGGCCTACCGTATTCGGGAGTGCTACCCAACTCACGGCTACTATTCCGGCTTCAGACGTGGTGCTGGCGGGAACCTACCCCATAACCGTAGCTAACCCCGCGCCGGGTGGTGGTGCCTCAGGCAGCATCAGTTTCGTGGTGACGCCCGTGGTGCGCTGGGATGGCGGCGCGGGAACCAGCAGTTGGTTTGACGCCCGCAACTGGGACACCGACGCCGTGCCGACGACTACCGACGATGTGCTGCTTGACCACGCGGCTCTTCCCGGCCGTTATACGGTGGTGCTCGATGCGGGCGGGGCCGTAGCGCCGGCCCTTACGCCCACGGCTGAAGTTCGCTCCCTGACCATCAATCCGGGCGCCGGGGACTCTATCCTAGCAGAAATTTCGGCGTTGAATACGGCCACCATCCCGCTGCGGCTGAACCGCACGGGCGCCACCGAAACCGCATTGGCCGTGTATAACAAAGGCGTGCTGACAAACACGAGCGACAGGGGCGTGATTGACATTGCGGGCGACAACCCGAATTTCTTTCTCTACAACGGCGGAACCTACCGGCACTACACTGAGCAAGCACACGCAGGGCTGGTCGAGAACCTGGCTACTGTGGCCGGAACCGAAGCCGGAACGTGGGAATTCCGGCGCAAAACGGGGGGTAGCACCACGTTGTCCTTCTCGGGGCGCAGCTATCCGAACGTCGTATTCAGGAAGCTGAGCAGTATTACAAATGCCTCGTACGCCGCAAGTGGCAGCAGTCCAATAACCATACGAGGTAGCTTGATAGTGGGCCCAGGCGCCGTATTCACGGCTTCCGCCAGCAACGAGTTGCGGGTAGCCGGCGACATCGTGGTGCAGGGCTCCTTCCGGTTCCAGCCCCAAGTTGCCGGAACTACTACCGCGCGGCTGGTGCTCAACGGCACCCGGCCCCAGCGCGTGAGTGGGGCGGCCTGGGGTAGTCAGGTAACTGCGGCGTCGGCTAGCTTTCTTGGTAACGACGTGCCCCTGCAAATCAACAATACCAGCCCGGAGGGCGTCACGCTGGCTACCCCCGTCACAGTGAACAACGTGCTGCAGCTCACGGCGGGACAGCTCAATACGGATGCCGTTAACGTGCTGACCCTGCTTAACCAGCCCAGCGGCGGCTCTGATAACAGCTTCGTGAATGGTCCCGTAGCCCGCCCGGCCAGTGGGGCCGCTACCCTTACGTTTCCGCTGGGCCGCCTCGACGCGCAGGGCCCCGCCTACCGCCCCCTCACGCTCAACATCAACAGCCTCAGCCGGGCTACTACCTTTACGGCTACCCAAACCGAGGGCGGCTTCGCCACGAAAGACCTGACCGGCGACCTGCGCCGCCTGAACGCTACTCGTTACTTCACGGTAACTCCCACGCCTGCGGTTACCGCCGCCGATGGTTTCAACGGCACCATCACGCTCAGCTTTGGCCCCGATGACCTAGTTGCGGACCCTGGCGCCAGCACCCTGGTAGTAGCCAAAAACGATGGTAACGGTTGGGTGAACATCGGCCGGAGCGCCAGCACTGGTACCGCAACCGGCCGGAGCTTCGTGGCCGGCACCCTCACGTCGGGCACGTTTACATCCTTCAGCCAGTTCACGCTGGCCAGCACCAGCGCGGCCGCTACCCCCAATCCGCTGCCCGTAACGCTGCTTCACTTCCGGGCCGAAAGTAAGTCCGAAGGCGTGCGCCTGAGTTGGGCCACCGCCACCGAGCTGAATAACGCCCGGTTTGAAATTCAGCGCAGCCTCAATGGGCATGCGTTTACTACCGTAGCCACCCTGCCGGGCCAGGGTACCAGCGCCACTGCGCACGCCTACACCTGGCTGGACGCTACCCCGCCCTCTGGCACCCTGTACTACCGCTTGCGGCAGGTAGATGCCGATGGCTTCAGCCAGCTTTCAGGGGTAGTGGTGGTGCAGGGCCCGGCAACGACTACGCTCTTTCCCAATCCTGTTCAGGAGGAGCTTACCCTCCGGGCCGCGGCCGGGCTGCGCTACCAGGTCCTGACGCCGCTGGGGCAGGTGCTGCTAAGTGGCCAGACCACAGCCGGCACTACCCACCTGGATGTGCGGCAGTTGAAACCAGGCGTGTACTACCTGCGGCTGGAAGGCAGCGGGAAAACCGAAGGAACAACCTTCTATAAGCAGTAGCAGAAGCAAGCCTGCTGAACATAGAGCTGGCGCGATGTAAGCGGTAATCGGTAGCTTGGACCTGGTTTTACTCGCAGCCTTATTCCTGGTGATATGCCGTCTGGGTTATTTCGCGTAGCAGCTGGTTTGCTGCTGTTCCTTTGGCCGGTGGGCAGTTTGATGGCCCAAACCGCGCTTTCCGGGCTGAGGGTACACCCCATCCGCAGCATCACGGCCACGGATACCAGCTTTCAGGATCTGGAGTTTTTGCGGCAGGAAATAGGGCTGGCGCGAGTGGTGATGCTGGGTGAGCCTAGCCACGGGGAAGGCAACGTGTTTGAGGCCAAAGTGCGGCTGATGCGCTTTCTGCAGCAGCGCATGGGCTTTACCACGGTGGCGTTTGAAAGCGGCTTCTACGAGCTTAACAAAGCCCAGCGCCAGATAGAGGCCGGGGTGCCAGCGCGCGAAGCCATTGCCAATAGTGTGTTTCCGGTCTGGACCAGCACCCAGGAGTTTCAGGCCGTGCTGCCGCTGCTGGGCAAAGGCCGCCTGCGCGTGGCTGGCTTCGATAGTCAGCTGAGTGGGGCTTACCAGGAAGAGTTGGTGGAGGAGCTGGAAGCGTTTCTGAAGCCCGAAAAAGGAGCCGACGGCATTGCCTACGACTACCTGGAGGAGTGCCTGAGCATTATGGGTGAAAGTTTCATCTTTCCGCCTACTCATCAGGTGCTGCTTTTCAATACTCAAATAGGAAAAGCGCGCCGCCTACTGGAAAAAGTAGCCGTCGGCCCCAGCCCACGGCGGCGGGAGCAGGCTGCTTTCTGGCTCCAGAACCTGCGCAGCCTGCAGGCTCTGGCTCACGACTACGCCACCAACGACTCCGGCGCTAAAGGCGAAGCGGAGTTCAAGGCTGCCGACAGCAACCCCCGCGACGCTCAAATGGCCGACAACCTGCTATGGTACCTGCGCCAGCACCCGCAGGAAAAAGTGATTTGCTGGGGCGCTCTGCCGCATCTGTCCAATAAGGTGGAGGTGCTGGCAGATGCTGAAATCAATACCTACCAACCCATGGGCCGAACTGTGAAAGCCGCTTTAGGCCCCGATGCGGTGTACGTGCTGGGCACGCTGGCTGGAGGCGGTACCCACGGCTTCCTCGGCATGGGTGGCTATAAAGCAGTGCCAGCTCCTGCGGCCGGTACCCTGGAAGCGGAGTTGCTGGCCCAAGGGCAGGAATACAGCTTCGTGAGCCTGAAACATGATGCCCCGAGCCGTGTGCTGACTACCTACGCGTTCGAATACACCCCTCATACCGGCCCCTGGAGCGAGGTAGTAGATGGCTTCTTGTTTCTGCAATCCGTGAACCCTCCGCACGGGGCTTCGCTCGAAACCAATAGCGTAGGGTCCGCCGCTGCTGCCGTGGCCGCTGCTCCTGAGCCAGCAGCACCGGTGCGTCGGCTGAGTCCTGCGGCAGGCGCGGGAAGCAGGCCTGCTGGCCCTGCCTTCGCCCTGGCCGGTACCGTACTTGACCGCAAAAGCGGGCGGCCGGTACCGTTTGCCTCAGTCGCCGTGGCTGCCCGTGGCGCCGGCACTATCGCCGATGCCCAGGGCCGCTTCCGGCTGGAAGTTTGGCGGGGCGAGGTAGTGCAGGTGAGCAGCATCGGCTATGACCCCGCCACGGTGCCTGCCGTGCCGGCTCCGATCCTGACGATACCGCTGATGCCTGCCGCCTTTGTCCTGAGCAATGTACGCGTCAGTGCCCAGTCGCAGGACACCCGGCGCATTATGAAGCAGGTCATTAAGGCCCTCGAAAAAAACTATGAGCGGCAGGATTATCAGCAGCAGTCTTATAGCCGTCGGCAGGTTATCAGCTTCGACACACTGCGGCACGAGGTAGAATATGTAAGCCGGGAGATAGTGCCCGCCGGGTACCACCACTGGGCCGGCGGATTTCTGATGCTGGAAGACCGGCCTTTGAGCCAAGTGCAGCAGAAGCGGGTGGTAGCGCCCCCCCTGGAACCCAACGACTACCGGGTGTACGCCGAAGGGGGCCACGGCTTTGCAGGCGGCTTCGATCCGGTGCGTATTTCGCCCTTGTTCAAAGCTGGTACCGTAGGCAAGTACACGCTGCGCCTGGATACCATAGCGCCAATCGGCGGCGAACCTTGTTACGTTATTGCCTTTGCCGCCAAGCGGGCCAGTCACCGCGCCACCGGCATGTACCAGGCCAGCGGGTACTCCGGAAGGGCATACGTTCGGCAAACCGATTACGCCGTGGTGCGCTATGAGGCCCTTTGGCAGAGCGACACAGCTTATTACAATGCTGTGGCCCATAAATACTATGGGCGGGGCAATCAGATTGCCAACATCTACCGCCAGGTGTACACCGACCACCGCGCTGCCCACGTGGTAACGTACCAGCAAGCCGCCAACGGGAAGTACTATGCGGCCACCAGTGTAGCTCAGGCACTGAGCGTGGGGCGGGTTCTGAATGGTAAACCGTTTTACAGCCAGAAAACATGCGAGGTGTATTTCAGCCCGCCTACCCCCCTGGCTGCTACCAACCTGCCTGACCCGAGGAAGACCGGCGAAACGTGGGGTGGTGCATTTTGGCAGTTGCCGAAAGTGCCCTACCGCCCCGAGTTCTGGCAAACCTACCAGCGCCCGGCGCCTGCCGAACCAGCCCCGCAGCTGCAGGTTGCTAAGCCATAGCGAGCGAAATCAAAACGCCTTTCTGAGCATCAGAAAGGCGTTTTGATTTAGGGATAGGTGCAGATCAGGATTGCATGACCTCTTCTACCTTGCGCTTGCCGAAGATGCGGGCCACCCAGCGGGGTAGGAACACCGCGCCCAGCACTAGGTAGAGGTAGTAGGTTACGACACGGTAGAGCAACACCATGAAGTTGGTCATGGTGGGCGTGCCGATGAATTTGCCGAAGAAGGTAGGGAAGGCGCCTTCCGCTATGCCCGCGCCGCCCGGCGTAATAGCAATCAGCAGAATGACCTTATAGGTAAGATTGCGCCCGAAAATCAGCCAGAACTCCGGCCAAGTCACGTCGATAAACGCCGCAATCAGGCACCCAATCACCAGGTAGCGGGCCGTCCAGACGAAGGCTGTGCTCAGGGAGGCCCGCAGCCAATAGGCCAGGCCGTTGCCTCGCAGCTCCGCTGAGGCCAGCACCATTTCGTTGCCCATTTTGTAGGCCTTGCCGCGGAAGCGCCGGATGCCGCGCACCGAAAACAGGCGCACCAGCAGCCGCTTCACGGCCTTCGGGTTGATGAAAATGGCATACATCATCAGCAGAGCATACACCGTCACGAACACGTAGCTCAGGATAAACCCTACCCTTAGCGTGGCCACCAACCCACCCTGCAAAGCCTCGTGGGGGTAGAGGGCGTCGCCGCCGATAAGCACTACCAGGGGCACGGCCAGCACGTAGTACAGGTTGTCGAGCATGGCTGTGGCCATAATATAGGCCACCGATTTACCCAGCGGAATGCCCTCCTTATGCAGCAGCACCGGCGCCACCGCCGTTCCGCCCACCGCCGAGGGTAGCACGCACGATGAGAATTCCCAGAGCATAATCACGTCCAGGGCAGCCCGCCAGCTTAACACCTTCTGGGTGAGGTAGCGGATGCGGTACACGTACCCGGCGTCGCGAGCCACCAGCACCACCAGCATCACTAGCAGCCATAGGGGCTTGGCATCGGCCAGTGGGGCCAGGTCGCCGGGCTGGTAGCTGCGCCAGAACATAAAGCCCACCACGCCCAACCCAATCAGCACCGGCAGAATAATCCGCGAGGGACGGAGCTTATCCAGCAGCTGCTGGTCTTCGGTCTGGGCTTCGGTGAGGTGAGACATGTGGCGGAAAGGGTGGTCGGAACGCTAAAGGTACGGATTCGGGTAGGGGAAGGGTAATGAGGTGGTGAGGTGACAGGCCAGACGTCTGCCGCCAGTACGCGCACAACCTGTCACCTGCCACCTCATCACCATTTACCTCATCACTTCCCCACCCCTGAATTTCGTAACTCGACAGTTCAACCGCCCGACTGGAAAACCCGTAACTTTGTTCACTGTCCGCACGGGTCACCCGAAACAAGCTTAACCTTTTGCCCTGGGTCCCTGTTGCCTTGCTACTTATCCTCTTTTTCTACCCCGCACATGATTGTTGAACCTGGTGCCCTGCTGGCGGAAATTAATTCCCCCGACGACCTGAAGAAGCTCAGCCCGGACCAGTTGGTTCAGGTGAGTCAGGAGTTGCGGCAGTTTATCATTGATTCCGTATCGATTTACGGCGGACACTTCGGGGCTTCCTTGGGGGTAGTAGAGCTGACGGTAGCCCTGCACTACGTCTTCAACACGCCCCACGACCAGCTGGTGTGGGACGTGGGGCACCAGGCCTACGGCCACAAAATCCTCACCGGCCGCCGCGACCGGTTCCCGACCAACCGCCGCTATAAAGGCATGTCGGGCTTTCCGAAGCGCAGCGAAAGTGAGTACGACGCTTTCGGGGTAGGCCACAGCTCCACCAGCATTGGGGCCGCCCTGGGTATGGCCGTGGCCTCGGACTACAAAAAGGAGTTCGACCGCCAGCACATTGCCGTGATTGGCGACGGAGCCATGACGGCCGGTATGGCCTTCGAGGCCCTCAACCACGCTGGCGTCGAGAAGTCTAACCTGCTGGTTATCCTCAACGACAACTGCATGAGCATCGACCCTAACGTGGGCGCGCTCAAGGAATACCTCACCGATATTACCACCTCCCGCACCTACAACAAGGTGCGCGACGAACTGTGGAATGTGCTGGGCAAGCTCAGCAAGTTCGGCCCCAACCCCCAGCAGATTGCCCGCAAGGTGGAGTCGGCCATGAAGGCTACCCTGCTCAAGCAAAGCAACCTGTTCGAGGCCCTGAACTTCCGCTATTTCGGCCCCGTGGACGGCCACGATGTGCAGCATCTGGCCACCATTCTCAACGACCTGAAGAGCATTCCCGGCCCGAAAATCCTGCACTGCGTAACGGTGAAGGGCAAAGGCTATGCCCTGGCCGAAAAGGATCAGACCCTGTGGCATGCCCCCGGCCTGTTTGATAAGGTGACGGGCGAAATCCACAAGAAAGCCTACGAGAAGCCCCAGCCGCCCAAGTACCAGGATGTATTCGGAGAAACCATCGTGGAGCTGGCTGAGCAGAACGACAAAATCATGGGCGTGACGCCGGCTATGCCTTCGGGCTGCTCGCTCAACATCATGATGAAGCAAATGCCCACCCGCGCCTTCGACGTGGGCATTGCCGAGCAGCACGCCGTAACCTTCTCGGCGGGCCTGGCCACGCAAGGGCTGGTGCCGTTCTGCAACATTTACTCCTCGTTCATGCAGCGCGCCTACGACCAGGTAGTGCACGACGTGGCCCTGCAGAACCTGCACGTAGTATTCTGCCTAGACCGCGCCGGTTTCGCCGGCGCCGACGGCCCTACCCACCACGGCTGCTACGACCTGGCCTACATGCGCTGCATCCCGAACATGGTGGTTTCGGCGCCCATGAACGAGGAAGAGCTGCGCAACCTTATGTACACGGCCACGCTGCCCGAAAACGCCGGTCCGTTCAGCATCCGCTACCCCCGCGGCGAAGGCGTCATGCCCGAGTGGCGCAAGCCCCTGAAGAAGCTCACCATTGGCACGGGCCGGGTGGTGCGCGAAGGTGAAGGCGTGGCAGTACTAAGCATCGGGCACATCGGCAACTACGCCGTGAAGGCTACCGACAAGTTGCTCGCCGAAGGCCTCAACCCCGGTCACTACGACATGCGCTTCTGCAAGCCCCTGGACGAGGAAATGCTGCACCGCATTGCCCGCCAGTACAAGGCCATTGTAACTGTAGAAGATGGTTGCCTGCAGGGTGGCTTTGGTGCCGCCGTGCTGGAGTTCCTCGCCGACCACGGTTACGCCCTACCTGTGCGCCGCCTTGGCATCCCGGACCGCATCGTGGAGCACGGCACCCAGGACGAACTCTACAAAGAATGCGGCTTCGACGCCGACGGTATTGCCGCCGCCCTCCGCGAAATGGCCGGCAAAGTAGCCGCCCAAGCCCCGGTAGAAACGGTACTGCTGTAAGCTGGAGCTGATGGTATAGAAAAGCCCCGCTGGATGATTTCGGCGGGGCTTTTTACTTTCTTGGTGGTAAGGCAATACCTACAACTGATGCGGGTTGAACGCACCCACAGCCGAAGTAGCCACCGCTGCTTCGGCTTTGCGCTTCTGGGGAAATATGGGAACGAAAAAATATTTATTCGTGTAGGTACATCAATTGAAAAATGTCTCTACATTTGTTCCGGATTCAGCGGGGCAGGTGCTCCCGAGTCTTTCAGTGTCACTAACCGCAACGCCTACCACCATGGCTACTACCACTTGGGCAATTGACCCTACCCACTCCGAAGTACAGTTCAAAATCAAGCACCTCGTTATTTCGACTGTTACCGGCTCGTTCAAGAAGTTTGAAGGCCAGGCCGTGACCGAGAACGACAGCTTCGAGAATGCTCAAATCACGTTTGCGCTGGACGTAAACAGCATCGATACCAACCAGGAGCAGCGCGACGAGCACCTGCGCAACAACGACTTCTTCGACGCCGCTACCTACCCCCAAATCACCTTCACCTCCACCTCGCTGACGGCCAAAGGCGACAACGAGTACAAGCTGACGGGCAACATGACCATCAAGGACGTAACCAAGCCCGTAACCCTCGACGTGGAGTTTGGCGGCGTGGCCACCGACTTCTACGGCAACGAAAAGGCCGGCTTTGAAATCAGCGGCAAAATCAACCGCAAAGAGTTTGGTCTGACGTTCCACGCCGTAACCGAAGCCGGCTCCATCGTCCTCGGCGACGACGTGAAGCTCTCGGCTAGCGTGCAGCTGGTAAAGCAGAAAGAAGAAGTAGCTGCCTAAGCGGCACCTGCCACACACCTATTGCCTTCATAGCAAAAGCGCCGGCTGCCCCAGGGCGGCCGGCGCTTTTGCTATGAAGGCGGGGGTAGGGGCTGGGGTTGCAACTCCAATAGCCTGTTGCGACTGCAGCCCGATACGGTGCACAGCGGCAGCAATAACCCATTGGGCGCCGTATAACAGGCTTTTTGTTGCGTTGTTGCGGCGGTTAATGCCGTATACTTGAGTCAGAAACCCCTTGCTATGCCTTCTTCCCAGCCTACCATCCTGTTCCTGCACGGCTTCGCCGAAAACCGGGAAATCTGGACTGAGTTTACCCGCGAGTTTCCGGAAGGCTACCGCCTGCTGACCCTGGATCTGCCCGGCCACGGCACCAACGTGCACCACATCCTGGACTACAGCATGGAAGCCCAGGCCGACTATGTGGCCGAGCAGTTACGCGAAGAAACTATTGACCGAGTTTTAGTGGTGGGCCACAGCATGGGTGGGTACGTGGCTCTGGCGCTGGCCGAGCGCTACCCCCACTTAGTGGCCGGACTGGTACTGTTCCATTCTACTGCCCTCCCGGATACTGACGAGAAGAAGGCTAACCGCGACAAAAACCAGGACTTCGTGCACCGCCATGGGGTAGGGAAGTTTATGGATTCCTTTATCCGGCCCTTGTTCGCGCCCGCCAACCGCGACACTCTGCGAGAACAGCGCGAGCAGCTGGAAGCCATTGGCCGCGCCACGCCCGAAGCCACCGTGCTGGGTGGTCTGGAGGCCATGAAAAACCGCCCCGACCGCACCAGCGTGCTCCGGGAGGCAACCTTCCCCGTGTTATTTATTGCCGGCAAAGACGACGTAGCCGTGCCCACTGAAAGCCTGCTACCCCAACTGGCCCTGCCCACCCAAAGCCACGCCCTGCTGCTGAGCAACGTTGGGCACCTGGGCTACCTGGAGGCCCCTGAGCTGACGCGCCGGGCGTTGCTAAACTTTGCGGGGGTAGTGTTTGCGTCCGGGCAATAACCGGGGGTAGGCGCGCCGGCACAACAGTAAGGGCGCTTGTTCCAGTGCTTTGAATACGAAGTGGTTATAGTGTCCTGAACGTCAGAGGGAATATCTGGCACACACGGACGGGTTGGCCGTTGTACTGAACCGGCTGGCAGGGTAGCGCGGCTTCTACGGCGCGCTTAGCTTCGTCATCCAGCGCTTTAGATACGGAACGGATTACCTCCACCCGCTCCGGCCGGCCCTGCTCCGATACTTCCACGTAAAGCAGCACTACTCCCTGTACCCTGTTATGGATAGCGCTGGGTGGGTAGCGCAGCGCCCGCGCTACCATTTCCATGGCCCGGGGCTGCAGGGCCGGCAGCTCTCCGGTATTGACCAGAGGAACCGACTCCGGAGTACCGCCGAAAACCACCGGCACCCGCTGCACCGAAAAATCGGGTTTCCCTTTGTTTACGGCGGGTGTCCAGGCGGGCATGGCGGCAATAAGCTCGGCGGCGGCGATTAGCAGCTCGGCCGGGGCAGCAGGTAGCACGGGCTGCTGGTGCAGGCGGCGCTGGTCCTGAACGGGTAGGGGCTGCACGGGCGTAACGTGGGTTACCTGGCCGGTAGGAGCTACCACAAACTCTACGTACACTCGCGTGGGCTTCTCGGTGGGTTGGTAGCCCGCCGGATAAGGTGCCGAAGCAAGATAGGTCCGAAGCGCGGCCAGGCCCCCCGGAAAGCGGGCAACGCTGTTGGCGGAGGCTGCGGGCAGCACCTCGGCCTGCGGCACAGCTGCCAGGGACGGGTGAGGAGGCTGGGCCTGAGCCAGGCTGAGAAAGGGCAGAGCCAACAGGCAAACACTGCCGGGTATAGCGCGTAGCTGCATAAAAATGAGGTTATAGTGTGGGTAACGTAGCCATAAAAGCCCCAGAACATCAATAGCGGGGCGGGCGGCGGGCAAAGTAAGCAAAAAGCCTTGGCTGCGGTGGCTACTGCCGGGCGGTATTGCGGGCTGCCGGAGGGGTAGCGGGGCTGATATGCCGATGAGGCCCCGCCCTGCACCCTGGGCCCAGCCAGTCCGTAAGAGGCAAGTGTATGCCCCATGCCAGCCCTACCCTCGTTTTTCTGCACGGCTTTCTGGAAAGCAATGAAATCTGGGATGATTTCCTGCAGGACTTTCCGGCCGAATTTCAGACCCTGCGGCCCAACTTGCCCGGCTATGGGCCAGACCCGGCCCCCAGCCCCAACTACTCGCTGGAAGCTGCCGCCGACTACGTGCAGACCCAACTGCAGGCTGCCGGCGTACACCAGGCTTTGCTGGTGGGCCACAGCATGGGCGGCTACGTAGCGCTGGCCTTCGCCGAGAAATTTCCGGCCCAGGTCGCCGGCCTTTGCCTGTTTCATTCGTCCGCCCTGCCCGATTCGGAGGAAGACCGGGAGCGGCGCCAGCGCAACCGCGAGTTTCTGGAGCAGCATGGGGTAGCGGCCTTCACCGAGGAGTTTCTGAAACCACAATTTTCCGCTGCTCACCGCGAGTCCATGGAACACCATGTAGAAATGCTGCAACGCATAGGGGCCGCCGTGCCGCTGGCAACGGCGTTGGGCAGTATGGATGCTATGGCCCACCGTCCCGACCGGCGTCAGGTGTTGGAAAAAGCTACTTATCCCGTTCTTTTTATTGCGGGCAAGGACGACAAAGCGGTACCCTTAGCGAAAACTCACGAGGAAAGCCTGCTGCCTGATTACTCTACCGTGCTCTGGTTGGCTAACGTAGGGCACCTAGGGTTTCTGGAACGCCCCGCCGATACGCGCAAGGCTATTGAAGGCTTTGCGGAGCTGGTTTTCGGTAAATAGGGAATGTGCTCAGCTCTTCCAAAAACTGCTTATAAAACAACAACGTCGAGGCTTATATAGCCTCGGCGTTGTTGCCCTGGGGAGTTTAGGATAACTGAATCTGCTCTTCATTTGAAGCACAGGAAGATGCTAGAGCTGGGAGACTTATTTAATGGCAAACGTCACCGGAACGACGAAAAACATGCTGGCTGGTTTGCCGTTCTGGCGGCCTGGGGTGAAATCGGCGAAGCCCTTTACCACGCGCAACGCCTCCTCATCGAGGACCGGGTCCACGGAGCGAATGACCGTTGGCTGCGTAACTTTCCCCTGTTCATCTACAACGAAGTACACGAGTACTTCCCCTTGAATTTGGTTACGCAGGGCCGAAGCGGGGTACCTGATACGATAAGACGAAGCGCTGATCAGGTCTTCCTTCAGCGGGACCGGCATCTCATCCAGGTACGGGTAAATAGGCTGGGCCAGAAGCTGTGCTAAAAGATTAGCAGAGTCTTCTTGATAGCTAACAGGCAGCGTAATCGTGCTGGCGGTTGGCTGCCCTTTGGCAACGGCTGGCTCCCAAGCCGGCATCTGGCTCAGATATTCTTGTGCAGCCGAGTGCAAGGCCGCCACATCTGCAGGCAGCTTTTTGCCTTTGCCCGAAGGGACAATAGATGTGGCCTTGGTTACGTGACCATCTGCGTCAAGGTCAACTGTCACAAATACTTTTCCTACAAGCTTGCTAGAACGAGCAGACTCGGGGTAAGGAGCCTTGCGCAAGTAAGAATACAAGGCTTCTGGGCCGCCCGGAAATCGGGCATGCCTCTTTTCAGGTAGGGCTGGGGCTTTTCCAAGTCGCTCAGCCAGAATCTCCTCCACATTTAAGGGCAGCCGAAAGGTGATAGGCACGGCATAAGACACTGCCACGGGGCGACCTACCTGCCTACCTGGCTCCCAGGCCGGAAGGTTGTTGATGGCCTTAACTGCCTCCGCGTCGAGAAGCGGATGCAGGCTTTTTACTACCGTGGCTCCTTCTACCTTACCTGAAGCGGCTACAATAAACTTCACGAATACTCGCCCCTGCAAGCGTTGCTGTAACGCTTCCGTAGGGTAAATAATAGACTGGCCAATTGCCTGATACAGGGCGGTTTGTCCGCCAGGGAATACAGGCATCTGCTCCACATAGGTGTACACTGTGCCATTGGCCGGAGCCTGCTCAGGCGCTTGCGCCTGAGCAGTACCACATGCCGCTAGTATAAGGCCGCTGACAATCAGCCGCCGAAATTCAGAAAGCATATAATCGACTATAATAGCTAGGATAAAGTGTGCTGGCTAGGCCTGCAGCAGGCCCATCTGCAGCATTTTTTCGGCAATCTGGACGGCGTTGGTAGCGGCGCCTTTGCGCAGGTTGTCGGCCACTACCCACATATTGAGGGTGCGGGGCTGGGTTTCGTCGCGGCGGAGGCGACCTACGAGCACGGCGTCACGGCCATGGGCGTCTTTGGGCATGGGGTACACGTTGTTCTTCACGTCGTCCACCACTTCCACGCCTTCCGTTTCGCGCAGGATGCGGAGCACGTCTTCCAACTCGAATTCCTGCTCAAACTCCACGTTCACGGCTTCGGAGTGGCCGCCTACTACCGGAATCCGCACGGTGGTAGCCGTCACCCGGATGCTGTCGTCGCCGAGGATTTTCTTGGTTTCCTTCACCATCTTCATCTCCTCCTTGGTGTAGCCGTTGTCCTCGAACACGTCGATGTGGGGCAGCACGTTCAGGTCGATAGGGTGGGGGTAAGCTTGGCTCGTTACTTCCTGGCCGGAGCGCTCCTGCATGAGCTGGTCCACGGCTTTTTTGCCGGTGCCCGTCACGCTCTGGTAGGTGCTCACCACAATGCGCTGCACCTTGTAGGTTTCGTGCAGCTTGTTGAGGGCCACCACCATTTGAATGGTAGAGCAGTTGGGGTTGGCAATGATTTTATCGTCGGGGGTAATTTCCTTGGCGTTGATTTCGGGTACCACCAGCTTTTTAGTGGGGTCCATGCGCCAGGCCGAGGAGTTGTCGATAACCACGGTGCCGACTTCAGCGAAGCGCGGGGCCTGCTCTTTGGAAATGGAGCCGCCGGCCGAGAAGATGGCCACGGCCGGGCGGGCCGCAATGGCGTCGTCCATGCTCACCACCTTGTATTTCTTGCCCTGGAATTCGATTTCCTGACCTACCGAGCGTTCGGAGGCCACGGGCAGGAGTTCAGTGACCGGGAAGTTGCGCTCGGCCAGTACTTTCAGCATTTCGCCCCCGACCAGGCCGGTGGCGCCTACTACGGCTACTTTCATGGGGTTTTGGTGTTTACGAGGGCGTAAAGGTACATCACGATTTGTGGTTATATTTCACCCAGTGAAAGAAGGAAGGTAGCCCTGGCTTCGGCTGATTATCAGGTTGGTCGCCTTCGCTCACAGTGTATTTTATCCTACCCCCTGATTTCGCGTGAAACTATTGCTACTGCTGGCCCTGTGCCTGGGCGCCACCACAGCTACGGCCCAGCTGACCGATTCCTTTGCCGACGGCAACTTCACCCAGAATCCCGCTTGGACCGGCGAGGTGGCCGCTTTTCAGGTTAACCCGGCCCAGCAGCTGCAAACCAACGGCCCCTCCGTAACGGGGTCCGAAGTGCAGCTGGTTACGCCATGCGCCGCCACCACGGGCACTACCTGGGAGTTCTGGGCCAACCTGAAGCTGGCTACCAGCGGCGGCAACTACGCCGATGTGTGGCTGATGGCCGATGCTCCCGACCTGAAAGCGGCCGGTACCAAAGGCTACTTCGTGCGGCTGGGCGGTACCCCCGATGAGGTGGCCCTGTTCCGGAAAGATGCCACCGGCAGCCCGGTTTATGTGATTAACGGGCAAGATGCTACCCTTAACTCCGCCACCAATAACCTGGTGCGGGTGCGCGTGACGCGCAGCACCTCCAACGTCTGGACCCTGGAGCGCGACCTGACCGGCGGCACCTCCTACACTCCCGAAGGCACGGCCACCGATGCTACCTATCAGCGCAGTGCCTACTTCGGGGTGTATGCTACCTACTCTTCAGCCAATAACCGCGGGTTTTACTTCGATGATTTCCGGGTGACGGATAGCACGGCGCCCCTGCTCTTGCGGGCCGCCGCGCCCGGCGCCCGCCAGCTCACCCTGACCTTCAACGAGGCGGTAGCCGCTAGCCAGTCGGCCGGCAATTACCGGCTGGCAGGCAGCGGCGGCCCGGCCGTAACTGCTGCCCTCCGGGATGCCACCGACCCTACGCTGGTGCACCTGACCCTGGCCGCCGACCTATCACTGGGCAGCGTAACGGTAGAGGCCCGTAACGTGGCCGATGTGTTCGGAAGCGTGGCGGCGGGCCCACTCACGGCGACTTTTCAGAACAACGGCTTTGCGGTAGCACCGGCGCTGAACCAACTGCTCATCACCGAAATTCTGGCCGATGAAACGCCCAGTGTAGGGCTGCCGGCTTCTGAGTTCGTGGAGATTCACAATCCTTCAGCCACCGCCGTACTGGATTTGGCCGGGGTTCGGCTCCTGAAGCAGGGTAGCACCGGCAACCCGGCCGTGTTTCCGGCCGGCGCGGTACTGCTGCCAGGCGAGTACGCGGTGGTGTGCGGGAGCACCCGCACAGCGCAATTCGCGGGCTACGGTAAAGTATTCGGGCTAACTAACTTCCCCAGCCTGACCAACAGCGGCGACCAGCTGGTGCTACGGGGAAAAGACGGCCGTACCCTGTTTGAAGTCAGCTACTCCGATGCCTGGTACCGCGACGCCCGCAAGAAGGAAGGCGGCTGGACCCTGGAAATAATAGACCCCGCCAACCCCTGCGGCGGCCCCGAAAACTGGCAGGCCAGCCAGGATGCCAGCGGCGGTACGCCCGGCCGCACCAACTCCGTGCGCGCCACCAACCCCGACCGCACCGCGCCCACTTTGCTCCGGACTCTGGCCCTTACCCCAACCACAGTGCGGCTGTATTTCGGGGAAAAGCTGGACAGCGCTGCGGCGGCCGTTCCGGCCCTCTACACCCTCACGCCTGCTACTGCCATTACCCGCGTAGTGCCTGTTGGCCCCAATTTCCGGTTGGTGGATTTGACCCTAGCAACTCCCCTGACGGCTAACCAGCCCGTGACGGTAATCGTGCAGCGCTTCCTCGATTGTGTAGGCAACGCCAGCGGCCCGGCTACCTCGGCCACGTTTGCTTTGCCCGCCTCGGTAGCCGCCGGCGACGTGGTTATCAACGAAATTCTATTCAACCCGCGCTCTGGTGGGGTTGATTTTGTGGAGGTGCTGAACCGCTCCGGCAAGTACCTAGATGTGCAGGGCTGGCAGGTGGGTAGTGAGCGGGCCGGCGGCACCCTGGATGCGGAACCCGTGAGCGGCTCCCCGGTATTGCTGCCACCCGGCGGCTTATTGGCCTTTACCACCAGCCTGCCGGTGCTGCAAAGCCAGTACCCCGCCAGCATCAATCCGGCCAATGTGCTGCAGGTGCCTGCCCTGCCCACCCTGCCCGATGATGCCGGGGTAGCAGTACTGCTCGATGCCCAGGCCCGGCCCCTGGACCGTGTGGCCTACTCCGAAAAACAACACCTCAAGCTTCTTGACGACGTGAATGGCGTGTCGCTGGAGCGGATTCGGGCTACGGGGCCGAGTGAGGCCGGCAATTTTCACTCGGCAGCCGGCAGCGCGGGCTACGCTACACCCGGCCGCCCGAACTCCCAGCAGCAGGCGGACCCTACTGGCTCAGATGTATTGACCTTGGCGCCCGAGCTGTTCACCCCCGATGACGACGGCCAGCAGGATTTCACTACCCTCAGCTATCAGTTAGATGCTCCGGGCTACGTGGGCTCCGTGAAGATTTATGACGCCCAAGGCCGCTTGGCCCGCCAACTGGTGCGCAACGAAACCCTGAACACGAAAGGCTTCTGGCAGTGGGACGGCCTCACCGACCGGGGCCAGAAAGCCGCCGTGGGCTACTACGTGCTGCTCATTGAGCTGTTCAAGCCCAGTGGCGGACAGAAGCAGCAATATCGGAAAACGGTGGTGGTAGGAGCCCGTTTCTGACCAAGAAAGCTCCCGGTTTACGGTTGAGTCGTCAGCACCGAATCAAGCTCAACCTTGCGCGGGAATCTAAATAAAAACTGCAAAAAAATCTATACTCGACAATATCCTTTCGAAAAACAGGGCGTAAGAAGAGGCAGTCAAGGACTTCAACCTCAAACTGTCTACCCCATGAAAGTTATATCACCCCGCATGCACGGCATGCTCGACTACGGCACCATCGCCATTTTTGCTCTGGCTCCCACGCTGTTCAACTTCGATGGCCCCTATGCCACGGCTTGCTACGTGCTGGCCGCCGGCTACCTGCTGATTACCCTGATGACCGACTTCCCGATGGGCGTCATGCGGATGATTCCCTTCCCCATGCACGGCGGTCTGGAACTGGTGAGTGGCCTGGCCCTGCTGGCAGCCCCTTTCATCTTTGGCTTCAACGATGACAACACCGTAGCCCGTAATTTCTTCATGATTATGGGTGTGGTATTTCTGGGTTCCTGGATGCTGACCGACTGGCGCGCCAATACCCACACAGCGAATGATATGAACGCCCGTGGCCATAAAAACATGGCTCCCCAGCACTAAGCTGCGGTAGCTAGTATTGATTAAGTGAAAG
Organism: Hymenobacter sp. DG01; assembly: GCF_006352025.1. Lineage (NCBI taxonomy): Bacteria > Pseudomonadati > Bacteroidota > Cytophagia > Cytophagales > Hymenobacteraceae > Hymenobacter > Hymenobacter sp. DG01. The sequence continues at coordinate 4,246,129 of NZ_CP040936.1, forward strand.
AGCCTGATGACGCTATGTTATCAGGCTCTTTTGCTTGAGCGGTAGCGTGTTATAAGCAAGCTTGGCTATACCCTTGCTGCTTCGCCGCCGTACGAGTTTTATCCTTCCACCCCAACTTCTGACTTTATGAAAATCCTGTCACCAACTGCGCACGGCTTCATCGATGTAGCCTTTATCACGGTGCTGGCCATGGCCCCCATCATGTTCGACCTGGAACCGGCCGTAGATACTGCCTGCTTCGTGCTGGCTGGGGGCTACCTGCTCATTACTCTGCTCACCGATTTCAAGCTGGGCATCTTCCGCGTAATTCTGTTTCCGGTGCACGGCTGGCTGGATTTGCTGACGGGTATTGCCCTGCTGGCCGCACCGTTTCTGTTTCATTTTGAAAATGGCAGCGCCGAGCGAAATCTGTCGTGGCTGCTGGGGGTAGTATCGATAGTGACTTGGTTTATCACCGACTGGAAAGGCCAGACTCGCAGCATGATGACCGACCGGGGCTAACCCACCAGAAAATACCGGCCGCCAGCCAACCAAAAGGCCCGGCAATCCAGACCAAGGAGTGCCGGGCCTTTTGCTATAGCATGCTTTGCTACCTACCGCCGAAACGTGAACCCCACAAAAAACTCCCGGTCCATTTCTTTGCTTAGGGCCAAGTGGGTGCCGAAATCTACCTGCAGGTTTTCGTTGAGGGTGAAGATGGGAGCAAGGTTGAGGGAGGAGCGCCAGCCTTTCCGCTGGGCATCCCACTGCGTTACGCCCTCTGCCAGAAAGCTGAATACGTCCGTGAATTCGTGGTCGAGGGCAATGGAAGGCATCACGCGGGCATAATGCTTGCCCTGTTCCCGGTCGTAATTCAGGTCGCCCTGCACCTGCAAATCGAGGTTGAATCGGTCGGGTAGCTCGATATTCACGGGCACAATCAGGCCGCCTTCTACGGCGCCGCTGCCGGTTTTGCTGCCCGTAGGCAGGCGAGTGTAGGCTACCACGGCCATGGCAATGGGGCCTTCCTGGTCGTCGCCGAGGAAGTTGTGCTTGAGCCGCACGGCCACGTCGCCGAAGCTAGCCTGGCGCTGCCAGTCGGTTTCGCCGGCTTCGCGTTCCTTCTCTACCTTGTAAAGCGGCATTTCCACCTGCACATCAGTACGGCGACTCAGGCCCATTTTCAGGGTAGTGTAAGCCACCTTCAACTCCCGGCCGCGTGAGGTGCCTTCCCGCTCATTCACCACGCGGAGGGCGTCGGTTTCCGTCTGGAAGTGTCCGGCATCCACTGTAAATGGGCTTTCCGTCACGCCGGGGCGGTCGGGCCGCAGGGGCCGCAGCTGGTTGCGCGGCACCGGCTTGAACAGGTTGAAGTGGGCCGAGTCGTAGGGACAAGTCTTGGGCTTGTCCTGGGCCTGGGCCAGGCCGGCCGAAGCCAGTAGGCCCAGCAGTGCGAGGTAACGGGAGATGAACATGAAATGAGGGGAGAAAAGAGTACGGTGCCCCTCATACGCAGTCCGCCCCCAATTGGTGCCCGCCCTACCCCCTGGGTAAAACCAAACGTCTGCTGTTCAAAGGGAAACTTGCTTACAACGTATACCGCACCCCCAAAAACAGCCGCCGGCCCTGAATAGGGGCGTAGTTGTAGCTGGTATCGAAGGTGTAGCCTTGCGGATTATCGACCCCCACGTTTTTGTCGAAGGGGTCGAAGGGACGCAACAAGGCGTGGCGGGGCAGGAAGTTGAAAAGGTTCTTCATGCCCCCGTACAGCTCCAGTCCTTCGCGCAGCTTGCGCGTAGCCTGCAGATTCTGTAAAGCGTACCAGGGCGAGCGGCCGGGCCGAAAGTCATTCGGGAAGACAGGCAGCGCCATGGGGCTGCTCACCTGACCCGTATAATCCAGGGCGAGGCCCAGCTTTTCCCAGGTGTAGCTGACAGCCCAAGTACCCGAGAAAGGTGGCGAATGGAACTGCGCTACCCGGCGCCGCGGACCGCCTTCCAGGGGCTTTTCCCGCCGAAATACGTCCAGCAAGGTCACGCCCAACATCACCTTTAGGGGGCGGGACAGGGCCAGATCCGTGTTCAGCGTTACGCCCCGGCTGATGGCGTACCCATCGAGGTTGCGGTAGATAATCTGGTTGGGGTTGGTGTCGTAGTCGGGGCTGATTTTGTTGGTGAAGTAGGTGTAGAACACGCTGCCATCGAGGGTGAGGGTAGCGCCGCCGGGCAGCTGCAGAAAGCGGTTGTAGTTCACGTTCACGTTCCAGCTGCGCTCGGGCTCCAGAGCTTCGGGCACCACTACCTGCCGGGCGCCGGTAAGGGCCGCGTGGTCCTCGGTGAACAGATTTACTACCCGGTAGCCGTTGCCCAACCCCACACGCCACACCTGGCTGCCATCGGGCCGCCCCCACTTGTAGTTCAGGCGCGGACTCAGGATGCTGCCGTGGCGGGAGTTGTAATCGTAGCGCAGGCCCATGAGCAGGGTCGCGTCGGGCGTGAGGCGCCACTCGTCCTGCACGAACAAGCCGGGCAGCTGCACCAGGTCGGGGGCGTTGCGGCGGGTATCGTTAGGGCCAACTGAGGCGGTAGCAGGCGTATTGTCGTCGTACCAGGTGAGGCGGTAGGTAGCGCCCGTGAGCAGGTTGTGCCGGATGCTCAGCTCCTTGGCCCAGGTCAGCTGCCCGAAGCCGACCCGTTGCACCGCTTTATAGAGGGTAGTGCCGTAAGCCGAGTTCTGGTTGTGCTGGTTGAAGGTGCCGCTGAGCAGGAGCTTCTGCTCCCGCACCGGCAGCTGGTACTGGCCCAGTAGTTCATACCGGCTTGTGTACACGCTTTCCCCATAAATGCTGTCCAGACCGCGGTGCTCGGGGCTCCAGTTCAGCTGGCCCCCAAACCGGTCTTCGTAATAATAGCGCCCGGCTAAGCTAGCTACTTGCTGCTCGGGCCGGGCCCAGGTCCACTTGTTGAACACCGATACTCGCTGCTGGGTAGGCACGTCGGTAAAGCCGTCGTTGTTTACGTCGCGGCGCTGGTTGTAGTGGTAGAGGTTGGTGCTGAGTAGGGTAGAGGCCGCCCCGATTTTGCGCGCTACCCCAAGATCGAGGTTCACGTCGCGGTGGGAGGTAGCAAACACATCGGCCGAGAAGCGCGGGGCCTTCGCCGGGTTTTTGGTGATGACGTTGATGAGCCCCCCCACGGCCTCGGAGCCGTAGAGCGTGGATGCAGGTCCTTTCACTACCTCCACCCGCTCAATGAGGCTGCTCGGAATGCCGCTCAGGCCGTACACCGTGCTCAGGGAGCTCACCAGCGGCATGCCATCAATCAGCACCATGGTGTACGGTCCTTCCAGCCCGTTGATGTGGATGTCGCCGGTACCGCACACGTTGCAGTTCAGCTGAGGCCGCACCCCGTTGATCATCGTCAGGTTCTCGAACAGGCACACCGCCGGATTTTTCCGAAACAGTTTGGGCGAGTACAGCTCCACCGCCACCGGCGACTCACTTTTTATCACCTCGTTTAGCGTCCCGCTCACCACCACGTCGCCGAGGGCGTTGGGGCCGGGGTTCAGGCTGAGGTGGAGGGTAGTAGTTTGGCCGGCCGTTACGGTTATGTTTCGCTCGGTGGGTAGCAACCCCACGGCGCTACCCACCAGCCGGTAGCTGCCCGCCGGCACGCCCGTCACCACGTAGCTACCGTGCTCGTCGGCAGTGGTACCCAGGGTAGTACCCTTCAGCCCGATGCTGGCAAACGGCACTTCTTTCCCTTCTGAGCGCACAACACCCCGCACGGTTCCGGTAGGTTGAGCTACAGCGGCTACACCGCTCATCATCAAGGCCAACCAAAGTAAGAGCTGTTTCATTTTAGCGGGGTATGGTGATAATATTTAGATGAGTCTAAATCTGTCGAGCTTAAAAAAGCGCGGCAATGCGCGCTGGGGTTCTTTAGTGGCCTCACCCCTAGCCCCTCTCCGGAAAAGGAGAGGGGCTAGGGGTGAGGCGTACCCTACCCGAAGAATGTCTCCCAGAGCAGGTACACGTTCAGCAGAATGATGACGCCGGATACCAGCCAAGCCAGTAACTGCACCCAGGACTTGTTGGCGAATACGCCCATTTTAGCCTTACTGCCGGTAAACATCACCAGCGGTACTACCGCGAAGCTGAGTTGAAATGACAGAATTACCTGGCTCAGGACCAGCAGCTCGCCGGTGCCTTTTTCTCCGTAGAGCAGGGTCACGATAAGGGCCGGCACCACGGCAATGGCGCGGGTAATCAGGCGGCGCAGCCAGGGCTTGAGGCGCAGGTTCAGGAAGCCCTCCATTACAATCTGCCCGGCCAGGGTGCCCGTGAGGGTAGAGTTCTGGCCCGAAGCCAGCAAGGCCACGGCAAACACAATGGACGCCGCCCCGGCCCCCAGCACCGGAGCCAGCAGCTCATAGGCCTGGTTGATATCAGCTACCTCGTGGTGGCCGTTTTTGTGAAAGGCGGCCGCGGCCGTAATCAGAATGGCGGCATTCACGAAGAAGGCTAGAAACAGGGCCACCGTGCTGTCGATGGTGGCAAACTTGATGGCCATGCGCTTGCCCTGCTCCGTCTGCTCAATGGCGCGGGTTTGTACAATGCTGGAGTGCAGATACAGGTTATGAGGCATGACGGTGGCGCCCAGAATACCGATGGCCACATACAGCATGCCCGGTGTGGTGACTACCTCCGGTCGGGGTACCAACCCGCTCAGAATCCCGAAATAATCGGGGTTCGATACGATGATTTCGTACAGAAAGCAGCCGAAAATCAGCACAATCAGGCCAGCCACGATGCTTTCCAGCACCCGGAACCCCTTGTTCTGAAAAAAGAGCACCACCATCACGTCCAGAATGGTCAGCACTACCCCCCAGGGCAGGGGCAACCCAAATAGCAGGTTCAGGGCAATGGCCGAGCCGATAACCTCGGCCAGGTCGCAGGCGGCAATGGCTACCTCGCACAAAAACCAGAGCACCATGCTTACCGGCTTCGAAAAATGGTCGCGGCAGGCCTGGGCCAGGTCGCGCCCCGTTACAATGCCCAGCTTGGCCGCGAGGTGCTGGAGCAGCATGGCAAACAAATTGGAAATCAGAATGACGGAAAGCAACGTATAGCCAAAGCGGGAGCCACCGGCAATGTCGGTGGCCCAGTTGCCGGGGTCCATGTAGCCCACGGCCACCATCAGCCCAGGGCCCCAGAAGGCCATGAGCTTTCGCCAGAACGAGGCATCGTGGGCGGGCACCCGGATGGTGGCAAACACCTCCTGCAGCGAGGGGGCCGTGCGGGCACGGCGCCAGCCCGCTTCGGGTGGCGTTTGAGGAGTAACTTCCGTATCGGGGGTAGAGGGTAACACTGAAGGCATATCGGCAGGCAGAAGGTCCGGCTAGTAACCGGAGGCACTGGAAGTCACAAAGAAAGGTAAATTTAGAGTAGCCTAAATTTATTTTTAAGACAGTCTATCTACTGCTTTTGTTTGAAAAAGTTGCCGCCGCTGTCACATCCGAGGATTTTGCCGGAATTTTGCGCCCCTTTTCCGTGTCTTTGCTTGCCCGACCCCGGAACCTGAAGTAGCCGCCCCGCGCTATACTACTCCCCTCATTGCTCCTCATGGCCTCTCGACTGCTTGCCCGCTCCATGTTTTCGTTGCCGCTGAAAACGCGCTTCGCCCTGCTTTCCCTGGTTGTAAGCGTGGTGTTGGTAGCCGTGAAGTTCTACGCCTGGCTGCTGACCCGCTCCCAGGCCGTACTGACCGATGCGCTGGAGTCCATTATCAACGTGGTAGCCAGCGGTTTTGCGCTGTACAGCATCTACCTGGCCAGCTTGCCCAAGGACGAAAACCACCCTTACGGACACGGTAAAGTGGAGTATCTGTCGGTGGGCTTCGAAGGTGGGCTGATCTGGATGGCGGGCGTGTACATCTTCTATACCGCGCTGCAGTCTTTGCTGCACCCACACGCCATAGCCCGCCCCGACTGGGGCATGGGCCTGCTGGCCTTTACGGCCCTGGTCAACCTGGGCACCGGGTTTCTGCTGGTACAGGCGGGCCGCAAGCACCATTCGCCTACCCTGGTCGGCGACGGGCAACACCTGTATTTAGATGCCGTGAGCACTCTAGTTTCGTGCGCGGCCCTGCTGCTGGTGGTGTTCACCGGCAATGTAGTCTATGACTCGGCCGCCGCCCTGATTCTGGGCGTGTTCATCGTGGTGAATGGGTACCGCATGGTGCGCCGCTCCGTTTCGGGGCTGATGGATGAGGTGGACGTAGCCACCGTGCAGCACGTAGTGGCTGAGCTGCAGGAGCACCGGGAGCCGGCCTGGATTGATGTGCACAACTTGCGCGTGGTACGCTACGGGGCCAATCTGCACATCGACTGCCACATCACCATGCCCTACTATTTCAGTCTGGAGCAAACCCATGCTGAGGTGCACCGCATTGAGGTGCTGGTGGATCAGGAGTTTGAGGTGCAGGTAGAAATGTTCGTGCACGCCGACCCCTGCAACTTCGCTGCCTGCTCCCACTGCCGGATGCCCGAGTGCCCCGTACGCCAGCATCCCTTCAGTCAGGAAATCCCCTGGACCCTAGCCAACGTCGTGAAAAACGAACGGCACCAGCTGGCAGAAGTGGTGGAGTGAAGAGGTGAATGGAAAAAAAAGACTGTCATCCTGAGCGCAGCGAAGGACCTTATCACGCAAGAACGACCATCGTAACAACGACTCGTTTTACCGTGGTAAGGTCCTTCGCTGCGCTCAAGATGACAGTTGCTACCACAACGTCAGCACGCGAGATTCCTCGGCTGCACTCGGAATGACGTGCTGTTTGTCACCTTTCACCATTCACCTCATCACCTCAAAACTATTCTACTACCAATCGTTGCGTCCCCAGGTCTGATTTCACGGAGTAGAAGCCGGGTTGCAGGCCTTGGAGGGGTAGGGAAAGGCTGGACTGGCCGGCCGCGAATTGCGCGGTGCGTACCGTCCGGCCCAGGGCATCGTGGACCTGTACGGGGCTGGTCGCGCTGGCGGGGGTAGGGCGCTGCAGGGTTACGGCGTGGCGGGCGGGGTTAGGCCAGAGGTTGAGCTGACTGGTGCGGCGGGCCGTGGTGGAGGTCGGCACGAAGGCCCGATTTTCCAGCACCAGAATCTGGTCGTCGGAAGCGCCAGGGGTAGCGCGGCCGTCGCGGTTGCTGGTGCTCACGTACACCCGGCCCTGCGGCGAAACGCAGATGGCCCGGAGCCGCCCGAACGAGGTAAGTGTAAACACGCCCTCACCGGCCGTGGTACCCGCCGCGTTCAGCGGAATCTGGGTGAGCTTGTTGCCGCGCAGGGTAGCCGCCAGCAAACTGTTGCGCCAGCCCGGAATGGCGGGGTGGTCGTAGTAAGTGATGCCAGCTACCCCTACGGTGGGAGCCCAGGTGAAAATGGGCTGCCGCACGTTGTTGGCCGTGCAGAACGACTGCTCGGCAGCAAGGTTGCAAAGGCCTTCCACGGTAGGCCAGCCGTAGTTCTGGTTAGCCTCGATGATGTTTACTTCATCCTCGGCGTTTTCGCCGTGCTCCGAGCTGTAGAGGCGGCCGTTGCTGGCGCGCACCAGCCCCTGTGGGTTGCGGTGCCCAAAGCTGTAGCTGGCGTTACCAGCCATGGGGTTGTCGGCCGGAATGGTGCCATCAAGGTTCAGGCGCAGGATTTTGCCGTTGAGGGAAGCCCGGTCCTGGGCCGACGGACGATTCTGGGCGTCGCCGGTGGTCATGAGCAGGGTGCGGTCGGGGAGGATGAGCAGACGGGAGCCGCTGTGGGTACTCACGGCCGGAATATCGCCCAGCAACACCTGGGGGCTACCCAGCGCGCCGTTGGCGTAGGTCAGGCGCACCAGCTTTTCCTTGTAACCATTGTCGTTGTAGTTATACACCACATACACGTAGGGCGAGGTAGCAAAATCGGGGTGGAGCACCATGCCCAGCAGGCCGCCTTCGGAGGAAGTAGCCACATCGGGCAGGGTAGTAAGCACTGTTACCTGGCCGGAGGTGGGGTCAACGCGACTGATACGGCCGCCGCGCTCCGTCATCCAGATAAAGTTATCGGGGCCCCATACCAGCTCCCACGGAACCTGCAGGCCCGTAGCCAGGGCCGAAACCGTAACCGTGGTAGCACCCACCGGAAAGGTTGTCAGGGTAGGAGCGGTTTGGCCAAGCGCCTGGGCGCTGCATAAAAAACTGCCAATAAGAAGCGTGTTCAGGTATTTCATAGCCAGATAGTTAAGTGAAAGATGAAGTATAGGGCTAACGTAATGCCTCAGCTTTTGGATGAGGATCAGCCGTAGTTTTACCGGAACCCCCGTTCTTCCAGCATTCATCTGCTTCTCCTTGGTCATGTATACCGTCAGCACCGATCCTCACCGCCTGGATATTCCCCTGATTCACCGCTACCTGGCCGAGGGCTCGTACTGGGCTACCAACATCCCGCTGGAAACCGTAGAGCGGGCCATTGCCAACTCCCTCTGCTTTGGCGTGTATGGCCCCGATGGCGAGCAGGTGGCCTTCGCCCGCGTCATTACCGACCGGGCCACCTTCGCCTGGCTCTGCGACGTGTTTGTGCTACCCGAGTTTCAGGGGCAGGGCATCAGTAAGCAGCTGATGCGGGAAGTCTGGAGCCACCCCGATATTCGGGATGTGCGTCGCCAAATGCTGGCTACCTTAGATGCGCACGGCCTCTACGAGCAGTTCGGCTTCCGCCCAATAGCTAACCCTGAGCGGTACATGGAGGTAAAACGGAGCAACCCCTACGGCGTCCCAACCGGCAACTAGCGTTTCAGCTTAATTTTCTATTTCTGCTACACCGCCCTGATTTTACCCGATTCGATTATTGGCTATGAATACGACTCTGCTTGCCCGTTGGAACCGACTTACTACCCCGCTACTGTCGGACGAAGCGCGGCAAAAAGCTACCTATCAGCAACTCTCTGAAGCCTATGGTGCCTCTGACCGCCATTACCACGGCTTGGCTCACATTCGGACCCTGCTGGATGCTGTTATCCAGCACCCTACCCTCATTCAGGACCGGGAAGTGGTAGAGCTAGCCATCTGGTTTCATGATGCCGTGTACAGCACCCTGCGCGACGACAACGAAGCCCGCAGCGCCGCTCTGGCCCTGGAGTTTCTGCGGCATACCACTCTCTCGCCGGAGCGCCGCCAGCGCGTGGCCTACCTCATTGAGCGCACCAAAGACCACACCCAGCCCCAGCCCGCCGCCGACCCGGACCTGCACTTTTTCCTGGATGCGGACCTGCAAATTCTGGGCGCTTCGGAGGCCGATTATTGGCAGTACGCCCGCCAGGTGCGCCAAGAGTACCGCCTCGTGCCCGACTTTATGTACCGCCGCGGCCGCCGCAAGGTGCTGGAGAAGCTGCTCAACGTTCCGGTCCTTTATCAAACTCCCGCCTTCCGGGAGCGGCTGGATGCTCTGGCCCGCCGCAACCTACGGGCCGAGCTGAAGGTGTGGGAAAGCGGGGGAGAAGTGTGAGGTAATAAGAGTGGAGTCAGAGTATAGCCGACGGATTAAGATTGGCCATGACACGGCACTCCGGCCTGTTCACGTCAATCAAATTTCACCCAGTCAATTTCAACGGGCATGGTGGTTTTGGCTGATACCACCAGCGTGTGCGTGCCGGGCTTAAAGGCAGATAGAGGGGCTTTCACCTCCTGCCAGCGGCTTCCCTTCGGTACAGCAACCTGAGCTAGCATGGGGCCAGAGGCTCCATCAACCCTGATCTGCACGGTGGCTCCGGCCGCGGCTGTTACGCGCATGGTCACCGTCTGGAGGGGCTTTGTGCCAAAGGCTACCCCATTGTACCGCACCCAACCCTGGCTGCCATTGAATACCGTCTTCCAGCCCTGAAACGTGTTGGCCGTATCTAGGAAGGCAATGGAAGCACCGCCGGGGCTGAGCTGGCTGTAACGGTCCAGCTGAATTTTCTGCCGGGCATCCGTCAGGCCTACACCGCGCAGGGTCGGGACTACTTTTCGGATGGCGCCATCTGGCTCGAAGAACAGGCTGTCGAGCCGCACGGAACGGTTTTTATCGAAAGCGGGCGACAGATCATTGTGGTGGTAGAACAGGTACCACTGATTTTTGAACGGAAGAATAGAGTGGTGATTGGTCCAGCAGCCCGTCGGCGACTCGTCCATAATCACGCCCTGCACTTTAAACGGCCCCAGGGGGGTAGGGCTGGTGGCGTATTCGAGGCGCTCGGTTTTGTTGGCTACGTGGGGGTAGGTCAAGTAATAAGTGCCCTGGCGCTCAAACACGTACGGTCCCTCCTTCAGGCCCTGCGTGGGCAGCTCGCCCAGCACTTGGGGCTCGGAGGCCAGCTCCAGCATATTTTCCTTGAGCTTGGCCCCGTAAATATGCCCCTCCGACCAGTAGAGGTAGGCCTGCCCATCCTTGTCGATTATCACGTTGGGGTCGATGCCGCGCACGCCTTTGATGGGCAGTGGCTGCGGCACGAAGGGGCCCGTAGGGCTGTCGGACACAGCTACGCCAATGGTGAAGCCCTTCACGTTGGTCGTGTCCTTGGGGGTAGAAGGGAAGTAGAAGTAGTACTTGCCGTTGCGGAACACGCAGTCCGGAGCCCACATGCTGTAGCTGTTGGGCTTCACCCAGGGCACCTTATTCTGGGTTATAATAACGCCGTGGTCAGTCCAGTCGGTGAGGTTGGCCGAGGAGAAAACGTGGTAGTCTTCCATGACAAACCAACCGGCGCGCCCGCGCCCCGGAGCAGCCGGAATATCGTGCGAGGGGTACACGTACACCTTATCCCCGAATACGCGCGCCGTGGGGTCAGCCGTAAACTGGTTGGTGATAAACGGGTTTTGCGCCAGGGCACTACCCCCAACCAGGCAGGCAAGTACACTCAGAAAATGCGGTAGTTTACGAAGCAGCATGAGTTTATTTTCGGTGGTGGAGGTAATCAAGTAGGAGGGATGCAACTGGATCAAAAGAGGCCTTACCCATCGTAGTGTGCTGAGCTTCTCAAAGCAGTAATACACTAAGCTTAGAAACTAGCTCCCCTCCTCAGATGAGGAGGGGTTGGGGGTGGCTGATGTGGTAGGAAGGACTTCTAGAACTAGCCTACTGTTCAACGATTGGTCAACCACCCCCAGCCCCTCCTCATCTGAGGAGGGGAGCTAGACTCTAGCCCTAGTCTGCCGCTTGCTAAGGTTTCTCTCCTGTTATCGGATTCGCAATCCGGAAGTAGTCGAAATCGGCGTAGCCGCCGGCCTTCTTGGTAGCGTAGTTGAAGAGCCCGAACCGGTAGCCCATAAAGTGCGGCAGGGTGTAGGCCATTTTCAGCGGCTGCCCGATGGGGTGCCACGCCTTGCCGTCGAGGCTGTAATAGAAAGTAGCCACGTCCTTACGCTCCCGAAAGTCGCACTCCGCTTTGAAGTGAATGACCGACTGCGACAGGGGTAGGCGCTGCAATTCCACGGGCTTTTCCGATTCCGCGCTTATCATCACAATGAACTTCGCGCCGTTGCGGGCTTCAACTCCCACTAGGCCGTACCTTTTTTGCAGCAAGGCTAGACCAGCAAAATCCCCCTCCTGCAGGTGAGTTACGTCGAGGGCGGTGGTGCCGGCGCAGGTGGGCCCGATGGTGCGCTGGGTTAGGGTGTTGCGGGCCAGCAGAAAGGTGGTATCAGTGCGGTCGGTTTTCAGACGCAGGTAGCCGGCGCGGTCCGTCACCGACCAGAGCGAGTTTTCGGGGTTGTGGTTCCACTGCCACACCAGGGGTAGGGCAGGCTCACCCTTGCGCCGCTCGAACTCATCCGAGGCGACGATACCCGGAATCAGGCCTTTGCTGGGGGGTAGGGGTAGCGTGGTGGGTACCTTACCCGCCGTGCCCGGCACGGGCCAGCCTTCGGCCCAAGTCACGGGCACCAGGTAGGGGATGCGGCCCACGGCTCCGTAGTCGCGGAACAGGTAGGAAAACCAGCGCCCGTCGGGCGTGTCAATGAGGCCACCTTGCGCTACACCCAGATCTTGCAGCGCCACCCGGCCTTCGTAGGGACCCATCAGCTTATCGGCCCGGTGCACTACTACCGTGCGCATGCCGTCCTTGGGCCACACAATGTTGAAGAGGTAATACTTGCCTTTGATTTTGAAGAGCTGCGAGCCTTCCGCCTGCAAATTAATATTCGGGCCGGCCGGGGCACTGGCGTTTTCAATCAGTACCTGCTCGGTAGCGCCGGGCTTCACGGCGGAGGCATCGGCCGTTAGTTCCAGTAGCCGCAGCTTACCCGCCCCGTACACCAGATACACGCGGCCGTCGTCATCGAAAAACAAGGAATGGTCGTGGTAGCTGGGCCTGAATGACGCGACCTTCCAGGGACCTTTCTCAATGTTTCGGGTGGAATACACGTAGGTCTTGCCGGTAGTTTGGGCGAACGTTGTGACGTAGTACGTGCCGTTGTGAAACCGCAGGCTGCTGGCCCAGGAACCCCGACCGTAAGTGCTTTTGCCGTTCCGGAGCGCCAGCTCATCCAGGCTGCCTAGCGTGTCGGACGCGTAGCTGACCAGCTGCCAGTTCACCAGGTCCGTGGACTTCATAATGGGCACGCCCGGACTCATGTGCATGGTCGTGCTGCTCATGTAGTAGGTCTTGCCCACCCGAATCATCGACAGGTCCGGCACATCGGCGAAGACGATGGGGTTCTGGGCCTGCTTTTCCTGCGCAGCCAAAGGCAACATAGCCCCCGCCGCCAGGAATATGCCGAGGAGTAAAGCACTTCGCTTAAAGTAGTAGGGCATGAGAAGAAGCACCGGAACCGGTAGATTAACGCTGCTGAGGATGAATGGCCTGGTATTTTCCGCTCAGGTGGAGCAGGCTGAACAGGTACAGAATGCCGTCGTAGTAGGGGTCGAAGTAGCCATCGGCGTAGGGCTCCATCTTGGCGTTCCAGAGAGCGTGCACAAAGTCGAGGTCCTTGGTGTTGCCCCGGATCAGGGAGGCCGAGGCGCTGGTAGCTACCAGCCCCAGGGAGTGGCGCAGCTTCTTGACGTTGCCGGCGGGTAGGATAAAGTCGGGCCGGGAGCCATCCACGTTGAACTGATCCTCGAAGGTGGTCAGCCCCTTGCCGCGCAGGAAGCCCTGAAAGCGCTGGGCGTACTGCTCCTGCCAAGCTTTGTCCTTGCCAAACCACACGTAGTCCATGGCAATATTCATGGGCACCCGCCAAGAGTCGTAGCGGAAGGCAGGCGGCGCCCACTTGGTTTCCCGGGGCTGCCCGCTAAACTCGGTATAGTCGTAGTTGAGGCCGGTAGGGGCACGGCAGGCGCGGTGCAGAAACGCCCGCGAGGTATCGGCGCAGGCCCGGTAAAACGCCTCGTGCCCGTCCTTGGCGTACTCGGCCCACACCTCCATAAAGGCCGGAACGTGGTAGGACGGATCGGTCCAGTTGTACATGTCGCCGACGGGCACAAACGTTATCTGCTTGTGCTGGGTGTTAATCAGGTTGTACACGTCGCCGGTGCCATCTTTCTTCCACATGGCATCCAGAATGCGGCGGGCCTCCTGGTAGTAATTGATGCCGGTGGTGTTTCCCCAGCGGTTGGAGGCAAACAGCAGGCTGGTAATAAAGTACAGCTCCCCATCAGAGGCCGGCCCTTCCGAGTTACGCTTCAGTGTAGTGGGGTCGATGCTCCAGGCAAAATAGCCTTCCAAGGGGCCGCTTTGGTGCTGTAAGTACTTTTTCGACCAGCGCCACAAACGGTCAAACTCGCCTTTCTTGTTCAGCTGCACGGCTATCATCATGCCGTACGAGAGACCTTCGGTGCGGGCATCGTGGTTTTTCAGGTCCGATACGTAGGCCATCGAATCGCCTACCTCGAAGTACACCTTGTTGGGGCCCTTGAAAAGCGCCTGATAAGTTTGGGCTATCTTCTGGTCGATGTCGGCCTGACTGTAACCCGCCTCCCGAAATAAGTTGGGGTACTTGCGGGTGTAAAAAGCCCCCTTCTGGCTGGCCGAAGCCTGTTTGGGCGCGCGTTGGGCAGCCGCGCTACCCAGGCCCGCGTACAGCAGGCCCAGCAGCAACAGGCTAACCCGGCTAAGGTGAGGGAAAGTGAAGCGTGTTTTCATAGAGTCAGGGCACCCGGGCCTCCGTGCGGCGCTTCGCACAGGTTGCCCGCTGGGTGAGGGGTAGGAGGAAAATGCTAGCCAATGGCTTAAGGCTGCACCACGAAGCCGCCCTGCGCGGGTAGCGTCACGCTGATAGTATTGCCTGCCGCCCGCGTGCTGAAGCTACGGTTGGTGTTTCCGTCGGTGATGAGTGTGCCGCTTTGAAGACCCAGCTTGCTGAGGTTAACCTGAATGGTTTTGGGTGCGTCGGTGGCGTTGATGCCGGCCACGTACCAGGCGCCGCCGGGTGCCTGCCGGGCCAATACCACGTACTCGCCAGGGAAACCGTCGAGCAGCTTCACATCGGCCCAACGCGGCGGCAGCTTCTTCACGAAGTCCTGCACATAGGTCGGCTGCGCGGCCATGCCCTCAGGCACCTCGGCGTAATGCTGTATGCCCGATTGAAACAACACCGACAAGGCCAGCTCGAAGGCGTTGCTGGTGCGGCGCTCTTTGCCCCGTATCTCCGAAAACGCCATGGGCGTGAAGTCCATCGGGCCCACGGCGTTGCGGGTGAAGGGCAGCGTGGCGCAGTGAGTGGCCTCCTGGTCGGTGTTGCGCTGGTCGAAGGTCAGGAACTCAAAGCCCTTCACGGCTTCCATGGTCATCAGGTTGGGGTAGGTGCGGTTCCAGCCCCGGGGTAGGGTAGCGCCGTGAAAGTTCACGAGCAGGCCCGCCTGCGCGGCATCCACGAGCAAATCCTGGTAGTAGTTCATGAACGACTGCCCATCGCCCCCGAAGAAGTCGATTTTCACTCCGGCCACGCCCATCTGCTTGATGCGGGCAAACTCCTGGCGGCGGCTTTCGGGCTCAAACAGCACGTTGGTGGGCGTTTGCGGAGCCTCGTTCCAGCGGCCGTTCGAGTTGTACCACACCAGCAGGCCCACGTTTTGCGAGCGGGCGTACCGGGCCAGCTCCTGGGTTTTGTCGTAGCCGATTTGCTTGTCCCAGAGCGCATCGACCAGGCAGTAGCGCCAGCCCATGCCCGCGGCGTAGTCGATGAAGCGGCGCTGCACGTCGTAGGTGGTGTTTTGGTCGCCCATCAGCACCCACGACCACGACGATTTGCCGGGCGCCTCGGTGAGCACCGGCGTGGTGGCGGGTGCGCTCAGGTCCGTCGTCAGCGTCGATTCAACGATGGGCGCCAGCGAGTTGCCGACCACCACTACGCGCCAGGGTGTGCTCCACGGCAGGCGGCTTTCGGGCAGTAGGGCCGCGTCGGGCGTGGTTTTTTCGGGGGGCTGCGGAAAGGCAATGCCGTACTCCGCATCCGGCGACTCGTGGGCTAGGTGGGTGCCCGCGTAATTGCGGCCCATACCGGCCTCGGTCAGCAGCACCCAGTGCCCATTGGTTTGAAACAAGGCCGGGAATGACCAGCCCTGCCCGATGGTAGAGGGCGTGCCGGCTGCTATACCACGCTGGTAATTCTCCTCGTACGAGGGCTGGGTGTTGGCAAACCCGGTTTGGGCTTTGGCATGGGGGTGCAGCCAGCCCTTGGCCCCGGCCGGCAGGTGAAACGTAGTGCTTTCGGCCGTGATGCGCTGCACCTCCTGGCTTGGTCCTTCCAGTACGTACTGAAATGCTACCCCATCATTCGACACCTGAAACACCACACTAAGCTCCGGCGCTCCGGCTGCCCCCGTAAAGTGCAGCACGCGCCGGTTGGCCTGGTAGCGGCAGTTTTCGCGCTTGTCAGTGGTCAGCTGGTAGCTGTCGGTTACGGTGGTTTGCTTGTCGGCTTTCTTGAATTTGAGTCCCTGGGTGAGGTCGGCGCTAGCCAGGCGCAGGCCCAGGTGGGAGGGCCGCAGCAGCTCGGTCTGGCGGTAGCGCACGGTGTAGGTGGGCTGCCCCTGAGCGGTTACAGCTACCGTCACCTGCACGTCCCCATTGGGGCTTTTGATACGGATGGGCTTAGCGGCCTGGGCTGCGGCGAGGGGCAGTACCAGCAAGCAAAGCAGTGGAAAGAAGCGCATAGAAAAAGAAGGTAGGAGCTGGCAAACCGCGGATTATTTCTTGTACATGGGGTCGTGCCCTTCGTACTTCAGCCACTTGAAGGAGGCCGTATTGGTAGTGGGCTGCCCGGCCGAGGTGCCGTACATGCCATATAGGCAGCCAATGAAGCCGCCCGCTACCTGCGTGCTCAGGAAGCGCGCATCCACCTTGTCTTTCAGCAGCGTGTAGTTATTCCCGTCCTCCGAAAAGCGGAAGCTGTAGGTGTCGCCATCGGCATTGATGCGCAGTTGCACCTTGCCGGCTGCTGCTTTCAGGGGCGCTTTGGCCAGCAGTTCGGTGTTCTTCGCGTCGGCGGTGCTCTTGAGCAGCTGCACCACGGGCTTGCCACCTTCTACCGATTTGCAGAGGTAGTAGAAGTGCTTCTCATCCTGGAACACCACCAGGCCCGCCGTTTCATTTTCGGCCTTGGCGGCAAACGTCAGCTCGGTTTCGGCGCTGCCGTACATGTGCTGCTGCCGCTTGCCGATGAATGCCGGGTTGCCGAGCTCGGCTATGGTTTCGGGTTTCAGCTTCAGCGTAAGGCCTTTGGCTTTACTCAAGGAGAAATTGGTGCTGTCCACGGTGCGCATGAACAGCAACGCAGGGTCGAGTTGCTTCTCGAAGGTGAGCGTGTAGCTGAAGTTGCCGCTTTGGGGCCGGGCATCTTTTTGCTTGACTTCCGGGAACTTGGCGGGGTAGGAGTACTGCACGCCGTTCGGGCCCGGCACCGTAACCGGCCACTCGTCTTTCCACTCCACGGGCACGATAAACGTTTCGCGGCCGGTATTATAGAAATTGCCCTCGTAAGGCCGCACAGCCAGGAAAATGGCGTAGGTCTTGCCATCGGGCCCTTCCACAAACTGCGCGTGGCCTGCCGAGGTAATGGGGTCTTTGCGGTCTTTGGGCAGCTCACGCTGCGAGAGGATGGGGTTTTTCTCGTAGGGTACAAACGGCCCCAGCGCCGACTTGCTGCGGAACACTACCTCGGTGTGGTTCACCGAGGTGCCGCCCTCAGCTGCATAGAGGTAGTACCAGTCGCCGCGCTTCATAATGTGCGGCCCTTCAATCCAGACGGGCTTTTTGCTCAAGTCCACGCCACCGTTCACCAGCATTTTGGCCTCGCCCACGGTTTGCAGCTTCACGGGGTCCAGCTCAATCATCTTGATGGAGCGGTGGCCGTCGTAGAGTGGCTTGTTATCGGGTGGGTCGCTGTTGTAGATGACGTAGGCTTTGCTACCCTCGAAGAACAGGGAAGGATCAATGCCCTTTACCTCCGGCAGGAAAATAGGGTCGCTCCAGGGGCCAGCGGGGTTTTTGGCCGTCACCACGAAGTTGCCTTTGTGGTCAATCAGCGTGCAGGTGACGTAAAATGTGCCGTTGTGGTGTTCAATAGCCGGGGCAAACAGACCGCGCGTCATCCGGTCGCCCAGGAAGTTCATCTGGGAAGGCCGGCTAATTACATTGCCGATCTGCTTCCAGTTTTTGAGGTCTTTGCTGTGAAAAACCGGAATGCCGGGGAAATAGGAGAAAGTAGAGTTAACCAGGTAATAATCAGAACCTACCTTGATGACGCTGGGGTCAGGGTAGAAGCCTGTCATGATAGGATTAGTCAACTCAATCGATTGTGCGGAAAGCACGAAGCTGCGAAGCAGCAAGGCCATCAGGAAAACAAAAGATGTCTTCGTTCGTGGTAGTCGCATGCGGAGGAAGGAAGGTGAATGTTCTGCAATGTTTAAGCAAGTTGCCCGGCAATGACAAGGATTTATTTGAAAGGCCGCATAAGAGGGGCTCCAGCTTGGGGCCCGACAGCTCGTCAGTATTATTCCTGCTGCTTCCTGTTAAACTGCGCAACGCCGAAGCATAAGAAGCACCCTCTAGCTGCTGCCGCGTGAGTTGCGACCGGACATTTCCTACCCTTATGTTTATGGCGAAGCCTTTCGTGTTGCTGCTAGGTGTGGCTTTGGGGCTGCTGAGCGGTTCGGCGCGGGGGCAGGCTCCCACACCCCTGCACGCATTCCTGCAGCAGAATTTCGACAGCACCGTTGTCTTCCAGAGCTGCTCTGGTTCGATCAATTCGCCCGACTACCTGATTCTGGCTAAGTACCAGGGGCGGCTGGAGTTTTTTACTTACCGCAGCCCGTACCGTCAGGCCCTGGGGCACTACTTCCCCGGCCGGCTGCAGCAGAAATTCGCGGAGGAAGAACGCCGATTCCGGGCGACTCTGCCGGATACTAACCGGTATCTGCTGCCCCAGCTGGTGGGCAGCGCCACCCTTGGCGGCAGCTGGCGCCTCCTGAATCCGCCCGGCTTATGGGAGTTGCGAGGGGATCAACAGCTTCCCAAAGCCGCCTCCAGGTGCGTGATAGAAGATGGGGAAGAGAATACCTTCTATTTGATTACCAGGAAATCAATCCGGGTTGCGCGCTTTTACGCGCCTGAATTTTATGAGCAGTGCGCCGGAACCGACCCGGACCGGCAACGGGCCATCAGGGCCAGAGATGCGCTGCGTGCCTTGCTTCAGGAACCCCGGTAGCAGCCAAGCGGGTGGTAAGCGGGAGCGTGCCTTTCTGCCGCAACGTAATGCAACGCCGGCCCGCTGGCTATGTCCATTGCAAGCCGTGGCGTAAGTTGCGGCTCGACACACTTCCTACCCCTGCTTTCATGTTGAAGTCTTCCGTATTGCCGCTGGGTGCGGTGCTGATGTTGCTGGCCGGCTCGGCCAAAGCCCAGCAGCTGGGCCCGCTCACCGTTGAGAAGATTATGCGCGACCCGGCCCAGTGGCTGGGCAGCTCCCCTAATAATATTGCCTGGGCCGAGGATGGCAAAACCATCTACTTCACCTGGAACCCCGAAAAAGCCCGCCGCGACTCTCTCTACCGCCTTTCGCCTACCGGGGGCGCCCCGCGCAAAGTGAGCCTGCGGGAGCAGCAAAGCCTGCCCACCCAGGCCGGCGAGTACGACCAGCGCTACACCCGTAAGGTGTACGAGAAGGACGGCGACATCTACCTGCTCGACCTGAAAACCCAGCGCGTGCGCCGCGTAACCAACACCGCCGAGCGCGAAACCGATGCCCAGTTTGCCCTCCAGGGCCGCGCCATCAGCTACACCCGCGCCGGCAACCTGTTCACCTGGGACCCTACCACCGGCGAAACCACCCAGCGCACCGATTTCCGCCGCGGCAACAAGCCGGCCTCGGGCGAGCCAACCGATAAATCGGAGAAGTTTCTGAAGGCCCAGCAGCTGGCTTTGTTTGAGGTGCTGCGCGGCAAGGATCAGGACGCCAAGGCCCGGCAGCAGCTGCAGAAAGCATTGTCCAAATTGCGCCCTAAGGCCATTTGGCTGGGCCAGCAAACCGTGCGCAACCTGCGCCTCTCACCCAATGGCCGCTACGTAACCTACACCCTGGTGCAGGAGCCCGCCGCGGAGAAAGTAGCCTTGGTGCCCAACTTCGTGACGGCCTCCGGCTTCACCGAGGACATCAGCACCCGCACCAAGGTAGGCGCCGCCCAAACCGCCTACCAGCTGGGCCTCTACGATGTGGGTCGGGATACTACCTTCGTGCTGGGCTATAAGGAGTTGAAAGGCCTCGATGAGCAGCCGGCCTACCGCAAGGAGTACCCGCTGCAGGCCAAAGCGCCTACCCCCCCCGACGCGGCCAAAGCCTCCGACGCGAAAAAAGAAAAGCCCGCCACTGAGGTGCGCCGCGTGATTCCGTTTGGTCCGTTCTGGTCTGATAACGGGCAGCATGCCTTCCTCGTCATCCGCAGCACCGATAACAAGGACCGATGGATTGTGGCCCTCGACCCGGCCACCCAGAAAATCAGCCTCCTGGACCGCCAGCATGACGACGCCTGGATTAACGGCCCTGGCATTGGCTACGATGAAGGCAATGTGGGCTGGATGCCCGACAACCGCCGTATCTGGTTCCAGAGCGAAGAAACTGGTTTCAGTCACCTCTACACCGCCGATATTACTTCGGGCCAGAAAAAGGCCCTGACCAATGGCCGCTGGGAAGTGCAGAAAGCCCAGCTCAGTCGCGACCGGAAAACCTGGTACCTCACGGCCAACAAAACCCACCCCGGCGAGCAGCACTTTTACCGCATGCCCCTGGAAGGCGGTGCCATGACCCAGATTACGACCCTGCCCGGCGCCAGTGAAGTCACCCTTTCCCCCGACGAGAAGACCCTCGCCGTGCGCTACAGCACCTCCAATAAGCCCTGGGAGCTGTTTGTGATGGATAACAAGCCCGGCGCCAAAATGCGCCAGCTCACCCACAGCACTACCCCCGAGTTTGAGAGCTACCCCTGGCGCGCCCCCGAAGTCATCAGCTACAAGGCCCGCGACGGAGCCGAGGTGTACGCCCGCCTCTACCGCCCGGCCAATGCCGTGGCTCAGGGCCCGGCCGTGATTTTCGTGCACGGGGCCGGCTACCTCCAGAACGCTCATAAGTGGTGGAGCCAGTACTTCCGGGAGTACATGTTTCATAACCTGCTGGCTGACAAGGGATACACTGTACTCGACATCGACTACCGGGGCTCCGCTGGCTACGGCCGCGACGTGCGCACGGGCATCTACCGCTACATGGGCGGCAAGGACCTCACCGACCAGGTGGACGGGGCCAAACTCCTGACCGAGAAGTACGGCGTCAGCCCCCAGCGCATTGGTATTTACGGTGGCTCCTATGGCGGCTTCATCACCCTGATGGCCATGTTCACCCAGCCCGACGTGTTCCAGGCCGGAGCCGCCCTACGCTCGGTTACCGACTGGGCCCACTACAACCACGGCTACACCGACAACATCCTCAACGAGCCCTACAACGACAGCCTGGCCTACGCCCGATCCTCGCCCATTAACTACGCCGCCGGCCTGAAAGGCCACCTGCTCATGTGCCACGGCATGGTCGATACCAACGTGCACTTCCAGGACATTGTGCGCCTCTCGCAGCGCCTCATCGAGCTGAAAAAGGACAACTGGGAGCTGGCCGTGTACCCGGTGGAGGACCACGGCTTCGTGGAGCCCTCCTCCTGGACCGACGAGTACAAGCGCATTCTGAAGCTGTTCGAAGCCACCCTGAACCCTGCCGCGCCGGCCGCGCGCACAACGGGCGGGCAGTAGCCGATGGCCAGCCGATTTTCCGGGCTGCTCCGGCAGGCAGTAGGGTGTACCTTGCTGATGCTGCTGGCAACCGTCTCGTTTCTGTTTTCGCCTCCGCCCCGTACCGAAGCTGAATACTGCGGCACCTACCTGCACCTGACCTCATGGGCTGGCTTCACGGCCAACTGCGACGGGTTTGTGTACATGGAAGACGCCCGGCACCCCCAGCACCTTCTGGAGCCGAAGGAAGTCCGCCAGTCGCGCCCCTTGTTTATTCTGCTGGGTACGGCCGTGGGCTACCCCTGCACATGGTTGGTAAAAGGGCTTACGGCCAGTGGCCTGCTACCCCCGCAGGTACTGGCCCACCTGCCGGCCAAGTATCAGCCCCTGCTGGGGTTTTACATCGGCTATGTGCTGCTCAACTACTTGGTGCTGCTGGGCAGTATGCTGCTCTTCATCCGGCTATACCATCAGCTAAGGCCAGGGCGTAATGAGTCTGTAATGTTGGGTACCCTGCTCGTGTTTTTCGTTTCGAATCAGGTAACCAAAGCCTTTTTCTGGACGGTGCACCAGCAGATGTTTACGTTTCTGGTGCCGCTGTTTTGCGTGTACCTGCTCCTGGAGCCCACCCGGCCTGCCCTGCGCACTCCCGCCCAAATAGCAGGCTGGGCTTTTTTGACGGGAGCTCTGGCGCTGGTGTACGGCAGCTTTGTGCTGGTGCTGCCCTGCCTGCTCTACAGCCTGTGGCGGCAAAACCGACCCATGCGCCTGCCTTACCTCCTGGGGCTGGGGGTAGGCGCCGGACTGCTGTTCATGCTCCCAACCCTGGCCTGGATTGGCCTGCTGCGCCTGCGGGGCGTTACATACTATAATCACGAGGCCCAAGCCTACCACCAGCTGGTCTGGCTGCTGGAGGTGTTTCGGCTGCCCGCCGCCGGTTTTGCGGCCTTGGTGCGGCAGAATGCCGGCCGCTACTTCGCCACGTTGCCCGCCGTGGGAGTGTTTATCGGGCTGGTACTGGGGCTGCTAGGGCTGCGGAGCTACTTCCAGTGGCCGGTTAAGCGGCCGGCGCTAGGAGTGCTAGCCGGGCTCCTGGGGCTGTTTGTGGGGTTTTTCGCGGTGCTGGGTTACTACCAGGAGCGCCTTACGTTTATTTTGGTGTCGCTGCTGCTGTGCCTGCTGGTAGCCCTGCTGCCGCCCCGGTTACCCCGGTGGTCGGGGTGGGTAGCGGTGGGTGGAGCCCTGGGGTGGCACTTATGGCAGGTGGTATCCTACGGTCCGTTTTCCTGATGGCAGGTAAGGGTAAACTGCTTTGGTTCACTGGCATGCGACTGGCCTGTAGTGCGCGAAAAAGCAAATCCGGGTACTTGGTACAGTAGGTTTCAGGTTGCTGCTTCGGGTAGGTAGCGGCCCGGGGGTAGCAGTTAGGGGCGTTATATCGAAAGACACATTCACGGCCAAGCACCCCGGCTGTATTCGATAGTATCTGGTAGAGGAGGCACTTAGCGGGAATTGATAATTCAGCCGCTCACCCATCTATAAAACTTGTAGCTTTGCAGCCCCATCCGACAGTTCCGGCTGGCTGGGGCAGGGGCTGCCGGCCCCTCGCGTACTTCTACCTTACAAGCTGATGCCCTACCTGTTCACCTCCGAATCCGTTTCGGAGGGCCACCCCGATAAAGTAGCCGACCAGATTTCCGACGCCATTCTCGACGAATACCTGCGTCAGGACCCCACGGCCAAAGTGGCCTGCGAAACCTTGGTTACCACCGATTTTGCCCTGGTGGCCGGTGAAATAAAATCGACGGCCCACGTAGAGGCCGAACCCATCATCCGGGAGGTTATTCGTGGCATCGGCTACAACAAGCCCGAGTACCTGTTTAATGCCGACACCTGCCAGGTGATGAATCGCCTGCACGAGCAGTCGGCCGACATTAACCAGGGCGTGGAGCGTGCCAAGCCTGAGGAGCAGGGCGCCGGCGACCAGGGCATGATGTTCGGGTACGCCACCCGCGAAACCGAAAACTACATGCCCCTGGCCCTCGACCTCTCGCACCGCCTGTTGCGCGAGCTGTCGGCCATCCGCAAGGCCGGCCAGGAAATGACCTACCTGCGCCCCGACGCCAAAAGCCAGGTAACCATCCGCTACAACGACGACAACACGCCGGAGGCCATCGAAACCATCGTGGTCAGTACCCAGCACGACGAGTTCAGCGAGGATGAGCAGGCGATGCTTCACCAGATTGAACAGGATATCAAGAACATTCTGATTCCGCGCGTGAAGGCGCAATTGGGCGAAGAAGTGCAGGCTCTGTTCACTTCCGACATCAAGTACCACATCAACCCCACCGGCAAGTTCGTAATTGGGGGGCCCCACGGCGACTCCGGCCTGACCGGCCGCAAAATCATTGTGGATACGTACGGCGGCAAAGGGGCGCACGGCGGTGGCGCCTTCTCCGGCAAAGACTCCTCGAAAGTGGACCGTTCGGCGGCCTACGCGGCTCGTCATATCGCCAAAAACCTGGTGGCGGCCGGCGTCGCCGATCAGGTGCTGGTGCAGGTAGCCTACGCCATTGGGGTAGCCGAGCCGGTGGGCGTATTCGTGACCACCTACGGCACCACCAAGGCCACCGGCTCCTTCGGCCACCAGCTCACCGACGGCGAAATTGCCGAGAAGGTGCAGCGCCTCTTCGATCTGCGCCCTTATGCCATTGTGCAGCGCCTGGGCCTGCAGAACCCCATCTTTGCCGAGTCGGCCGCCTACGGGCACATGGGCCGTCAACCCGGCACTAAGCAGGTGCAGCTGGCTGATGGCACCACCAAAACCGTCGAAACCTTCACCTGGGAAAAGCTCGACTACGTAGATAAAATCAAGGCCGAGTTCAGCCTGTAGCGGCTGCGCTTCACTTAAAAAGCAACAGCCCCTGGCTCATACGGAGCCAGGGGCTGTTGCTTTTTGCTTATGCTATATCTGTCATGTATCAGTGGCTGAGCAGCTTCTCCTTGTATTTCGTGATTTGGCGCTTCAGGTTTTCGGCGGCGGCATCGGCAGCGGCTTCGAAGGTACCGGCATCTTCCTGCGAGAAGAGGGTAGTGCCGGGTACGTGCAGCTTTACTTCTACCGTTTTATTATTGATTCCATCTTTGTTATTCAGGCGAAGAATAACTTCACCCTCTGTCACGCGGTCATAGAAGGTTTCGAGCTTATCGAGGCGCTTCTGGATGAAGTCAAGCAGTTTTTGGTCGGCGTCGAAATGCACCGATTGCATCTGTAATTTCATCGGTTGGGGGGTTAAGGAGTACGAAAAGAAACAAAATCAGGCCTTGGGGTGGGCCTTCTCAAATACGGATTTCAGCTTGTCAATGCTCAGGTGCGTGTACACCTGGGTAGCCGCCAGACTAGCGTGCCCGAGCAGCTCCTTAATGGCGTTCAAATCAGCCCCTTTGCCCAGCAAGTGGGTAGCAAAGGAATGACGAAGCACGTGCGGATGCTGCTGACCCGAAGCCGTGGTTATCTGGCTTAAATAGTGCTTCACGGTCCGGTACACAAACTTTTCATAGAGCGGCTCTCCTTTATCCGTAACGAGGAGGACCGGCCGGGCGTTGCTCTCCGGGCCAAATTCCCGTTGCTTGGTTTCTATATAACGGCTGAGCACGAGCAGCAGAGTAGGGTTCAGGGGCACTACGCGCTGCTTGTTGCCCTTGCCCGTTACGCGCACCGTTTTGCCCGGCAGGCTCAGCTCATCCGTCCGAATGCCAATCAGCTCCGAGAGCCGGATGCCGGTGCCGTACAGCAGCTCCAGCACCAGCTGGTCGCGCGCGCCGGCAAACGTATCCGGAAACTCGAAGGAGTTAAGCAGGCCGTTCAACGAGTCCTCCGCCACGAAATCGGGGAGCTTCTTGGCAGCTTTGGGCGCCGTGATGCGCAGCATAGGGTTTTTCTGGATAACCCCTGTCCGTAGCAGATACTTGTAGTAGGAGCGGAGGGTAGCAATTTTGCGGTTGACGGTGCGCGGGTCCTGTTGCTTCTGCATCAGGGCCACCACCCACGAGCGGATCAGCGTATGGTCGGCCTGGGTAGGGTCGGTTAGCTCGTAGGTAGCCAGCAGAAACTCCGCGAACTGCCGCAGGTCCGTCTGGTACGAAAGCAGGGTGTGCGGGCTGTAGCGTCGCTCGAAGCGCAGGTAGTCAAAAAATAATTCCATACAAAGGCGCTGGCCATCTAGGGCCGGACAACCAATGTATGGAATTCAGGAGAAGAAAACGAACCCGCCCGGACGCGAAAAAGCCGGCTGACTTGCTTCGGAAAGCAAATCAGCCGGCTTTTTCGTCCTGGCTTCGGCAGGGCTACAGCTTACGCGTTGTTAGCGTCGGGGCCGTAGGTAGCCAGCTTGTAGATGGCCTTCTGCTTCTGCTTGCGGTTGGTGATGGAAGGCTTCTGGAAGAAAGTGCGACGACGCAGCTCTTTCAGAACGCCCGTGCGCTCAAATTTCTTCTTGAAGCGCTTCAGCGCACGGTCAACCGACTCGTTTTCTTTGATTTGGACGATGATCATATCTTCAGTGAACTTAGAAACCCGAACTTGGAGGGGCCGCAAAGATAAGAAAGTCTGAACCGCAGATGCAAATGATTTAAGGATTAACTGTGATTCAACGACCTAATCAACAGGTAGAATCTGATTCAAAGCTTTCCTTTAATCATTCGCGGCTGCGGTTCAGGTGGTTATTTAAGCAAGGCGCGGGCAATTACCAGCTTCTGGATTTCCGAGGTGCCCTCACCAATGGTGCACAGCTTGGCGTCGCGGTAATACTTTTCGGCGGGGTAGTCTTTAGTATAGCCGTAGCCCCCGAAAATCTGCACGCCCTCGTTAGCTACCCGCACCGACACCTCCGAGGCATACAGCTTGGCCATGGCCGACTCCAGGTTTACGTTCAGGCCGCGGTCCTTCATATCGGCAGCCCGGTAGGTAAGCAGCGAAGCCGCTTCAATTTCGGTAGCCATATCAGCCAGCTTGAAGCTGATGCCCTGGAAGTTGCTGATGGGCTGGTTGAACTGCTGACGCTCTTTAGAATACTGCAGGGCAGCCTCGTAAGCGCCCTGGGCAATACCCAGGCTCAGAGCCGCGATGCTGATACGGCCACCGTCGAGCACCTTCAGAGCTTGCACGAAACCGTCGCCTACCTGCCCGATTACGTTTTCCTTGGGTACGCGGCAATCCGTGAAAATCAACTCAGTGGTTTCTGAGGCGCGCATGCCCAGCTTGTCTTCCTTGCGGCCCGCCTCAAAACCGGGGGTCCCTCGCTCAATGATAAAAGCCGTCATGCCCCGCGAGTCGCCTACCTCACCTGTACGGGCAATAACCACGGCCACGTTGCCGCTCTTGCCGTGGGTAATAAAGTTCTTGGCCCCGTTCAGCACGTAGTCGTCGCCGTCCAGCACAGCCGTGGTACGCATGTTGCCGGCGTCGGAGCCGGTGTTGGGCTCCGTCAGGCCCCAGGCCCCAATCCACTCACCGGAAGCCAGCTTGGGTAGGTACTTGTGCTTCTGCTCTTCGGAGGCGTGCTGCAGAATATGGCCGGTGCAAAGCGAGTTGTGGGCGGCCATGCTCAGGCCAATGCTGCCATCAATTTTGGCCAGCTCGGCAATGGCCGTTACGTACTCCACGTAGCCAAAGCCGGCTCCGCCGTATTCCTGCGGAACCAGTACCCCCATTAGGCCCAGCTCGCCGAGCTTATGAAATACTTCAATGGGGAATTCCTGCGTTTCATCCCAGCGCATCATGTGGGGCTTGATGTATTGGGCGCCGAAGTCGCGCACCATCTGGGCAATCATTGTCTGGTTTTCAGTAGTGACCAGTTCCATGGTAGTGGGGGGTGGGGTGGTGGAGTTTAGTGGGAACCAAGCAAGCCGGTTGCGAGTAACAGCAACCAAAATGGCCCGGTTTTGGGTCCGCGAAAGTAGGATTTTACTGGCGTACAAGCCAGTGCAGGATTAGGGCCTCCACAACGGAATTTTGAAAGGGGGCACTAATTCGGTTTCTTTGATGGTTTTTTAGGGGAAAACTGCCCATGCGAAGGTAGCCCTAGTTATTCTGATCCTCCATCTGGTTTTTCCAGTCTGCATGAATCAAGCTTCTCCGCGTTCTTTGTTGCGTCTCTGGCTGTTAGGCCTGCCTCTGCTCCTGCTTACCTTTTCGTGCACCACTTCCCGGGTCCGGCAGCAGAACATCCTGTTTCGCACCGATGGAGCCGGGCGCCTGGATACGGCCCGGCTGCGGGACGTGGTAAATCGGGCAGAGCGCAACTACATCATTCAGCCCAATGACTACCTGGATGTGCGGGTGTACACCAACAAGGGTGAGCGAATTTTGGACCCTAACGGGGAATTGTTCTTCGGCTCTCCCGGCGGAACCAATACTGGTGGCGGAGGATTTTCCCGGCAGGGTACCAGCGGCGGCATTCAGCGTGGTGGCGGGCAGCAACAACAGCAGCAGCGCGGCAATGGTCAGCAGGGTGGTATCTCCGAGTTTCTGGTGCAGCATGATGGTATCGTGAAGCTGCCGATGATTGACTACGTCAAGATTTCGGGGTTAACGCTGCTGCAGGCCGATAGTTTGTTGCAGGTGAGGTACACGGAATTTTACAAGGATGTGTTTGTAACCACCCGGGTCACCAACAACCGCATCATCGTGCTGGGAGCCACGGCCGGTGGGGCGCGCGTGGTGCAGATGTTCGACGACAATATGAACTTGCTGGAAGTGCTAGCTCAGGTAGGCGGTATATCCGGCGGCTTTGTGGGGCCTTCCGGCGGTGGAGGTGGGTCTGGCCGGGCGGATAACATCAGACTGATTCGGGGAGACCTTAAGAATCCTCAGGTGCAGATCATCGACCTGACTACCATTGACGGTATGCGGCGGGCTAACCTGCAGGTAGAGCCCAATGATATTATTTACGTGGAGCCTATTCGGAGACCTTTCTACGAGGCCTTGGCTGATGCAAATCCTCTCTTCTCATTTCTGGGCGGACTCTCGGGTATTGCTACTCTCATCATTGCCATTTCACGATAAGTACAAGCCTGCAGCATTTCTTTTAGGCGTTGCCTAAAAGATCGTCTCACTACTCATTATTACATGGCGGCAAAAGAAGAGGCTGAACTGGAAGAACTAATTCGTAATGCGGGCGGTGGCGAGGCCGAACAAGCCGACGAAGGCGAAGGCCTTGATTTAACCACCCTGCTCATGGTGGTGCGCAAGAGTATCCCCTGGATGCTCCTGCTTATCCTGCTGGGTCTCACCGCATCGTGGTTGTTTCTGCGCTATACGCCCCCTCTCTACAAATCCAGTTCATCCATCAAGATTGATGAGAAAACCGAGGCCGGGGTACTGGGCCTGGAAGGCATTGGGGGCGCCGTGGAAAAGCAGCAGAGCATCAACAAGCTTTCTGGTGAGGTAGAACTTATTAAGTCCGATATCATTTACCGGCGGTTGAAGGATTCCCTGAACCTGTCGGTGAGCTACTACGCCCAGGGCACGGTGCTGGAAAACGAACTGTATCGGAGCTCTCCGTTCCGGGTGGAATACACGGCTTCTTCGCAGGCGGTGTATAACGTGAAAATTGGAGTGCGGCTGTTACCGGCCAACCGGGTGCGTATTCAGTATGAGTACCAGAATCAGGAAGAAAGCGGAGAGTATGCCTTTGGGCAAACCATTCAGGCCCTGGGCTTCACGTTCCGGATTTATCCCACGAATCTGTACTCGACTGACAAGCTGGAGGCTGACTACCAGTTCGTTATTCATGATGAGGGCAGCCTGAATGCCTACCTGAGTCAGAATCTGCTAGTGGAAATTGGGAATGCCGACGCCAATGTGATTGGTATCTCCTTCACGGACCACAATCCGCTGAAAGCCCGGGATATCGTCAACAAGGTTGACTCAGCATATCTGGTTGAAAAGCTGGCCCGGAAACAGGAGCAAGCCGCCCGGGCTACCCGCTACATCAACGAGCAGCTAGGCGAGAATCGTAAGGATCTGCAGAGCGCGGAGGAAAACATGCAGGCCTTCGTGAAGCGCAATGGCACGTATGATGTGAAGGGTGAAGTAGGGCTGATTACAACTGCGTTGGAGGAGCAGGAGCAGGAGCGGGAAAAGCTGCAAACCCAGGTTGACATGCTGGATGAACTTGGCCGACTACTAAACCAGAAGCGCCTGACCGAGCGCGAGGACGGGGATATCTTCCAGACCATTCCGGCGCTAACCGAAGTCAAGGATCCGCAGCTGGCCCAGCGCATTACCGAGCTGAGCGACTTGCAGCTGGATCTGAAGCGGGCGGAACTTTCTTATCAGCCAGGGGCTACCACGGCGCTGCAGCTAAAGGAGTTGCAGATAACCAATACCAAAAAGGTTATCCGGGAGCTGCTGCAGCGAAACCAGCAGCTGGTGCGACGGCAGCTTGCCAAAATGGACGGTAAGCGGGCAGAGCTGGAAGCTCGTCTCCGGGCGCTACCCGAAAAGCAAACCGAGCTGGCCCGTCTGCAGCGCCCATTGGAGTTATACGAAAAGTATAACCTGAGCATGATGGACAAGAAGATAGAGTTTGGTATTTCGATGGCAGGTACCACTGCCGATTTCCAGATTCTCTCGCCGGCGACGTTGCCTGCTACCCCCATTTCGCCCGTGAAGCTGATGGTGTATGCCATCGGGCTGGCTGCGGGTATTCTTCTGGGCCTGGGCCTAATAGCCGTGCGCTACCTGATGCACAATACTGTCACGAACGTGCGGGAGCTGGAACGCAATACATCCGCCTCGGTGCTGGGTATTATTCCCACGTATGACAAGGAAAAGATGGCCGTCTCGAAACTGGTTGTGGATAAGAATCCTAAATCGGCATTATCGGAAGCTATTCGCTCTATACGGACCAACCTGGAATTCATTTCCTCCTCCAAGAAAAAGCGCCTGATTTCCATTACCTCCACTATCAGTGGGGAGGGTAAAACCTTCGTGACGGTAAACCTGGCTGGCATCATTGCCGCCTCTGACCAGCGGGTGATTATCCTGGACCTGGACATGCGCAAGCCCAAAGTAAACTTAGCCTTTAACGCCGAGAACGTGAAGGGCGTGAGCACCGTCCTGATTGAGAAGCACAGCTGGCAGGAGTGCGTACAGCACACGTCCATTCCTACGCTGGACTTTATTTCGGCCGGTCCTACCCCCCCCAACCCCTCGGAGCTGATCTTGAGCCCACGCTTTGATGAGCTGATTCAGGCCTTGCATGAGCACTACGATGTAGTGATGATTGACACCCCGCCGGTAGGCTTGGTAACGGATGGCATCCTGATTATGCGCAAGGCCGATGTCCCGATTTATATTGTCCGCAGCAACTACTCGAAAAAGGCCTTCCTGAAAAATATCAACAAGCTGATCCGAGTGAACGGCTTTACCAAGCTCAGCACCATTCTGAATGATGCGAAGGGCAGTGGGGGATATGGCTATGGCTATGGTTACGGCTACGGCTACGGCTACGGACAGGGGTATTACGAGGAGCCTACGGCCAATCGGGGGTTGCTGAGCCGTTTCCGGAAGCGGGCATCTTAATACCGTATTCCTCGGGGCATGTCCTTTCTGCAGAAGTTATTTGGCTCGGCCGCTAAAGAACCCGCGGCTTTTGCTACGCTGGCCGGGCTGGGCACCGATATGCACTCTCATGTGCTGCCTGGCCTCGACGATGGTGCCGAAACCCTGGAACAGTCCCTGGAGCTGTTGCGCCAACTGCAGGAGCTAGGCTACCGCAAGCTGGTCATGACGCCCCACATCATGGGCGACTTCTACCGCAATACTCCCGATGGGATTCGGGGCGCCCTCGGGGCGCTCCGAACTGCCGCGGCCCAGGCCGGTATTACAGGTCTGGAGCTGGATTGTGCCGCCGAATATTACCTGGATGAATGGCTGGGACGCAAACTGGAGCAGAAGGAGCCCCTCCTGACCTTCGGGGGCGAGCGGCGTTACGTCCTGTTTGAAACCTCCTACATCAACGAGCCTTTCAACTTCGCTGAAACAGTGTTTAATATGCAGGCGGCTGGCTACCAACCGGTGCTGGCCCACCCCGAGCGGTACACCTACCTCTACGGCCGTTTTGAAGAGCTGATCCGGATTAGGGAAAACGGCGTGCTGCTGCAAGTAAACTTGAACTCCCTGGTAGGCTACTACTCGGCCGGCGCCAAGCGGGTAGCCGAGAAGCTGATTGACGCCGGCATGGTGGATATGGTAGGCTCGGACGCACACAATGGAAAACACCTGGAAAGCATCCGCAGCAAGGTACTGCGCAGCGACTACCTGCCCCGGCTGCTGAGCCTGCCGCTGCTCAACGCTTCCTTGTAGCCTTTTTATCCCTTTCTCCCCACCCTCTGTACCTCGCATTCATGATTTTTGTCACCGGTGGCAGCGGCCTGGTTGGAAGCTTTCTGATTTCGGCGCTGCTGGAGCGAGGCCTGCCGGTACGGGCACTTTACCGGAAACAGCCCCCGACCTTCACGGGTGCTGAGCGGGTAGAGTGGATGGAAGGAGATATCCGGGATGCCCTGGGTCTGCGCACCGCGCTGGAAGGCGTAACCCATGTGTTCCATTGCGCCGGGCTGGTGTCCTACGCCCCCCAGGACGAGGAGGCGCTGCTGCACATCAACGTAGAGGGGGCTGCTAACCTGGTAGATGCCTGCCTGGAGCGGCCCGGCATTCGGTTGGGCTTTGTGTCGTCGGTGGCGGCGCTGGGTGGGGGCGCAACGCCGGAGCATCCGGAAACAACCGGCCCCCTGGTGCTGGATGAAAATAGTAAATGGGACCTGGGTGCTGAGCACAACGCCTATGCTACCTCCAAATACCTCGGAGAGTTGGAAGTGTGGCGCGGGGTATCAGAAGGATTGCGTGCCGTAATGGTTAACCCGTCGGTTATTCTGGGGCCGGCCGACTGGGACCGGACGAGTACCCGCCTGTTTCGGTATGCTCATAATGAGCATCGGTTCTATACCCCCGGCAGCATTAACCTGGTGGACGTGCGCGACGTGGTGGATGCCCTGCTGCGCCTCACGCTGGACACCGACTACAGCGGGGAACGGTACGTGCTGAACGGCGGCTCCTTACCCCTGCGCGAGTTCTTAACCCAAGCGGCCTCCTGCTTCGGTAAGCGTCCGCCTTCCGTGGCCGTACCCGAGTGGGCCGCTGAAATCATCTGGCGTCTGGAACACGTGCGGTCCTTGCTGACGGGAGCCCGCCCCCTCATCACCAAGGATACCGCCCGTGCCGGCCGCCGGCCTACCGAGTACCGCACCCGCAAGATTGAACAGGCGCTGAACATGCGGTTTCGGCCCCTGTCGGAAACCATTGCCTGGTGCTGCGCGGGGCTGCGCGAGACGAATAACGGAATTCTAGCGTAGCGTAGTAATCGTTTCAATAGCGCATCCGACGTTATTGAACGACTGCTCCGCTCCGCGGGAATTCTGTTGCTCCCAACCAGATAACTCCTCAAGAACCCATCGGGCTCCGGTGCGGTTATTGTATATTCAGGGCATAAGGTTTTCCTGAGAAAAAGAGCCTTATTGGCCCCACAAAGTCTGCCGTTTTGGCGGCTGCGTGTCGATTGAAGCAGTATGAGAATGAACGAGAACTTTGAGGACCGGGACGAAGTGCTGGCTACTGTGCGTCGGTTTGAGCACATGGTAGCTCAGAACGAGCCCGTGTTTTTTGACCTGGCCGATTTTGAAAACATCATCGACCACTATACCACTAACACCCAATACGATAAAGCCTTGCAGGCCTGCGAGGCGGCCATTGCGCTCTACCCTTTCAGCACCGAACTACTCATTGACCGCTCGCAGGTACTGGCCATGAAGGGCGAATACGCCGCGGCCAGCACCCAGATTGAGGACGTAGCCCAACTCGACCCCGATAACCCCGACGTAGCCGTGACGCGCGGCATCATTGCCACCCAGAAGGGGGAGTTTGCCGAGGCCGTGGCCTTTTTCCACCAGGCGGCTGAGCGTGCCGAGGACCGCGACGACATCTTCTTCAACCTGGGCCTGGCTTACCAGAGCTGGCAGAAGTTCAAGAGTGCCGCCAAGTTCTACAAGCAAAGCCTGCGCCTGAACCCCGACAACGACGTGGCCGTGCAGGAACTGCTGTACTGCCTGGAGGTGAGCGAGCGGCTGGAGAAAAACCTGGAGTTCTTCCGGCGCTTCACCGACGAAGACCCGTACTCGGCGGTGGCGTGGTACAACCTGGGGCAGGCCTACTACCGGGCCGGCAAGCTCGATGATGCCATCAGTGCTTTCGAGTACGCTATCCTGATTGACGGTAAGTTTCACGAGGCGCACGGCTTCCTGGCCAGCGTGTACGTGAGCCAAGAGCGCTACCGGGCGGCCATCAGTGAGTTTGAGCTGAGTTACCCCGAAGGCCAGCCTACCCCCGAGGCGCTCTGCAACATTGGCGAGTGCCACGAGAAACTGGCTGAATGGGACCTGGCCCGCCGTTTCTACCAACGCTCCATCGACTTGGATCCGGAAATGGACGAGGCCTGGTTCGGCATCGGCATTGTGATGAACGTGCAGGAAAAGTACTTCGAGGCCATTCACTTCTTCCGGAAGGCGGTGAGCCTTTACGAGGAAAGCGTAGAGTATTGGATGGCCCTGGCGGCGGCAGAATACCAGATTGGCAACATCGTATCGGCCATTGAGGCTTATGAGAAAGCCGTGGAGGTAGCCCCCGACAATAAGGACGCCTGGCTGAACTGGAGCATCATCCTGTACGAGCAAGGCAACTTCGATGGGGCCATTGACCTGATGCGCAATGCCGTGGAAATTCAGCCTCTGGAGGCCGAGTTGCACTACCGCCTGTGCGCCTACCTGCTGGCCGGCGGCCGCTACCGCGAAGCCTACCAGTGCCTGGAAAACGCCCTGGTGCTCGACTTCGACAAGCACCGCCTGCTGTTCGATTACTTCCCGGAGCTGGAGTCGCAGAAGGCGCTGGCCCGGCTGATTGACCAGTACCGGAAGTAAAGAAGACAGTACCAGAAACAAGGGCCTTACCTGCCGGATCGGGGGTAGGGCCCTTTTGCTTTTTAACTGGTTACAGAATTCGGGCGTACTTTTGGGCCTAGCGGCGGCGCTATATAGTCGGCGCATTTGGTTCTTCGTCCCCCGGACTTTCCGTCTTTAAGACCCTACAGCATGAATTACACGCTTAACCAACTCCCCGAACGCACCCAGAAACCGCGCGAGCAAGGCTTTACCATGGTCATGGATAAAGGCCTGAGCGTGCGCGAGGTAGAAGACTTTCTGGAGGTAGGGGCTACCTACACGGACATTGTAAAGCTGGGCTGGGCTACGTCCTACGTGAACCCCAACCTCAAGCGCAAGCTGGCGGTGTACAAGGAGGCCGGCATTCCGGTGTACTTCGGCGGAACGCTGTTTGAGGCCTTCATCATCCGCAATCAGTTCGACGATTACCGCCGCCTGCTGGATACGTTCGGGATGGAGTACGCCGAGGTATCGGACGGGTCCATCGACCTGAACCACGACAAGAAGCTGGAGTTTATCCGCACCCTGAGCCAGGACGTGAAGGTGCTCTCGGAGGTAGGATCCAAGGACGCGGAGAAAATCATTCCGCCCTACAAGTGGATTTCGCAGATGAAAACGGAGCTGGAAGCTGGCGCCGTGAAAGTAATCGGCGAAGCGCGGGAGGCCGGCAACGTAGGCTTGTTCCGGAGCACCGGCGAGGTGCGCTCGGGCCTGGTAGAAGAAATTCTGACCCAGATTCCCTTCGAAAAAATCATTTGGGAAGCACCCCAGAAGGCCCAGCAGGTGTGGTTTATTAAGCTGCTGGGGGCCAACGTGAACCTGGGCAACATCGCGCCCAACGAAATCATCAGCCTCGAAACGATTCGGCTGGGCCTGCGCGGCGACACGTTCACCGACTTCCTGGACATGGACAACGTGGACGAGATGTTCAAGCCCGAGCCCAAGGTAGCCGGCAAGCCCGGTACCTCCATGCCCCGCGGCTAACCGCTTGCAGAAACCACCGTTTTGCGGTACACTTACGAAGGCTGCGTCAACTGTTGGCGCAGCCTTTTTCTATGCCTATGCTTCACTTTCTACGACGCGCCGGTTACCAAACCCTTCTGGGACTAGCTCTGCTGCTGCCCGGCCTAGCCTGTGCGCAGGCACCGGCCGCCCCTGCGGATACCACCACTTACAACCCCGCCAATACCCTGCTGTGGCGGGTTTCCGGGCCCGGCGTTACGGGCGCTTCTTACGTGTTCGGGACCATGCACGCCCTCTGCCCCGACGACGCGGCCATGCCGGCTGAAATGGCCACCGCCTTCCAGGAAAGCCAGCAGCTGGTACTGGAGCTAGATATGGACGCGCCCGATTTCAACAAGCAGATGCGCCGGGCCGTGCAGCTGCCCTGGCCCAACAGCCTGCGCCGCGTGCGCAAGCAGAGCGACTACCGGGTGGTGCGCAAGTTTTTCAAGTTCCGCCTGCACCAGCCCATTCTGCCGTTTATCCTGATGAAGCCCGCCTTTGTGGAGTCGTACGTGTACAGCACCCTGCTGCCGTGCACGCCGGTAAGCTACGAGGAACAGCTGGTGCAGCTGGCCCAGCAGCAGCACAAGGAGCTACTGGGGCTGGAAACCATTCAGCAGCAGATGGCCTCGCTGGATAGTATTTCCTACCCCCGGCAGATGCTGGCCCTGGTGAAAGCCATTCAGGAGTACGACACCTACGCGCCCCTCATGCAGCAGATGGTGGCCATGTACCAGGCCCGGAACGTGGACGCCCTCTACCGCTTCGTGGTGGACCCTACCCGCAACCCCGACCAAAGCGAGGTAGCCGACCTGGCCCAGCGCAATCAGAACTGGATTCCGCAGATGAAAACCCTGATGCAGGCCAAGCCCACGTTTTTTGCCGTAGGGGCCGGGCACTTGGGCGGCCCTACAGGCGTGCTGCAGCTTCTGCGCCAGCAGGGCTACCAGCTGGAGCCCGTACTGCTCTCGAAAGCCCCGGCGGCTCAGGCGCCTACCCCCGTGCGGTAGCCCAACCTCAACGCCTTCAATTCAGTAAGAGAAAAGCCCGGCCGTATCAGGTCGGGCTTTTGTTGTCTTCTATGCTTACTGAAATGAATCGGAATCTTTCGGGCCCTGCCCTGAGCCTGCTTACGTTGCTGGCGGCCTGCGGCGGCCCCTCGAAGCAGGAAAAAGCCGAAGCGGCAGCCACTACCCCCGCCGACACGGTTGCTACCCCCACCACCGCCGTAAACCTGCCCGAGCCCTACGCTTCGGAGTCAACGACCAAGCGCAGCAAGGTAATTGGCTGGCCCCAGGGCAAAACGCCCACCGCGCCGGCCGGTTTTGTGGTAACCAAGTACGCCGATGGCTTCGAGAGCCCGCGCAACGCCTACGTGCTGCCCAACGGCGACGTGTTGGTGGCCGAGTCGAACACCATTCCCAAGGACCCGAAGAAGAAAGTAGTAGCGGCCCTCGATCTGGACCCCTCCCGGTCGTTGCGGGCCACCAGCGCCAACCGTATCACCCTGCTCCGCGACGCCGACAAAGACGGCAAGCCCGAGCTGCGCGAAACGTTCCTGGCCGGCCTGAACCAGCCCTTCGGCATGCTGGTGCTCGATAAGTATTTCTATGTGGCCAACACCAACGGCGTGTGGCGCTACCCCTACCAGGTGGGCCAAACCAAAATTGCGGGCCAGGGCCAGAAAATTATGGATTTGCCCGCTGGCGGCTACAACAACCACTGGACCCGCAATCTGCTGGGCGGCCCCAAGGGCTCCAAGATTTACGTGTCGGTGGGCTCGTCGTCGAACGTGGCCGAGCATGGCATAAAGGAGGAAGAGCGCCGGGCCAACGTGCTGGAAATAAACCCCGATGGCTCGGGTGAGAAAGTGTACGCCGCCGGCCTGCGCAACCCCGTAGGCCTCGACTGGGCCCCCGGCACCCAAACCCTCTGGACGGCCGTGAATGAGCGGGACGAGCTGGGCGACGAGCTGGTGCCTGACTACCTGACCAGCGTGAAGCCGGGCGCTTTCTACGGCTGGCCCTACGCCTATTTCGGGCAGCACGAAGACCCGCGCCGCAAGGGTGAGCGGCCTGATCTGGTGCAGAAAACGGTGGTGCCCGAGGTGCCGCTGGGGGCACATACGGCCTCGCTGGGCTTGGCTTTCTACAAGGGCGACGCCTTCCCGGCTCAGTACCGCAACGGCGCCTTCATTGGGCAGCACGGCTCCTGGAACCGCTCCGAGTTTTCGGGCTACAAAGTGGTGTTCGTGCCCTTCAAAGACGGTAAACCCAGCGGCCCCATGCAGGATTTCCTGACGGGCTTTATTGCCAACGCCGCCGAGAAGGAAGTGTACGGCCGCCCCGTAGGCATCACCTACCTGCCCGATGGCTCCCTGCTGGTGGCCGATGATGCCGCCGATACGCTCTGGCGCGTGGCTGCCCGCTAAACCCCCGTGGCCCTTTGCCCTTCCTGCTACCCCGCGCCTGCTTCCGAAGGCGCGGGGTTTATTTTGCCAGCAAACAAAATCATCCTTAAAAAGCAGTTCCCGAAGCTGCTAAGTTTGCGACCTATGAACAGGTTGTTGGCTACCCTGCGTCGCTGGCTTCGCCAGGCCGTTCCTCCCTCGCGCCGGATAAAATCGGAGCACAGTGGGGTACTGGAAATTACCTGGCAGGAAGGCCGGAAGGTGCTGAATACGGCGCACGCCAACTACTCCTACGGTCCTCTGCACACCGTAATGCGCTATGGCCTGCTGTTCACGGAACCCGCCACCGCCGGGGCCATACTGGTGCTGGGCCTGGGCGGGGGCTCGGTGGTGCAGATGCTGCGTCAGGAGTACCTGGCCCCGGGCCCTATTACGGCCGTGGAGCTGGACCCAGTAGTTATCGGGGTGGCGGCGGAGGAGTTTGCCATTCGGCCCGACGATACGCTGCGGATTGTGTGCGCCGACGCCTTTGCGTGGGTAGCCACGGCCCCGGCGGGTGGGTTCGGCCTCGTGGTAGTCGATTTGTTTATTGACCTCGACCTGCCGGCCGGATTGTACCAGGCGGCCTTCTGGCAGCATTTGTGGCGTTTGTTGCGGCCCGGCGGCCACGTGGTGTTCAATACGTTGCTCAGCACGGAGGTGTGGGTTGAAAACCAGGAGGTGAGCCAGTACCTAGAGCAGCTGGGGTTTGAGGTGAAGGAAGTGGAAGTGGAAGAGTTTAACCGCCTGCTCATTCTGCGCAAGCCTGCCTGAGCCTCGCCAGGGGTTGAGTGCTTTGGGTGGGGTAGGGTTTTGCCGGGCAAGTGCTTTCTTTGCAGGCTCAACCCCCGTTCTATGGAAATCCTGAAGCATCTCATCGATTTTGTTCTCCACCTCGATAAGCACTTAGCCGAAATTATTCAGGACTATGGCGCCTGGACGTATGCCATCCTGTTCCTTATCATTTTCGTGGAAACGGGGGTAGTGGTGCTGCCCTTCCTGCCCGGCGATTCTCTGCTGTTCGCGGCGGGCTCTTTGGCTGCTATGCCGGCCAACGGGCTGAACGTGTGGACCATGATGGGCCTGCTGATTCTGGCTGCCGTGCTCGGCGATACGCTCAACTACCACATCGGCGACTTCCTGGGGCCCCGGGTGTTCCGCGAGAACTCGCGGTTTCTGAAGCGCGAGCACCTCGAAAAAACCCAGGCCTTCTACCAGAAGCACGGCGCGAAAACCATCATCATTGCCCGCTTCATTCCCATTATCCGCACGTTTGCGCCGTTCGTGGCCGGGGTAGGCACCATGAGCTACGCCAAGTTTCTATCGTACAACGTGGTAGGAGCGGTGCTGTGGGTGGTGCTGCTTACAGGCGCCGGCTACTTCCTGGGGAGCATTCCCTGGATTCAGAAGAATTTCGGTCTGTTCACCATCGGCATTATCGTTGTATCGGTGCTGCCGGCCGTGTTCGAATTTATGAAGGGCCGCCGGACCAGCAGCCGGCGGGTGGCTTAAGCTGGACTATTAAATAAATGATAAGAACCGTTCGGCCTGGTTTGGGGCCGAACGGTTTTTTGTTGTTGTTTACAAAGCAATTATCTGTGCCTTATGCCTGAATTCGGACTTCTGGGACGTTCCTTGCGTCACTCCTTTTCTCAAACCTATTTTTCCCAGAAATTTCACAATCTGGACCTGTCCGATCATCGGTACGAGCTGTTCGAGCTGGCTACGATGGACGAGCTGCCTGCCCTGCTGACCCGCCACCCGGACCTGCGGGGCCTGAACGTAACTATTCCCTATAAAGAGCAGGTGTGGCCCTTTCTGAACGAGGTAGCGCCTTCCGCCGCTCGCGTAGGGGCCGTGAACGTAATTGAGTTTCGGGAAGATGGACAGCTGATCGGGCACAACACCGACTACCTGGGCTTCCGCGACTCGCTTCGTTCGTTTCTGCCCAAAGGCGGCCTTGCCGGGGTTCGGGCCCTGATTCTGGGTAGCGGGGGCGCCTCTAAAGCCGTGGAAGTGGCTCTGCGCGAGTTGGATATTGCTTACTGGGTGGTGTCGCGCAACCCGCTGGGCCCCGGGCTTACCTACCAGGACCTGACGCCCCAGTTGCTGCAGGAACATGCCCTCATCATCAATACCACTCCTTTGGGCACCACCCCAAACGTAGAGGAGTGCCCGCCCATTCCCTACCCCTACCTGCGCGCCCATCACTACCTCTACGACCTCATCTACAACCCTACCGAAACCGAGTTCATGAAGCGCGGCGCTGCGGCCGGGGCACAAACCAAAAACGGCTTCGAGATGCTCTGCCTCCAGGCCGAAGCCGCCTGGAAAATCTGGAATCAGTGAAATAACACCTGTCATCCTGACGAAGGAAGGACCTCTACCTAGGGCACTTACTCCCGGTAGAGGTCCTTCCTTCGTTAGGATGACAGGGTTTCCTTTACCTCGCCACCTCACTACCCCACCACTTCTCCGCTAGCCTCCCGTGTTGCCGCTGCCTTGCTTGGAGTCGTCGTTGCGGATGGTGCGGCGCTGGCGCTGGGCGCTGTTGTCAACTTTGCCGAAGCGGTAATTGAAGGATAGCCGCATGGAGCGCTGGTACTGGTAGAAGCTGCCAACGCTGCGAAACTGGTCGGTAACAGTTGTATTGCGGAACTCGCGGCCGGGTGCAAGAAAGTTGTTGGCGCTCAGCGTCAGGTCGGCCTTCTCCTGCAGAAGCATCCGCTTCAGGCCCAGGCCGTAGTACACGCCCCCGGAGTAGCGCGTCTGGAGCTGCACGCCGCCCGTCCAGAAACCGCTGTAGCCCTGCAGGGTATAATGGGTCCTGAACTTCCACGACGAGTTCAGGTTCATGAACATAGAGGCTCGGCGGCTGGTGCGGTTGAGGGCTGTGCTGCGCAGCTGCGTGTAGTCGGCACTGATGTTGCTGCTCACGTTCCAGTCTTTGGCGGGCTTCAGGGAGCCGTAGAAGCTCAGACCGTAGGTAGTGTTGGTAGCCAGGTTGCCAAAGGTGGTTTCGGAGCGGGCCAGTTCCTCGTTGTAGCGGTAGAACTGCTCAATAGAGTTGCCGGTGCGCCGGGCGTAGGCCGAGAGGTTCAGGGAGCTTTTCTCGCCGTAGGTGCCGTAGCTCAGCTCGTAGCTGTCGGTTACCTCGGGGCGCAGGTTGGGGTTGCCAAACTGAATGCTGTTGGGCGTCACCTGATTTACGTACGGGTTGAGAAAGTAAATGTGCGGGCGCTGGATGCGCCGCGAGTAGCTGAAGCGCAGGGTCTGGCCTTCTTTCTTAAGCGTGCGGGTGGCGCTCAGGTTCGGCAGCACATTGAGGTAGTCGTTCGAGAAACGGCCGTTTTCGCCCTGAAACTCGCCGGCAATAGCGGTGCGCTCCAGGCGGGTACCCAGGCTAAGCGTGTGCTTTTTGCCCCAGGCGAAATTGTAGGTGCCATAAGCCGCCAGCACGTTCTGCTGGTAGTCGAAGGCGTTGGAGCGGCGCGGGTTTCGCACAAACCCGTTGTGCTGGTCCGTCAGCAGGGTGTCCAGAGTGTAGTCGCTGGTTACCTGGCGCAGGATCATCTTGGCCCCCGTTTCCAGTGTGTTCTTCTCGCCGAAAGGGTGCGTGTAATCGGTCTGAATGGTGGTTTCGAGGTTGCGAGCCAGGTTGAGGCTTTGCTCCCGGTATTCCAGGGGGCCACCCCGCAGCTCGGCGGCCCCATACTGGTCGAGGCGGTAGCTTTCATCGGAGCGGTTGCGGGTGTGCTGGGCCAGCACGGCCCACTCCCGCCGGGGCTGGCTTTCCCCAAAGGTACGGGTGTAGCCGGCATTCAGGTCGTAGTTGCGGTTTTCCCCGCGTCGGGTAATGTCGCGGGTATAAAGGGTATCGAGCTGGGGCTGGCCGCGGTACTGATTGAAAAAATCCTGGGGCGAGCGGCTGCTGTACAGGTTGCCGTTGCCGCTGAGCGTGAAGCTGTGCATAGCCGAGGGGTCGTAGGTAAGCTCTACCTGGCCGTAGCCGCCGCTGCCCACGTTGCGGGAGGTAGTGCGCTCCGTGAGCTGGCCGGTAGCGCCGTCGGGCAGGAAATCGGTGCGCTCGTTGCTGCTCTTGTACGGGTACACGTTGTGAAAGCCACTGAGCTTGGTATTCACCCCCACTTTGCCGCGCCGCGCGTTCAGGCTGCCATTCAGGCCCTGGTTGCGGTTGCCGGTGTTGGCTCCTACGCTGCCATTTACGCCCTGCAGGCTGTTCTTCTTCAGTACAATATTGATAACCCCACCCGAACCCTCGGCATCGTAGCGGGCCGAAGGGGCTGTTACCACTTCAATGGCCTTGATCTGGTCGGCCGGAATCTGCTTGAGCGCCTCCGCCAGGTTGCCCGCAAGCATGGAGGAGGGTTTGTTGTTGATGAGGATGCGCACGTTGCCGGTACCGCGCAGCTGCGGGTTGCCCTCGGCATCGAGGTTCACCATGGGCGTTTTGCGCAGAATGTCGGCCGCCGTGCCGTCGGCGTTGGTAGCATCCTGGTCGGCGTTGTAAACGAGGCGGTCGGGCTTGGTTTCGATAACGGGCCGCTCGCCGGTTACTTTCACCTCACCCAGGTTCTGGGCTGCGGCCGGCAAGGGTAGCGCGCCCAGGTCAGTGGCCTGCTCAGTTACGGTTACTTCTTTCACCTGGGTGCTGTAGCCCACAAAGCTGATTTGCAGCCGGAATGCGCCCATAGGCAAGTCCTTCAGCTCAAACCGGCCTTGCGCATCGCAGGTGGCGCCGGTGAGCGGGGTAGGGCCGCTGGCGGGCAGCAGGGCCACGGTAGCGTATTCCACTGGCTTTTGGGTGGCGGCATCCACTACCCGGCCGGTCAGGCGGCCTGGGCCTTTGGGGGCAGTAGCGCGGGGAGGGGAGGTAGTTTGCGCCTGAACCGCAGGCGCGGCCAACACGGCCAGCAGCAGCAGAGTAGCAGTATGTTTCATGCAGGTATAGAAAGAGAGTAGATAAAGCAGCCGGAGGCCAGGTGACAAGGCCTTGGCAGGTAACAGAGCCTCGTCCGATAAGAATGGTGGCAGAACGCTGCGAACCTACTCTCTATTTTTAGCCTACCCCGCAGAAATCAACCAACCGATGGTTTTCCTCAACTATTACTATAGAAAAGCGAACCAGAGGAAATAGCTCCGCTCCCAGAATACCCCGGTTTGGGTAAGATACCCGGGTAGGGGCCGGAGTACTGATAGGCCAGAAGCAGGCGGTAATTGAGCTGGTTAGCGCAGTGGTTGAAAAAGCGGCGGTACTTGCAGCGGGCTTACTACATTACTTGCTCTGCGGCTCTGTTTCACGCTGCTGCGCCTATGCTTCCTTCTTCCACCCGCCGTACGTTGTTGCCATTGGGGCTGCCGCAACTGCCGTGGCCGCATCTGGTGTGGCTGGGGCTGCTGGTGTACACCGATGTCCAATTATGGCTTACCCGGGCCGGGCTGTACTACCAGGCGCCCGAAAGCCCGGCGGTGTTCTGGCGCAACGCCCTGCTGGCCGATGCGCTTAACAGCGGCTTGTTCTACCTCAACTACCTGGTGCTGCTGCCCCGGCTGTTCAGGGCGCGGCGGTGGCTGATGTTTCTGGGGGCAGCAGTGGTAGCGCTGCTGCTGTTTGCCGCCGCCCGGATAGGCGCGAGCGTGCTTTGGCAGGAAGGGGTACAGCAGGGGCTTATGCGTCTGAACCTGGCGGCGCACGTGCAGCTGCTGCTGGCCTACCATGTGCCCTTGGGCGGACTGATTCTGCTGCTCAGCAGCGGCCTGCGCCTGGCCGGCGACTACCTGCGGGAGCGGGAAAGCCGCCGCGAGCTGGAACAGCAGCACCTGCGCACCGAGCTGTCGTTGTTGAAAACCCAGCTGCATCCGCACTTCCTCTTCAACACGCTCAACAACATCTACTCCCTCACCTTGCAAGCCTCGCCGCAGGCCCCCGAAGCGGTGATGCGCCTGGCTGAGCTCATGCGCTACCAGCTCTACGACAGCCCCGACGACCTGGTCCCGCTGGCTCGGGAAATCAACCACCTGCGCGGCTTTTTGGCCCTGCAGCTGCTGCGCCTGCCGCCCGAAGACGCCGATGAGGTACTGCCTTTTATAATTCTTTTGCCGCCTGGTGCCGAGTATGCCCGCCGCCTGCCGCCCATGCTGCTGCTACCCCTGGTAGAAAATGCCTTCAAACACGGCGACTTAGCGGCCCGGCCTCACGTAGCCCACTTTCATCTCCAGCTGGAAACAGATGGGCGGTTGCGGTTCAGAGCTCAGAACTACGTAGCCGCGGGCGGCGGACCGGCCCTGGAGGCGGCCGGTGGGGTAGGGCTGGCTAACCTGCGCCGCCGCCTGCAACTGCTGTACCCGGGGCGGCACGCTCTGTCCACCACAACTACTGCTACCACGTTTTGCGCTACACTGGAAGTGAAGCTGTAGCCGCCTGCCCTCACTTGCCGGGGTGTATGTTTACTGTCTTATGATGCATGCCATGGAACCTGCCTGGGGGCGCCGCCCGCTTACCTGCCTTCTTGTGGATGACGAGCCTCTGGCCCTGAACGTGCTGGTAGAATATTGTGCGCAGGTGCCTTTCCTGGAGCTCAAAGGACGTTTTCATGAGGCGCTGGCGGCAGTAGAGTTTTTGCACGAAAACCCCGTGGACGTACTATTTCTGGACATTCACATGCCGCGCCTGAGTGGGTTGCAACTGGCGCAGCTGCTACCTCAGCCAGCGCCGCGCATCATCTTCACTACGGCCCACGCGCAGTACGCCGCTGAAAGCTACGAGCTGCCCGCCCTGGATTACCTCCTGAAGCCCGTGCGCTTCGAGCGGTTTGTGCAGGCGGCTCACCGGGCCCAGGCTGCCCTGCGCCCAACCCTTGCGCCT
This sequence comes from Hymenobacter sp. DG01, assembly GCF_006352025.1. NCBI lineage: Bacteria > Pseudomonadati > Bacteroidota > Cytophagia > Cytophagales > Hymenobacteraceae > Hymenobacter > Hymenobacter sp. DG01. The sequence continues at coordinate 4,290,779 of NZ_CP040936.1, forward strand.
ACCCCCACCGAGCCCCTGGAACACGCCGACGAAGTGTTGTTTATTCGTCAGGACAGCCGGCTGCACCGCGTGCCCGTAGCCGATCTGTACTATGCTGAGGGGCAGAAGGAGTATCTGATGCTTTACACCGCTGCGGGCCGCATGCTCACGCTACAGTCGTTTCGGGGGCTGGAGGAACTGCTGCCGCCCGGCCGCTTTGCCCGTATTTACCGGTCCTACCTCATCAACCTGCGCCACTTGGAGTTTGTGGAGCGCAACCGGGCGCAGGTGCACGGCACGCTGCTGCCCATAGGCGAAACCTACCGCGAAGCCTTCCTGGAACAGCTCCGCTTCCACGGCCGGGCGGTGAAATGGTGAGTTGATGAAACAGTGAGCTAAGTGAGCGAAACAACGCCCGTCATCCTGAGCAACGCGAAGGACCTCTACCGTTACGTTGTATAGTAACAGTAGAGGTCCTTCGCGCTGCTCAGGATAACAGCCTAAGTCACCAGTTCACTACTCGCCATTTCACTTATTGCTGGCCCTGGCCGTTGCTTTCGCCCTGCTTCACGTCATCGTTCTGGATGCTGCGGCGGCGCTTCTGGGGCTGGGCGGTAGTTTTACCGAAGCGGTAATTGAAGGCGAGGCGTACCCCACGCAGGTAGATGTAGTTGTTGCTGACCTGACGGAACTGCTCCGTGTTCAGTTCTGAGCGCAGGTTGCGGGTAGCCTGCAGGAAGTTGTCGGCGTTCAGGGTGAGGTCGGCTTTGTCCTTGAGCAGGTTTTTACGCAGACCCAGCGAGTAGAACGTCCAGGCGGCTTGCTTGCCCTGCAACTGTACCCGCGGCGAGTTCAGGCCGCCATAGAACTGTACGCTCAGCCCCTTCTCAAACTTGTAGCTGGAGTTCAGGTTCAGGTTGTACATCACCCCGTCGTTGGAGTAAGCCGATGTATTGACGGTGCCTTCCGCGAGGCTGAGCGCGGGGCTTTTCAGCGACACGTAGTACACGTTCACGTTGCCGCTCAAATCCCACTTCGGCACTGGCTTCACAGAGGTAAACAGGCTCACCCCGAAGGTAGCGTTGCGGCCGATGTTGGCAAACGTCTGGTTATTAATACCGTTACGGATGAAGCGCACCGCTTCAATGGCATTGCCCGTGCGGCGGGCGTAGGCCGAAAGGTTCAGCACCGAGCCCTTAATAAAGGTAGTGTAGTTCAGCTCGTAGCTGTCCGTCAGCTCCGGGCGCAGCTGCGGCTCCCCATAGCTCACGTTCAGGGTATCGGAGGTGTTGCGGAAGGGGTTCAGGTAGAAAATCTGGGGGCGCTGAATGCGGCGCGAATATGCCAGACGCACGCTCTGGCCGGGCTTCTTGGGGTTCTGGGGCTGGTAGCTCAGGCTCAGGTTCGGCAGCAGGTTGAAGTAATCCTGCTGCACGCCCGAGTTCTGGCTTTCCTGCTGTTGAAAGCTGCCCCGAATGCGGGTATTTTCCATGCGTGCCCCCAGCTTGAAGCTTACTTTCTTCGAGGCCGAAAACCCATACGTCCCGTAGGCCGACAGCACATCCTGGTTGTAGTCGAAGAGGTTGGAGCGGTTGGGGTTGTACACCGGGTCAATGCCGCCGCCGTTGCTGCCCGGGCTGTTGAATACGTCGTAGTCGCTGCTCACCCGGCGCAGAATGGCCTTGGCGCCGGTTTCCAGCAGGGCTGTTTCGGAGAAGGGGTGGGCGTAGTCGGTTTGCAGGGTGGTTTCCAGGTTGCGCGAGAGGTTGTTGCTTTCCTCGCGGTAGTCCTTGTCGGAGTTACGTTCCGAGCGGCCCCGGAACTGGTCGAGGTAATAATCCTGGAAGTTGCGATTGCGGGTGTGCTGGGCCAGCACGCTCCACTCGCGGCGCTTTTGCTCAAAGGTGCGGGTGTAGGAGCCGCTCACGTCGTAGCTTTGGGTGCGGAAGCGGCGGTCCGTGTCGCGGGTGAACTGGTTGGCCAGAGTGGCAGGCAGCAGCACGTCGTTGAACTGGTCGTAGTTGCCGCTGTTGCGGAACAGGCTGCCCTGCACGTTCAGGGTCAGGTTGTGGTACTGAGCCGGGTCGTAGTCCAGGCCCAGCCGCCCGAAGCCGCCACCCCCGAGGGTGTTGCCGTCGCCTTCCTGCCGCAGGGAGGTTACTTCCGTGCCTTCGGGCGTTTTCAGGTAGCGGGTCAGGTCGTTGCGGTTGGGGCTGTAAAAGCCGAAGCCGCTCAGGGAGCTGGTCAGGCCCACTTTGCCCTTGCGGTAGTTGAGCGAGGCGTTGCCGTTGGAGCTGCGCGTGCCCGCCGCCAGGCCCAACGAGCCGTTTATGCCCTCCAGATTATTTTTCTTGAGAATGATGTTGATGATACCGCCCGTACCCTCCGCATCGTACTTGGCCGAAGGCGTCGTAATCACCTCCACGCTCTTGATCTGGTCGGCCGGAATCTGCTTCATGGCATCGGCCACCGAGGAGGCCACAATGCCCGAGGGCTTGTTGTTGATGAGCACGCGCACGTTGCTGGTGCCGCGCAGCTCCACGTTACCATCAGGGTCCACGTTTACCAGGGGCACTTTGCGCAGTACGTCGGCAGCCGTACCGCCCGCATTGGTCAGGTCCTTATCGGCGTTATATACGATGCGGTCGGGCTTGGTTTCCACCACGTCCCGCTCCCCGGTTACCGTCACCTCGCCCAGCTTCTGCGCCGAGGACTCCAGCTGAATGGGGGGTAGGGTAGCGGCACCCGTGCCCACCGTTACGTTGCGCGTTTGGGTGGCGTAGCCCACAAAGCTGATTTGCAGCCGGAACTCGCCGGCGGGCAGGCCCCGCAGCGAAAACCGGCCCCGCTCGTCGCACACGCCCCCATCTACGGGCGTATTGCCGCTCAGGGGCAGCAGGGTAACGGTAGCAAATTCCACCGGCTTTTTGGTAGCGGCGTCCAGCACCGTACCATCCAGCCGGCCGGCGCCCCTGGACGCTGTGGGCAGCACCGGCTTGGCCGTTGCGGGCCCGGCGGGCGCTCCGGCCGGGCGCTGGCCCGCCGCCGGGGTGGTTTGGGCCAGTGCTGGGGCTGTAAGCAGGGTGGTCAGGAGCAGGGGCAGGGTAGCGTGTTTCATGAGGATAAGGTAGAAGCAGGTAGCAAAGAGAGGGGTAGGCGCCGGGCGCCGCAAACGGTAGTTGCTGAAGTGTAGGGAGAAGGGGCCGAAGCGTAGAAAGCGCCGGCCAAGGCAATGGTTGAGCTAAAGGACTACAAAGCGCCGGGGCAGTTGCCGGAGCCGGCCGTTTATTCAACCAACCCGATATAAGTGGCCCATAACGCCGGCTGCGGGGCCCGCTACAGAGGCGCAGGTGGACGAAGCCCAGCCGAGTTTTATTGGGTCATGTTGCGGCGGTAGAGCAGCGCGTAGCCCAGCACCAGCGCGCCGCCGAACCACGCCAGCGAGTACCATTCGTGGTTGGTCAGCGTGTGGCTGGCTTCCAGCACTCCGGCTTTGCTCATGCGCATGGAAACCGAGGTAAGCAGGGGCGCGGCGTACGGAATTTTGTTGGCGTGCTCCCAGGAAAGCAACGCCACGGTAGCCACCACGGCTCCCATTCCTACCCCCACCGGAACCACGAAGGAGCGCCAGTACAAGCTTACGATATACTGCACGGCCAGCAGCCCCAGGGTGGCTACGTACGTGCGGCCCAGCATCCAGAGTACCGCTTCCAGCGGTACGGGGTGGGCCTGGAAGCCCAGCTTAGGCCGAAGCAACCCCAGCAGGGCGCCGGCCCCCAGCACCAGCCCCACAAACAGGAGCAGGGCTACCGCGTTCAGGGCCAGAATCAGCAGCAGCTTCGACAAAAAAACGGCTCCGCGGCCCACGGGCTGGGCGTAGAGGTGCTTCCAGGCCGTGGCCTTGGTTTCGATGTTCACTACCAGGCTCGTCAGCAGCACCACAAACAGCGGCAGCAGCAGAGTGCCGGCCGTTTGCCAGGCCATGCTGATAAAGCGCGGCCAGGGCGTACCGCCCGCTTTCAGAATCTCGTGGCCTTTGAAAAAGAAAATCAGGAAGGCGAGCAGCACCGGAAACGCGCCGCTAAGCAACGTCAGACGCAGGGCGGCCGTGCGGCGCAGCTTCAGGGTGTCGGCGGCCAGGGTGCGGCGGAGTTGGCGGAAGGGCGCCGCCGCGGCGGGCAGGGTGGCTAGCTCAGGAAGGGTAGGCGTCAGGACAAAATTCATACCTCGGCAGCTAAAGGAAGAAAGTAGTAGGATGAAAACGGGCACTACCGCGCCAGCTCAGAACGAGTTTCGGTGAGGTGCAGGAACGTGTCTTCGAGGCTGGGCTGCTCCAGGTGCAGCCCGTACAGAGGTTGCCCGGCGGCGGTAATGGCGGCCGCTACCTCGGCGGTGTGCTCCCGCGAAACCCAGGGCAGCCAGAGGGTGCCTGGTCCGACCGGAGTGGCGCCTTCCAGCAGGCGGGGCAACAGGTTGCGGCAGGTATCGGCGTCCTGGGTTTCCAGCACCAGGCGGGCCCGGCCGGTTTGCAGGCGCTGCAGGTCTGGCAGGCTGCCCTGAAACACCAGCTTGCCCTGCTGAATCACGCCTACGTGGGTAGCCACCTTCTCAATTTCGTTGATGAGGTGGCTGCTGACCACAATGGTTTTGCCGTGCTCCTGGCGCAGGTGCCGCATCAGCTCCCGCATTTCAATGATACCGTTGGGGTCAAGGCCATTGGTAGGCTCATCCAGCAGCAACAGATCGGGGTCAGAAAGCAGGGCAATAGCCAGGCCCAGGCGCTGCCGCATACCCAGGGAGTATTCACGGGCCGGGCGGTGGGCATTGTCTGAGAGGCCCACCAGGGCCAGCACCTCGGCGGTGCGGTGGACCGCTACCCCGCGCAGGCGGCGGGTAGCTTCCACGTTTTCGCGGCCTGTAAGGTGGTCGTAGAGAGAGGGGTTTTCGATGAGGGCACCCACCCGGCCGAGCAGGGCCACCCGATGCTGGGCCAGATCATGCCCGAATAGGTGTACTGAGCCGCTGGCCGGCCGCAGCAGGCCCAGCAGCAGGCGCATGGTAGTGCTTTTGCCGGCCCCGTTCGGCCCCAGAAAACCATAGATGCTGCCCGGCTCTACCCGCAGGTTTACATCGTGCAGAATGGGCCGCTTCCCGAAGCTGAAGTGCAGGCCGTGGGTTGTAAGCAGGGCAGGAGAAGATGGGGTCATAGGAGTGGCTGGAAGAAAGACGTCAGCAAACCTAGGATACCTGCTATACCGTGGTGGTACTATTCAACCAACCTGCCGGCCGTTTCCCGTAACAAGCGCTTTTGGTAGCCCAACCCCGCCCAAGGCGCCTTAAACCAGCTGCCGTAGGGTTGAGCGCAGTAGCAGGGGCGTTGGTGGGCGCCGGTGCGGAGTTCATTGAAAAGAAGGACGTTTTGGACCCCCAAAGGCGTATGTTTAAGCATGGAAGTCCCTCTTTCGCCCAGTGCTGCCCCCGTCATGGAAGAACGAGCCGCGCCCCGGCCGGGCCGGCGGAACTGGCTGCGGCTTATGCTCTGGCCTGCTACCTGGTCCGCAGCGTCGGAGCATAGCCCCATTCCGCGCTCGGTGCATGTGCTGCTCTGGCTCTGGCTGTTTGCCCTCGATGCGCTGAAGCTGGGCAACGCCCTATCCATGCTTCCTCACTGGCCGGCCACGGCGGCCGAATGGCAACCCATGCTACCCCTGCTGGGGCGCCTGCTGCTGGAGGATGCGTGCGGAGCCCTGCTGTTCTACCTGACCTGGCGCTGGCTGATTCCGCGGACCCTGGGCCGGGCCCGGATAGGGCAGTACGTGGCGCTGGCTACCCTGCTGGTACTGCCCTATGCCACGCTGGTGGGGTGGGGCACTACCCAGGCCTTACGCAAGAGCACGCAAATTTCAGCGTACCGGGTGCCGGCCACGGCCGACAAGCAGAAGGCAGTAGCTGAGGCTGTAAAAGCACACGAGGAAAAGCCCCCGATGCCGGAGTCGTGGATGCGCATCATCAGCGCCGGCATTATTGGGGTGTTTATTGTAGGAAGCAGCTCGGCCCTGCGCATCACCGGCGACTACATCCGGGGGCAGCGCAACCGCCGCGAAATGGAGCGCCAGCAGCTGCTTACGGAGCTGGCCATGCTCAAAACCCAGATCAACCCGCACTTCCTCTTCAACACGCTCAACAACATTTACTCCCTTACCAGCCGCAAATCGGACAAGGCCCCTGAAGCCGTGCTGCGCTTGGCCGAAATCATGCGCTACCTGCTGTATGAGAGCAGCACCGATACCGTGCCGCTAAGCCGGGAGCTGGCCCATTTGCGCAGCTTTCTGGACCTGCAGCGCCTACGCCTGCCGGCCTCGGCCCAGGAGGCCATTCAGCTGGAGGTGAGTGGCACCTCGCCCGAGTGCGTCCACCCGGTTGCGCCCCTGCTGCTACTACCCCTGGTAGAAAACGCCTTCAAGCACGGCGACCTGACCGCCCGGCCCGTGGCCGTGCACATTTCCCTGGTGCTGGCCCCCGACGGGCTGCTGCGCTTCTCGGTGCTCAACCACGTAGCCCCCGCCGATGCCGAGCGGGAGTTGCCCCGGCAGCCCGGCGGGGTCGGCCTCGTGAACCTGCGCCGCCGCCTGGAGCTGCTCTACCCCGGCCGCTACGCCCTGGATGTGCAAACCCCGCCCGGCCGGCACTTGGTTACCCTGGTGCTGTTGGGGTAGGGGATTTTTTAGGGTAGGAGGGTGTGAGGGTAGGAGTTTAGGAGGGGTGATGGGAGGAAAGGGATAAACGGACTGGTTGCAACCTTAGGCAGCTTCGCCGTTAGAGTTGCTTGGGCCAGCCTCACAGTTCCTGCAGGTGTAATGGCTCGTGGTTTTTTCCGTTCTTTCTGCTCCTCAGTAAATTCAGCTCAACGCCTCCTACCCCTGCCTGAGGCCGGAAGTATTTCTGCCCATGCCGTTGCGACTCACCAAGAGTCGCTGCAGTAGCAAAGCCAAGCAAAGTGTCGGTTTCAATTCCGGAGCGGGGTAGGGACTCCCCGGGCGGCTCCCGACTTGCCTTACTTCCCGTCGGGCAGTGGAAGCCAGAAATGTGCCGCTAGTCCTGTTTACCTCATCACCTTCTCACCTCTCCTAAACTCCTACCCTCACACCCTCCTACCCTAAAAACCCATGACCTGTGCTATCCTCGATGATGAGCCCCTGGCGCTGGACCTGCTGGCCGACTATTGTACCCAGGTGCCAGGCCTGGAGCTGAAGGGGCAGTTTGACGATGCCCTGGCCGGCTTGGCCTTTCTGCAGGATAATCCCGTGGATGTGGTGTTTCTGGACATTCACATGCCCCGCCTTACGGGTCTGCAGTTGGCCCAGCTGCTGCCGCAGCCCGGGCCACGCATCGTCTTCACCACTGCCTACGACCAGTACGCCGTGCGCAGCTACGAGCTTAACGCTGCCGATTACCTGCTGAAGCCCATTGCCTTCGAGCGGTTTGTGCAGGCCGTGCAGAAAGTGCGGCAGCAGCTGAGCGCAGCCCCTGTGGCATCCTCCGTTGCCCACGCCGCTGAGGCACCACCCACCGCGCCGGATGCCATGTTCGTTAAAAACGAGCACCGGCTGCAGCGCGTCGCCTTCGACGACATCCTGTACATCGAGGGCATGAAGGAATACCTCATGATTTATACCACCACTGGCAAGGTGCTCACCCTGCAGTCGTTCCGGCGGGTAGAGGAGGTGCTGCCACCCGAGCGGTTTGCCCGCATCCACAAATCGTACCTGGTGGCCCTAAGCCGCATTGAGCACGTAGAGCGCGGCAAGGTGCAGGTGGCCGGCCGCCTGCTGCCCATCGGCGACACCTACCGCGACTCGTTCAACGCCCTCATCAAAGCCTACAACCAGCTATAGCGCGTTGGAGCCGCGGTGGCTTTAGCTAACGGAGCGCAGCCACTGGCCGGCCTCCGCCGGGTTGTCGAAAATCCGGGCCTCGAAGGCCGTGAGCAGGCTGGAGAAGCTGTCGGCGGAACTTTGGGCCAGCGTTTCGGGGCTAGTTACCATGGCAAAGTACCGCAGCCCGGCCTGGGCCGCGCTGGGCGCCCACTCGTTTACCACCCACTCCAGGGAATGGTCCCAGGGGCCGCGCACGGCGCGGGTATCGTTGAGCACGCACGCGAAGCCCGCCTGGGCCAGGGCGGCGGTGTAAGCCCGGGCCCCAGCCTGCACGTTGGCGGCCGTGAGGTAGCCCTGCCACTGTACGGCTATCCAGCGGTTTTCGTAATCCGTGTCTATGGTGAGAAACACCCGGCCCAGTGAAGACGTTAGTTCCTGCATTCGAATCAGATAAAGGTGCTGAGTAAAGTACGGCTGCTCTTGCCAAAGCGCAAGCCTGGCCAGGTAACAAGGGGGTAGGCGTGCATCAGTTAAGCGCAGGCCCAGGCGCGGGCAGTTGGTAGGTCAGTGAAGGCTTGTACCTCGAAGGCTAAATCGGGGGTAGCCTCCTGGTACATGGAGCCGATCAGCATGCGGTTCAGGGTTTCCTGCGACTCCAGGCGGGCAAAGCGCCTGATGCCCAGGGCCACCATAGCCGGCAGCACCTCCTGGGCCACCCACTCCAGGTCAACGGGCCGCACCGCCCCCAACCGGCTGTCGTTGGCAATCCAGCCCCTCGCGCCGTGCTGCCGCGCCAGCTCCAGAGCTTCCGTGATATAACGGCGAAAGTTGGAGCTGCTGGTAAACCCGAGCCACTCGGTTTCCAGCGCAGAGTGCAGCCCTGTGTGCAGGTGTAGTACCAGGGAGGGGTAAGAAGTAAGAACAGCCATGCAAAAGCAAGTAAAGAAACGGGGCGCGCCCGGCCTATCGTGAGGTCCGGCGCCGCGCACTTACTGCTACGGCGCGGTACGCTTTATACGCAGGCACTGCCCCCGAAGGCGAAAAGAATCCCAGCCAGTGCTTGGCGGCCCCGCGTTGCATGCTATGCCTTTGGGCAGGTGGCCGGCCCCGACCTTTGTAACGTGCAGCCCCCGTGTATAGCGGCAGAATACTACCTTAGCCTACCCGCCGTGGGTAGCCGGAGGTGGCCCGGCCGCAGTTTGGCCGAAATCAGGCGGCCGGGCGCCGGGGCCGCTCCCATACTACATAGCCCCGCCGCCTGCCCTCGCCCGTATTGTTTGCCCGTCCTCTGTTTCGATGCTTGCCCTGCCTGATTCCGTTTCCGCCCCCGACCTGCTGCACGATGCGCTGGACCTCTCGCTCACGCCGCTGGCGTTGCTGCGTCCGGCCTATGCTGCCACGGGCGAGCTAACGGATTTTTATCTGGAGTACCTGAACCCGGCCAGCCAGCGGGCCACGGGCCTACCCCAGCGGCCGCCTCAAACCCTGGCTACCTACTTCCTGACCATCGAGGCCACCGGTACGCTGCCGTTTCTGCGGCAGGTGTTCGAAACCGGCGAGGCCGGCCAGCACGAGGTCAGCTACCAGGACCCCAGCCTCAATGTAAAGCTCCGGCTAACCGCCCGCCGCCGTGGCAGCCTGCTGATTGTTGCCTTCACTGAACCCTCTGGTACCGACCGCTCCGCCGTAGAGCAAGCCCTGCGCGAAAGCCGGGGCCGCGAGCAGGTAGCCCGGGCCGAGGCGGAAGCGCAACGCCAGCAGCTGCAGGACCTGTTTATGCAGGCTCCCGCCTGCATTGCCCAGCTGGAGGGCCCCGAACTGGTGTTTACCATGGTAAACCCCCTGTACCAACAGCTGGTAGGTGAGCGGCCCCTGCTGGGCTTGTCCCTGCGCCAGGCCTGGCCCGAGCTGGCCGGGCAGCCCTTCTATGACCTGCTGGAAAGCGTTTACCGAACCGGCAAAACAGTGTACGGCACCGAGCAGGTAGCCTACCTGGACCGCACCAACTCCGGCCGGCTGGAGCCCGTGTATTTCAACTTCATCTATGAGCCCGTACGCGCCGCCCCGGAGCTGATAACGGGCGTAACCATTTTTGCCTACGACGTTACGGAGCAGGTAGTGGCCCGCCAGCAGGTGCAGCGGCTCAACGAGGAGCTGGCCGAGGCCAATGAGGAGATGCAAGCCGCCAACGAAGAGCTGCAAACCAACAACGTGGCCCTGCAGCAAGCCCAGCAGCAGCTCCGGCAGCTCAACCTCGAGCTGGAGGCCCGGGTGCTGAGCCGGACCCGCCAGGTGCAGGCCGCCCGGGCGGCCGCCGAAAACCAGCGGGCCCACCTGGAGCGCCTGTTTATGCAGGCCCCGGCCGCCATCTGCATCCTCACGGGGCCGCAGCTGGTGTTTGAGCTGGTGAACCCGGCCTACCAGCAGCTGTTTCCTAGGCGCGCCCTGCGGGGGCGGCCTCTGCGGGAGGCTCTGCCCGAAATTACCGACCATGCCGTGTACCACACGCTGGAGCAAGTGTACCAAACCGGCCGGGCCCACGAGGAGCTGGGTATTCTCATTCCGATTGAGGGGCCGGATTCCGGCAAGCTGGAGGAACGCTACTTCGACTACGTGCAGCAAGCGTACTACGACGAGCAAGGCCAGATTAAAGGCGTGGTGGTATTTGCCTTTGAAGTAACGGCGCAAGTAAGGGCCCGCCAGGCCAGCGAGGCAGCTGCCCGCCAGCTGCAGCTTATCACCGACTCGCTGCCCATCCTCATCAGCTACGTAGATCGGGCCCAAACCTACCAGTTTGCCAATCAGGCCTACGAAACCTGGTTTCAGATCCAGCCTCAGCAGATGCTGGGCCAGCCGGTAATCGAAATCATCGGGGAGCAGGCTTATCAGAACGTGCAGGGATACATTCGGCGGGCCCTGGCCGGCGAGCGGCTCGATTTTGAAGCCCGCATGCCTTACCGCAATGGCTTTACCCGCCACATCCGTACCAGCTACGTGCCCGATGTGCAGGATGGGCAGGTGGCCGGCTTCTACAGTATGGTGCTGGACATTACGGCCCAGGTAGCAGCCCAGCAGGAGGCCGAGCGCCAGCGCCTGCTGCTGCATACGCTGTTCATGGAGGCCCCGGCCCCCATCGTGATTCTCGACGGCCCGACGTTTGTGTATCAGCTGGTGAACCCGGCCTACCAGCACATTTTCCCCGAGCGTGAGCTGCTGGGCCGGCCGTTGGTGGAGGCCTTTCCCGAGGTGAAGGATACCTCCTTTATTGATATTCTGGAGCAAGTGTACCGCACCGGCGAAGCCTTTGTGGCCCAGGAGCTGCCCCTGATGCTGGCCCGCCACGAGGGCGGCCCTTTAGAGGAAATGTACTGGACCTTTACCTACCAGGCCCGCCGTAACTTAGAGGGGGCTGTGGACGGAATTCTGGCGTTTGCCCACGAGGTAACCGACCAGGTGCAGGCCCGCCGGGTAGTAGAGCAAAGCGAGCAGTACGTGCGGGAGCTGGCCGATAATGTGCCGGCCATGATTTGGGTAACCGACCCCGAGGGCAGCTGCACCTACCTCAACCAGCAGTGGTTTGCCTACACCGGCCAGACCCGCTCCGAAGCCCTGGGTATGGGCTGGCTCCAGGCCATTCATCCGGAGGATGTAGCCAAAACCACCGAAGTATTTCTGGAAGCCAACGCCCGGCAAACCTCGTTTACGCTGCTTTACCGGCAGCGCCGCCATGATGGGCAGTACCGCTGGGCCATTGATACCGGTTTGCCACGCTTCAACGCCCAGGGCGAGTTTGAGGGCCACATCGGAACCGTATTCGACATTCATGAGCAGAAGCAGGCTGAGCAGTCGTTGCGCCGACTGGCCCAGCAGCTGCGCGCCACCAACCAGCAGCTGGTGCGCACCAACGTGGACCTGGACAACTTCATCTACACCGCCTCTCACGATCTGAAAGCACCCATCACCAACATCGAAGGCCTGGTGGATGCCCTGCAGTCGCAGCTACCCCCCCAGGAGGCCCTAACCCAGCAGGTAGCTCCGCTGCTGACCATGATGAAGGAGTCGGTGGAGCGCTTTCAACGGACCATCAACCACCTCAGTGATGTAACCAAGCTCCAGAAGGAGTACGGAGAGCCTACCTCGCTCGTGGCCTTACCGCCCGTGGTAACCGATGTACTGCTGGATCTGCAGCGGCTGGTGGAGCAGGTAGGGGCCCAGGTAGAGGTGGACGTAGCCGAGTGCCCCAGCGTGTTGTTTTCGGCCAAAAACCTGCGCTCGGTGGTGTACAACCTGCTCAGCAACGCCCTCAAGTATCATCACCCCGGGCGGGTGCCGCGCATCCGGGTATCGTGCCGACAGGAGAGCGGCTTTACGGTTCTGGTGATAGAAGACAACGGCCTGGGGCTCGAAGCCAGCAAACAGGCGCAGCTTTTTACCATGTTTCGCCGCTTTCATACCCACGTCGAGGGCTCGGGCATTGGCCTCTACATGGTGAAGCGCAGCGTAGAAAACGCCGGGGGCCGGGTAACCGTGCAGAGCGAGCCCGACCAGGGCTCCGTCTTCTCGGTGTACTTCCGCAACGCCGCCCCGGAGCCACCAGCCGCCACCTGAGGCGCACCAACGGCTTGTTAGGGTTTAGTTGCTCAGGACCCTTGCTTTGGCCGGTAAATCAGCTTCTGCTTTACACAGTAGGCCGTAGCCAAAACATGAGAAGGGGCAAGGTCAGCCGTGACCTTGCCCCTTCTCATGTTATGCCCGCTGCAGGCTTATTTGGCTAGCTTGCTGGCAATCTGGGCGGTATGTTCGCCTTGGTGGCGGGCGCCTTCCAGCTCGTTGGCGCTGGGCTGACGCTCGCCCTGGCCCCCGGCCACGGTGCTGGCGCCGTAGGGCGTGCCGCCCGTAACTTCTTCGTGGCCCATCTGGCCCTGCCAGGCGTAGGGCAGGCCTACTATCACCATGCCGTGGTGCAGCAGCTCGGTGTGCAGGGCCCGGATGGTGGTTTCCTGGCCGCCGTGCTGGGTGGCGGTGCTCACAAAAGCGCCCCCTACTTTGCCGATCAGCTTGCCCTGGGCCCAAAGGCCGCCGGTAGCATCCAGGAAGGCCTGCACCTGTCCGCACACGTTGCCGTAGCGCGTGGGCGTCCCGATGATGATGGCATCGTACTGCTCCAGCTCCTGGGGGGTAGCCACCGGAACATGCTCAAACGCCTTCTGTGCCTGCGTAGCCCCAATCTGGTCAAGCAAGGCAGCGGGCAGGGTTTCGGGCACGCGCTTGAGGGCTACCTCGTTGCCAGCCACGCGCCGGGCGCCTTCGGCCACGGCTTCCGCCAGCTTGTACACATGACCATAGGTGGAGTAAAACAGCACAAGAGTTTTCATAAGCAGGAAGTTGAGTTGAATGATGAGGAAAATCAGAAAAAGGAAACAGCCCAGTGCGTCAGCCGGGCTGCCTACCCCCTCTACGGCTCCCAAGCCTGAACAGCCGAGGTTAGTGGGGGCAGGACAACGCATGTATGTACATAGCAAGGCCGAAATAGGTTGTGCTGGTCTGTGTTTTTAGAAGCCTGATTTTCAGGGAACAGAGGCTCAGCGCAAGCTCCCCGAAAAAAGGCGGCCCCGGCATGCAACCTTCCCGGGCGCTGGTAGCATCTACCCTGCACAACCTTCCTTTCCAGTCAGAAGGCATCCTTATCTTTATCTGTCTGTCATTGCAGCGTATGCAGCATTCTTACTTGCGCGGAACCGGGCCCCTGTGGAAGGCGCCGGCCGCTGGTGAGCCTCTTAAAGCCGGACCCCGTCAGGGCCGGAGCGCCCGATGAGCGCCCTGTCGGCCGCCTTGGGAGGGAGCGGGCTACGCAGCCTGTTACCGGGCAGTGCCCCTGCGGCCCGCCCGGAATCCCTGTCTTCGTCGTTATCCGCTCCCGTGCGCACCCTTACCCCGCCTTCCCAGCTCTCCGATCTGGAGCTGATTGACGGTTGCCTGGCCGGTAGCCGCCTGATGCAGAAGTATCTCTACGAACGATTTGCCGGCCGCATGATGGCCGTTTGCCTGCGCTACGCCCAAACCACCTTCGAGGCCGAAGACGTATTGCAGGAAGGCTTTCTGACTGTGTTTAAGAACCTGGCCAGCTTCCGCCGCGAGTGTCCGCTGGAATTTTGGATTCGCCGTATCATGGTGAATGCCGCCCTCCGGCAGCACCGCCGCAACGCCCCGCTGGTGGCAGTCAGCGACGGAGGCGAGTACCCCGAGGACCTGGCCGGGGAGGAGTTCACGCTTTCCAATTACAATTTCGAGGAGCTGCTGAATATGATTCAGGACCTGGCTCCGCGCTACCGCATGGTGTTCAACCTGTTCGCCATTGAAGGTTACGGGCACAAGGAAATCGGCGAGATGCTGGGTATTTCGGAAGGAACCAGCAAGTCGCAGTATTCCCGGGCCCGGGCCATTTTGAAAAGTAAACTCGAGCGTCTCGACGCCCACCGTACCCATGGCAGCATCCGCTCCTAATACCTCTGATACTCCCGACCAGCGCCCCTCCGGCAACCTGGAGCATCTGTTCCGGCAAAAGTTTGCCGAAGCGGAAGTAGCTCCGCGCGCCAGCTTCTGGGACCAGCTCGACCACGAGCTGGTAGTGCAGCAGAACGAGCAGGTGGTGCAGGAAAACGTGACCTACCGCCGCCGCCTGCTGGTGCACCGCTGGGTGGCCGCCGCCTGCCTGCTGCTGGCCCTGGGCTGTGGCGGCTGGGCTTTCCTGTGGCAGAAGGGCTCCGTGGCGGGCCCCGATCTGGCCGTACTGCTGCCGACTGATTCCACTGACCAAACTGCTACCCCCGGCGCCGGCCTGAACCCCCGAACCACCACGCCCGGTGCTGAAATGTCGGTTGCTTCGGCGGCCGCAGAGGAAACGGCCGGTCTGGCCCTGGCGGCTGGCAGCGCCGCTGAATCGGCAACTGCCGCTGAGCTGGGCTACGCCGCAATGGCGCCGGGTAGCACTTACAACCGTAGCGGCCAGGTAGCCGGTGAGCGGGCCGCATCGGGCCTGTTCTATTCTGCTGCCCCGTCAAACTCCGGGGCCGACCATTACGCTACCCTGTACCGGGCGGTAGGGGCCGGAGCTGAACGCCGGGCGCTTGAGGGCGGCTCTTCCTTCCTGGCCAGCTTTGCCGGCATGCAGCCCCGGGCTGCCCAGCTGCGCAACTACCTGGGCCTACTGCACCCCGACAGCCTCAAGCCCGCGCTTGTTACCGTACCGCAGCCCGTTACCATCCCGGCTGAGCTGGCCGATGTGGCAGAGCCCGAGCAGAAAGAACCCCCGAAGCTGTGGCGGCGCCTGCGCCTGGGCGGCGGCTACGCCGTGGGCTCTTACAATCCCAACATCAACTTCTCGCGCGCCGATGGCCGCATGAGCTCCAGCACCGTTACCAATGCCCTGCGCAGCTACTACCAGGATGAAGCCGAGGAAGAGTACCGCCGCAACCTGCGGGCCGGCGTCAGCCAGCGGGCGGCCCTGATGGTTTCCTATGCCCTGAACAACCACTGGACCGTTACTTCGGGTGCCGAAGTGGCTGAGCAGCGCGCCAGCTCCGCTACCTCCTACGGGTTTGTGAATGGCAAGCAGATTGGCCCCACGGCCGCTGACCTGTTCAACCGCCCGGCGGCCTACAGTGCGGCTCCCGCCCAGCCGCGCGTAACCAACTACCGCTACCGCTCCGCCGCCGTGCCCGTGAGTGTGCGCTACGGCTCTACCAAACAGGGCCTTTCTCTGTACGCCAAGGTAGGCGCGGCGGTAAGCGTGCTGCTAAGCAGCCGCTCCGATGTGGAAGGCACCCCGGAGGCTACCCTCAACTACACCCTGAAGTCGGCCGAGTCGCCGTACCGGCAGGTGCTGACCTCGGTGCGCGGCGGTACGGGTGTGCGCTATCAGCCCACGGCCTCGGGCTGGAACGTGGTGGTAGGTCCCACCGCCGAAGCCGGCCTGACGACGCTCAATGCCAACCCCAACCAGCGCGGCTCGCGCCAGAACCGGCCGTACAGCTTCGGGCTGGAAGCCAGCGTGGAGTTTGGCGCAGCCAAGCCTCAACCCATTGTTCAATAGTCGGAGTCCGGGAGCTCCTTAATTGTTTCATGAGCCGCTTACGCCTACGCTTTCTGTTGTGGCTTTTCCTGCTGGGCCTCGGGGCTACTTCCTGCTCCGATGCGCTGGAGGAGCCCTCCAGCCTTACCTGCCCCGGCAACTTTTCTGCTACCCTCATTGAGGAGCTTAAGCAGAAACCCAAGCAAACACCCGCGGCCGAGGTAATCCAGTACACCTATCAGAACCGCACGGTTTACCTTGTAACGGGGGGTAGCAGCTTCAACTACCTCTTCGATGCCTGCGGCAACGTGCTGTGCGCGGCCACCCTGGGACCCAGCAACGCCGGCGACGGCCGCTGCCCCGACTTCGCCACGGCCGCTACTAACCCCCTCGTACTCTGGCGCGACCCGCGGTAGGAGCCGTGCATTCCTGATCAGCAGATCAGTTTACTATAAACCACCTTACTACTGGAAGTATGAAGCGGTACTGTTACCTGTTGTGTGCGTTTTTGCTGCTAGGATGCGACAAAAAGGAAGAGGCGCTGGATTTTGTGCCAGGGCAAGTAGCAGTTGGTACCCAGGATGCCACCACGATACCTCAAGTATTCACGTTGGTGAACGCGCGCAGCCTGTCCATAGCCTATCTGTTTCCGGCCAGGTATGGCTCTACCTTGCCCGCCGACAGCCTCGACTACCTGCGCCAGCAGTTGGCTACTAAATCCTACGCCAACGCCCCCGATTGGCCCGTGCAGATAGCACGCAACGCCCAAACCAATGCCGTGCAGCTCACCGTCCGGCTCGTGGACATGACGGCTCCCAACCAGCAGGATTGGCTGA
Organism: Hymenobacter sp. DG01; assembly: GCF_006352025.1. Lineage (NCBI taxonomy): Bacteria > Pseudomonadati > Bacteroidota > Cytophagia > Cytophagales > Hymenobacteraceae > Hymenobacter > Hymenobacter sp. DG01. The sequence goes on from NZ_CP040936.1 coordinate 4,307,542, forward strand.
CTACAGTGCAGCAGCTGCAGCTACGGGAGCTGCCCGGCAGCAAATCGTTTATGCTGCGGGTGCCCGTAGGTGAGGAAAAGCGGTGGGTGGCGGAGCTCCAGCAGAATGCGGCGCTTCGTTGGGCCGAGCTCAACCACATAAACAAGCGTACGCCGCAGTAACGGCTTCGCAATTCGCCGGGAAAACCTGTCCGCCAGCCGGACGGGTTTTTTCTTTTTCCGGGAAACCTCCCTCTAGTGAATTCAGTTATCATAGGCTACCCTTTCTGGCCTATCTTTCCCCGCATGGAATACCAACTGACCTCGGAATTCAAACCCACCGGCGACCAGCCCCAGGCCATCCGCCAATTGGTGGAAGGCATCAACAACGGGGAACCGGCGCAGGTGCTGCTCGGGGCCACGGGTACGGGCAAAACGTTCACCATGGCCAACGTTATTGCCCAAACCGGCAAGCCCACGCTGGTGCTCTGCCACAACAAAACCCTGGCCGCCCAGCTCTACGGCGAGTTCAAGCAGTTCTTCCCCAACAATGCCGTCGAGTACTACATCAGCTACTACGACTACTACCAGCCCGAGGCCTATATAGCCTCCACCGACGTTTTCATCGAGAAAGACCTGGCCATCAACCAGGAAATTGAGAAGCTACGTCTGCACTGCACCTCCACGCTGCTTTCGGGCCGCCGCGACGTGGTGGTAATTGCGTCGGTGTCGTGTATTTATGGTATCGGTAACCCCGAGGAGTTCGGGAAAAACGTGATTTATCTGGCGCCGGGCCTGCGCTATTCGCGCAATAATCTGCTTTATTCCTTCGTCCAGATTCTGTACTCGCGGACGGAGCAGGAGTTTACCCGTGGTACCTTCCGGGTGAAGGGCGACACCGTGGACCTGTTCCCGGCCTACGCCGACCACGCGTTCCGTATTTTCTTCTTTGGGGACGAAATTGAGGCCATCCACAAGATTGATCCGGTGAGCGGCAAAAAGCTCAGCGACGAGAAGTCGGTGACGCTTTACCCAGCCAACCTGTTCGTAACCGGCAAGGACACGCTCAACCAAGCCATCAAGGAAATCCAGTTCGACATGGTGCAGCAGCACGCCTACTTCGAGAAGGAGGGGCGCGATGCCGAAGCCAAGCGCATCATGGAGCGCACGGAGTTCGACCTGGAAATGATTCGGGAGTTGGGCTACTGCTCGGGCATCGAGAACTACTCGCGCTACTTCGACGGCCGCCAGCCCGGCTCCCGGCCCTTCTGCCTGCTCGACTATTTCCCCGATGACTTCCTGCTGGTAGTGGATGAAAGCCACGTCACCATGCCCCAGATTCGGGCCATGTGGGGCGGCGACCGTAGCCGCAAAACGGCGCTGGTGGAATACGGCTTCCGTCTGCCCTCGGCCATGGACAACCGCCCCCTGACGTTCAATGAGTTTGAAGGGATGGTGCGCCAGGCCGTGTTCGTGTCGGCCACGCCTGCCGACTACGAGTTGACCCAGGCCAACGGGGTAGTGGTGGAGCAGGTAATTCGCCCGACGGGCCTGCTCGACCCTGAAATCGACCTGCGCCCCAGCGTGAATCAGATTGACGACCTGCTGGATGAGGTGGACAACCGCGTGAAAATGGGCGACCGGGTGCTGGTAACAACCCTCACCAAGCGCATGGCCGAGGAGTTGCAGAAGTACATGGAGCGCCTGGGTATCAAATCGAGCTACGTGCACTCCGATGTGAAAACCCTGGACCGCGTGGAGATTCTGCGCCAGCTGCGCCTCGGCGAAATCGACGTGCTGATTGGGGTAAACCTGCTCCGCGAGGGCCTCGACTTACCGGAAGTAAGCCTGGTCGCCATTCTGGATGCTGATAAGGAAGGCTTCCTACGCGACCAGCGCAGCCTTATCCAGACCATGGGCCGCGCTGCCCGTAACGACCGGGGCAAGGTGATTATGTACGCCGACCGCATCACGGGCTCCATGCAGCGCGCCATCGACGAAACCAACCGCCGCCGCGCCGTGCAGATGGCGTACAACGAGGAAAACGGCATCACGCCCAAAACCGTGCGCAAGTCGCGAGAGGCTATTATGGAGCAAACCTCGCTGTCGGACTACCGCATTGCGGAAACTCCGAACTACGCCAGTCCCGAAGCCGACGTGGCCCTGGCTATTGCCGCCGAGCCGGTGGTGTCGATGATGAGCAAGGTGGAGCTGGAAAAGCTGGTGAAGCAGACCGAAAAGCAGATGGAAGCCGCCGCCAAGGACCTCGACTTCCTCACGGCCGCTAAGCTTCGCGACGAGCTGGCCGCGCTTAAGCAGGTACTCAAAACCAAGCGCGACTAACGCTCTGGCATAATAATAGGAGAAGGCAGAGGGCGCCGCCACCGTAGGCGGCGCCCTCTGCCTTTTTTATGAAATATACTGTACTCTTAGCCGTACTCTTACTTCTGCAAAGCGCCGCCTACGCGCAAGCTACCGCCCCACCGAAAGCTGCGCGGCCGGTGCCGGCCTTCCCGGCACTGCCCGAAACGGCTATGCAGCCCACGGCCACCGTAACCCGGGCGCCGGGCACTCCGGCCGGTACCCGCTTTCAGTACCAGCTGCTGAAAATTACGGATGGGCAGCTGGCTATTCTGGCGCCGGCCTGGCGAGGCATCACGAAGCTGGAGCCTGAGCGTGTTCAGAAAGGCCTGTGGCGTGAGGCAGTGCCGGGCTCCCTGGACAGTAAGGTGATGGACGTCCTCAACGAGCTGTCCGCTGAAGGCTGGGAGCTGCTGGAAGTGTACAACCTGTCGCAGCCGGTAAGCGCCAAGCAAAGCGTTGAAACCAGCCTGACCTTCAACGACCCCAACCGGCCCACGTACTCGGGCACCACTTCCATCACTACGTACACCGAAACCCGGTATCTGCTGCGCCGCGCCCTGCCCTGACGCCTACCCCAGCTCCGTCAATAAAGCCGGTATTTCGGCCAGGGAGGCTACCTGCCGGTACGGGATGCCTGCCAGCTGTTCGGCGGGCACTTCCTCCATCACCCAGGTGGTGTGGTAGGGTACGTGCACGGCGTGGGCGCCCAGCCGGGCCACTGGCAGCACATCCGACTTCAGGGAGTTGCCCACCATCAGAAACTCCTGGGGGCGCACCTGGTAGCGCGTGAGCAGGCGCTGGTAAGTATTTTCGTTTTTCTCGCTCACGATTTCCACGTAGTCGAATAAGTCGCCGAGGCCGGAGCGGGCCAGCTTGCTTTCCTGGTCGAACAGGTCGCCTTTGGTCAGCAGCATCAGCGGGAAGCTCTGCTGTTTCAGCGTTGTCAGAACCTCGGGCACGTCGGGCAGCAGTTCAATCGGGAAGCTGAGCAGGTACTTGCCGTGGTCGAGAATGTGCTGAATTTCCGTGCCGGTTACTTTGCCCTCGGTCAGCTGAATCACGGTTTCAATCATCGAGAGCATAAACGACTTGGCCCCGTAGCCGAACAGGTGCATGTTCTGGCGCTGCACCTCATAAAAGCGGCTCCCGATAACGGCCGGCTCGCCGTAGTGCGTCAGCAGCTCATAGAGCTGGGCCTCGGCGGAGTCGAAGTACGGTTGGTTGGGCCACAGGGTATCGTCGGCGTCGAAGGCAATCAGGCGCGGGGTTGGCATAGAAAGCAGGGGTAGGGGACAGGTAACAGCAAGGCAAAGTTACCGAACTTGCCGGCCTATGAAGCAGCTGATAGACCTGAGCACCTGGAACCGGCAGGAGCACTTTGCCTTCTTCTCCGCCTTCGAAGAGCCGTTTTTCGGGCTGGTAGCCGAAGTGGACGCCCGCCAGGCCTACGCCCGTGCCAAGGCCCTGGGCGTGTCGTTTTTCCAGCTCTACCTGCACTGCGCCCTCCAGGCCGTGAACCAGGTGGAGGCCCTGCGCTACCGCATCGAGGACGGGCAGGTGTACTGCTACGACCAGATTCACGTCTCGGCAACTCTCACCCGCCCCGACCACACCTTCGCGTTTTCCTTTGTGCCCTACGCGGCTTCCCTGGCAGAGTTCGGGGTAGGGCTGGCCGCCGAAATGGAAGCCGTGCGCCAGAGCACCGGCCTGCGCCTGACCCCCACCACTGCCCGCCCCGATGTTATCCACTTCTCGGCTATTCCCTGGGTTTCCTTCACCGGCCTCACCCACGCCCGGGCCTTCGCCCACCCCGACAGCATTCCGAAGATTTCAGTGGGGAGGGCGCGCCAACAAGGCGAGGCCCTGCTGCTGCCGGTAGCCATCAACGTGCATCACGGCCTGGCCGACGGCTACCACGTAGGCCTGTTCCTGGACGCTTTTCAGCGGGAGCTGAATGCTGGGTTATAGTCGCCTTACTGCTAAATAGAAGTGTGTTACTTGGGTCGCCAGGTAAAGCGCAAACCCGGCCCGCCCCCAAAGGCGCTGACCTGGCCGGGGACGTAGCCGCTTTGCCAGGTGGGCGTGAAGCTCATGCCCTCGGGTAGGCGGGGCTTGCGGCCCCAACGGTTGCGGTGGGTGAGGTAGCCCAGGTGGGCCGACAGAATCCCGAAGCCCGCACCGGCCACCACGTCGCTCTGCCAGTGCTTGTTATTAATCATGCGCAGGGCCGCTACGCTGGTGGCAATGGTGTAGGCCCCAATGCCGTACCACTGGCTTTTGTCGCGGAATTCGTTGTGTACGATGCTGGCGGCCAGAAACGCCTGCGCCGTGTGGCCCGAGGGAAACGAAAGGTTATCCGAGCCATCGGGGCGGGTTTCGCGGGTCAGGTTTTTCACCGCGAATACCGTCGTGAGCATAATCAGCTCACTTTTCAGCACCACCAGCCCCACGTTAATCCGGTCGTTTTTCGACTCTACCCCCGCCAGGGCCACCAACCCCAGCTCGGCGTACGGCGCGAAAATCAGGATGTCATCGGCCTTGGTGCGGAACGTAGGGAACAGCTTGTGAATGTCGCGGTTGGCATCCTGGTTGGTGTAGAAACCGCCTCCGTTGAAGGTGTAGGCCCCGTAGCCGATGAGTACGGCCGGCACGGCCACCGCCTTCACCAGCTTGCCCTTGTACCAGGGCTGCTTCACCGGGGCCGGCACCCCAGCCGGGTTTTCGAACTTGTGGGTGGTATCCGTGGGAGCGGCTGGGGTAGGGGCCGGGGCAACCTGGGCCGTAACGGGAGCCAGAGAAGCAGCACCAAGCGCAAAGCTCAGCGCCGCCCGATGAAGAAAGGAGCGTATCAAAGCACGAGGGGGTAAAGTGGGCAGGTCAGAAGGGTAGGTAAGCGCGGGGAAGTGTGTACGGACAAGGCGCCTACCCCGTCGAAGTATGTGAACGTTTTGTTAGCCCAACTTTCGTATTTCGTGCCAGTAGAGGTAGCAGGCTCGCTGCGTTGTATGCATCACGGTGGGCACTGCCAACAAAAAATCCACTTGCCTGGAAAGGCAAGTGGCTGATTTACAACGAGCGGGAAACGAGGCTCGAACTCGTGACCCTCAGCTTGGGAAGCTGATGCTCTACCCGTGGAAGTCCCCCGAAGAAGGGCTCCGTACACGAGAAACACGCTTCTGGAGACTACGACACACTGTTTTTCATCCTGGTTGGCATCACTTGTATGCCCCGTTGTATGCCCCGGCAACAGCGGTCAAAACCATGAGTAAGTCAACTGACCACAAAGAAGGACGGGCCACTGTCAAAGTGTTCTACAAGACCGGAAAAACACTCGCTGACGGTTCACACCCTTTCTACATCCGAGTCACCAAGAACCGGAAACAGATTTATCGATCTACGGGATTGTCACTGCATCCACGGTACTGGAACGCCGAAAAACAGGAGATAAGACGTAGCTATCCTGAGCCGCAACGGACTGATTTACTGCAGAAACTCGACAAATGGTTGCAGAAGTATGTTGGAGCAGCTGAGGCCTTATCGGATGCGGACGAGCACCATGAGGCTGATGATGTGCTCAGCAGAGCTGCGGAAGAGCGTAAACAACTCCGTCGAGTCAAGATTCTGGGTTTTATACAGGAATTAGTCGACGAGCTCATGACAACTGGCCAGATCGGAAATGCTAGTGTGTACCGTGACTTGCGTAATCAACTCTCAAAATTCATTAGCAGCGAGTACCATGCAGATGACATGCCCTTTGATCGGGTAAACGTACTGTTCTGTAATCGATGGGAAACTGTCCTCCGCACTTCAGGCATCAAGGAAATCACGCTGTCGTTTCGTTTCCGTACCCTCCGCGCTGTGTTAAACAAAGCAGTTGCCAATGGTGACGCAAAGCTTGAGCACTATCCATTCGCACGGAATGCTGCAGAAAAACACAAATTCAGCATTGGCAAGTTCGATGTCACAACACAGAAGCGAGCTGTCAGCCGTGATGCCGTGCGTCTACTGGAACAGTACAAGCCTCTGACCGAGCGACTGAAACTCGCAAAAGACGTGTTTTTATTTTCGTTTTACTGTGGAGGTATCAATTTCGTCGACCTAGCACAACTTCGCTGGTCGAATCTGAGTGCTGAAGATGCGGATTGGCGGATCTTACGACTGCGATACGAGCGACAGAAGACTGGAGGTAAGTTCTTCCTGAAATTACTTCCTCCGGCTGTAGAAATCGTGAGGTGCTACCGGTTGTCCCCTGACAATGCATTGATGAGTTATGTCTTTCCAATCTTAAGACACGACACGCATACGACCCCTATACAGATCAAGAATAGGTTGCATAAAGTACTTGGTCAGGTGAACAAAGACCTGAAAGTCATTGCTCAACAGGTAGGCATCGACACTGTGTTAACGACTTATGTTGCGCGTCATTCATTCGCGACTAGTCTGAAAAAGAGTGAGGTAGCTACAGGTATTATCAGTGAGGCGATGGGACACAAGTCTGAAGCGGTGACTGCGATATACCTCGGATCATTCGATTCTGAAGCGCTGGAACAGGCTTTCGAAACCCTACTGTGACAAAGAGTACGGAGTAGATGTGATGCCGAATTGAGGACTTCATTCCATCTACTCCGTGCGGGTTTCTGTATTATTTCGTGATTCTGAGTAGAAGAAAACACCTCAGTAAATACATTACTGACGAATACTGGTAAATTGGTTCGCGTAAATCACTTATGATCTCGATAACGCTATGACGAGAAAGTTACCCCACCTATTACTTGTGAATGAGCACGAGCGTGCATCAAAGATTAAGAAGCGACCTCGTGGAAAAGCGCGAGATGAAGAGAGTTTACCTCAAGTCATAACCGAGGAGGCTATTCAAGAGAAGGCAGCGGTGTTCAGTGCCAATCTCGCAGCGTTCGGGCGAGAGCAACGGCGTCGAGAAAGTGAGCGCAATCCAGAGTTACAGGTGCCCGCGACGCTTACGTCCGTGGAAATAGAGTTCCATGACTGGTTCGATGCCTTTACTTACGAACGAAGGTATTATGGGACTTTTGGACTACGCCTGAACAAGTATGCAGAATACAATACACGTGGTCTTGAGGTGGTCTAGCTAAGCCGGACACAATTGGGACGTTGTTTGAAGATAGGTTTCGAAGTGGTTGGGCGAGAGGTAGCCGAGGGCGGAATGTCGTCGTTCGGCATTGTAATAGGCGATGTGGTGGCTGATTTCGAGCTTGGCTTCGGCCAGACCGGGGAAGCTGCCGCCGTCGAGCAGTTCGGCCTTGAAGCGGCTCCAAAACGATTCGGCGTGGGCGTTATCGTAGCAGTTGCCCCGCCGGCTCATGCTTTGCTGGGCGCCGTGTTTGGCGACCAGGCTTTTGAAGCGGGTGGCTGTGTACTGGCTGCCCTGGTCCGAGTGCACGATAAGCCCGGCCGGGGGGCGGCGCACCACCAGGGCCCGGCGCAGGGCTTCGCTGACCAGGTCTTCGGGCATGGTGTCGCGCACGTCCCAGCCGACGATTTTGCGCGAGCAGCGGTCGAGCCACACGGCCAGGTAGAGCCAGCCCCCGCCCTGGCGGGGCAAATACGTGATGTCGCCCACCCAGACCCGATTCGGGGCCGTGGGGCTGGCTGGCCGAGCAAGCGGTTGGGTGCGGCCCGCACGGCCGGGTCCGAGTCGGTGGTGCGCGGCACGAACGAGCGCGGCTGCTGGGCCCGCAGGCCGTGGGCGTGGAGCACGCGGCGGATGCGCCAGCGGCCGACGGCATGGCCCTGGGCCTGCACTTCGGCGCGCAGCCGACGCGTGCCGTAGCGCTGGCTGTGGTAGGCAAACGCTTCACGCACGGCCACTTGCCAGGCCGGCTCGACCACTGGCTGCTGCCGGCGGCGCTGCCAGGCGTAATAGGCGGCCGGGGCCACGTGCAGCACCTGGCAGAGCTGGCGCACGGGCACGTGGGCGGCACGCTGGGCGATGTGCTCGTAGGTGCTCACCGGGTCGGCTGGCCGAAGATGACCAAGGCTTTTTTTAAAATGTCGAGCTCCTGCTCCGCCCGCTTCAGCCGGGCGCGCAGGGCGCGGACCTCCGGGTCACGGGCCACTTCCTCACTGCCCACTTCGGCCACGAGCTGCGCCTGCTGCCAGCGGTAGAGCAGTTTGGGACTGATGCCCAGCTGCCGCGCCGCCGCCTGCGTGCTGCGGCTTTCGCTGGCCAGACGCAGCGCCTCGGCCTTAAACGCCTCGTCGTATTTACGCCGTTTGTCGGGCGACGCCCCGCTGGGTTTTGCTGCCATAACAGAAGAAAGATACGTCCTTCTTCTGTCCACCTTGCTTAGACCACCTCAGTCGTCTTTGTGCATATTTGTTGACTGAACACAAGACGTTAGTACAGCTCTTTCAAAGGGTTTCCAGCTGTGATGGTAAACCTGGGTTTCCTCTCCACGCCGGCCATGGTGGTGAGCAGTATGACCCGTAGTATGCCCCAAAAGCAAAACAGGCACCTAGCCTTATAGCTAAATGCCTGTTAATGAATGAGCGGGAAACGAGGCTCGAACTCGCGACCCTCAGCTTGGGAAGCTGATGCTCTACCAACTGAGCTACTCCCGCGTGGTAAGGCAAAAGTACGGCTGGAAAATCAAATTCCAACTGCTTGCGTATTTCTGAGCTCCTTTGTGTTGTGTTTCACCACCGGCGTGCTTTGCGCCCGGTTCAGCTGCTGCTTATGTCCTGGCCCCTTCCGCCTACAACGCGCCGCCTGGTTGGCTGGCTTTTCCTGATTGCTGGGTTTTTGCTGCTGCTGGGGGTAGGGCTGCGGCTGGGCGTGGTGTACTACGAGTACCAGCAATTGGGCGAAGGCGCCCTGAACTCAACCCGGCTTATCCTGAGCCTGATGATGCTGGTAGCAGCCATGCTGATGCTGCGCTACGGCTGGCGCGAGCGGCGCGGCAACGATACCGTGGATTAGGAACTGTTAACAGTCACGCAACCACAGGACGGTTGCAGCCAGGTGAACAAAAGCTAAAAAATGCGCATCCAATTTGTCATAGCGGGTGGCTACGCGGCGGAACTGCTTGAGGCGGCTGAACAGCCGTTCGATGGGGTGGCGCTGCGCGTAGCGAGCCGCATCGAAAGGGCGCGGGTATCGGCGCTTGCGCCGGGGCGGAATCACGGCGTGGGTGCCGCGGGCGGCCAAGGCGGCCACCAACGGGTCGGAATCGTAGCCGCGGTCGGCGATGACGTAAGCCGGGGCCAGCCCGTCAAGCAGCGGCAAGGCCTGCGGGGCGTCGTGGCGCTGGCCCGCGCTCAAGCCCAGGCGCACGGACCGGCCGCGGGCGTCGGCCACGGCGTGCACTTTGGTCGTCAGCCCGCCGCGGCTGCGCCCGAGGGACTGCGGTCCGTTTTTTTGCGCGCGCCGCTGGCGTGCTGGTGGGCCCGCACCGTGGTCGAGTCCACCAGCAGCGTGTGCAAGGCGTCGTCCTGCTGCACGGCTGCAAAAATCCGGGCCCAGATGCCGGCCCGGGCCCAGCGCTGGAAGCGCGTGTACGTCGTGTGCCAATTGCCGCGTTCGGCCGGTAGCGCCCGCCACCGCGCCCCGTTGCGGGCCAACCAGAGCACGGCTTCCACGAACTGGCGGTTGTCGCGTCCGCGCCCGCCACTCGTGCCGGCCCGGCCCGGCAGTAGCGGAGCCAGCCGCGCCCATTGCGCATCGGTAAGCATCGTTTCCATGCCACAAGTTACTACTCACTGTTAACAGCTCCTAGCCCCTTACCTTTGCCGCTTTCCGCCGAACTGGTTTTCTGCTATGTCTTTTCCGCTCCGCATTCTGGTAGCCAAGCGCAACGCGGCCACCGCCGCTCAACTCGCCGAACTGGGCCAACGCCTGTTTCATGAAACCTATGCCGACCAAAACTCGGCCGAGGACATGGCAGCCTACGAAGCGGCTACCTTCCACCCCGAAAAGCAGCTGCGTGAGCTGGAGGACCCCGATACCGTGTTTTTGCTGGCCCAGATGGAGCAGGAGGTAGTAGGCTACGCCAAGCTGAAGCTACACGCTACCCTTGGCCTCGACCCCGAGAAAACCCCCGAGGAGCGCCTGGAGATTGAGCGGCTTTACGTGAGTGAAGACTGGATTGGCACCGGTCTTGGGGCAGCCCTCATGCGGCGAGCTATTGAGGAGGCGCGCCAGCAGGGCTGCCGGGCCGTAGTGCTGGGCGTGTGGGAGAAGAACGACCGTGCCCTGGAGTTTTACCGCCGCTTTGGCTTCCGCCAGATCGGGCAGCATAAGTTTGTAATCGGTTCCGATGAGCAAACGGATTTTATTTTGCGCAAAGGCCTGCACTAAAGGCGCTGGCCGCCAGGTGCCAGACTGTTGTTGCTGATCCGGGCTTGCTTCCCGGGCGTGGTTGTACTTAGCCTTCTGTTCTTGAAATCGATACGGTCCGTGTATAGTATTGGCGCCCTGGCGGTGAGCGGGGCCGGGCTGCTGTTGCTGGCCGCCTGTTCCGCTGATCCGGACGGCAGCCAGGCCGATGCTAGCGCGCCCCTGCCCACAGGCCACTACGAAGGTCCCATCAGCTACCAGGGCACCGAGCTGCGGGTAGCTCTTGACTTGTGCGAGGTAGCGCCCGGCAAGCTGCAGGCCGATGTCAGCTTCCCGCAGGTGCCCGGCCTGGAGTTTGAAGCCGCCCGCCTGAAGTACCAGGAGCCGCAGTTGCGGCTGGAGCAGGGGGTAGGGGGCATCAGTCTGCAGGCCGTGCGGGAGGGCGACTTTTTGCGCGGCGTGCTGAGCTGGGACAGTGTGCGCACCGATTTTGTGTGGGCCCGCCGGGGCGAGGCCGCCCCGCGCCCGTTCCGGGAGCAAACCCTGGCTGTGCGAACCGCAGGGGGTGCCCAGGCCGGGCAGCTGCGCCTCCCCGATGATACCGTGACCCACCACCCGGCCGTGGCCCTGGTGGCCCAGCCCCAGACCCTGGCCGCCGCCCAAACCCGGGCCGCCTACCTGGCGCGGCGCGGCTTCGTGACGTTGGTGGTAACGGCTGCTACCCCCGCGCAGCCTACCGACTCCGGGGCGTACCAGGTCGCGGCAGCCGCGTTGGCCGCGTTGCGCCGGCAAGCCGCCGTTGATTCGGGAAGGGTAGGGTACTGGGTGCGCGGGAGTCTGGCTCCGCAGGTGGCCGTGGCGGCTGGTAAGGATAAGCCCGCAGCTTTTGTGGTGATGGAAGCCGCGCCCGCCGCCACCCGCGAGCAGGCCGCCGCCTACCTCCCCCTGAGCCGCCAACGGGTGCCGGTGCTGGCCCTATATGCCGGCCTCGATACCACAACCAATGTGCGCGAGAGTGCTCAGCGCCTCCGTGCCGCGCTGGGGTACCGGAGTGGCTCCCAGGTGCGCGTGTATCCCCAAGCCGGCTCCGAGTTCCGGCAGCGCGGCCGCCTCGGCCCCGATGGGCAATGGCAATGGCCCAGACCGGCGGAGGGCTACTGGGAAGGCCTCGTGGAGTGGCTGCGGCAGCGCGGCAAGTAGCACCCCTAAGCAGCCTGGCAGGCAACTACAGAATCAGCAGGCCTTTCTCTCGCAGCAGCTGCCACCCCTGCGACAACAGGAACTGCTCCCAGGGTTGGGGCGCGCCCGAGGGGTAGGAAGCTGCGGCGTCTTTTAGCAGCAGCTTCGTATCGTAGTCGGTGGCGAGGCGGGTGAGCAGATCCTGCAGCCAGGGGCCCAACACGGCCGGCACCTTCACCTCGAAGTCCTCGGCCTGCTCATAGAACGTGAGGATGGCGCGCTGGCCTTTTTTGGCGGGCTCATAGCGCAGCTCTGGGGCATTGCCCAGCCAGAACAGGCGGTTGTTAGGCCGGGAAGCATCGGGTTTGCCGGGCTCCTGCAGGGCCTGCTGAATCAGGTGGCGGGGCAGGGTGGGCTTGGGCGTCCGGAAATCAAACCAGAAGCTGAGCGGCTCCTGCAGTGCTACCCCGTGCAGGTAGTTGTACAGGGCTTTGGTCAGGCCGGGGCCGAAGGCTTCGTGGTCGGTGCCGGTGGGGTCCTCATGCCACAGGTCGTTCCAGGCAAACGGGCCGGGCTCGGGGCCTACGGCGGCCACTTTATACTTGGCCGGGTTCTTCCCAACCGGCGAGTGGGCCGTCATCGAGAAGCGGTGCCAGTAGCCGCTCTGCACAATGCCCGCCTGAAACAGCTGCCGGACCACTTCCAATGAGTCCACGGTTTCCTGGGTGGTTTGGGTGGGGAAGCCGTACATGAGGTAGGCATGCACCATAATGCCGGCTTGGGTGAAGCCATCCGTCACGCGGGCTACCTGCGCTATGGTTACGCCCTTTTCCATCAGGGCCAGCAGCCTATCCGAAGCTACCTCCAGGCCCCCGCTCACGGCAATGCAGCCCGAGGCGGCCAGCAGGCGGCACAGGTCGGGGGTGAAAGTTTTCTCGAAGCGGATATTGCCCCACCACGTAATGCTTACCCGCCGCTTCAGCAGCTCCACGGCCAGGTCACGCAGGGCCAGGGGCGGGGCGGCCTCATCCACGAAGTGGAAGCCGGTCTGGCCGGTTTGGGCAATAATCTGCTCGATGCGGTCCACGAGCAGGGTAGCCGGAGCCGTTTCGTAGCGACTGATGTAGTCCAGCGTCACGTCGCAGAAGGAGCAGCGCTTCCAGTAGCAGCCGTGGGCCACCGTGAGCTTGTTCCAGCGCCCGTCGCTCCAGAGCCGGTGCATGGGGTTCAGCACCTCAATCACCGACAAATACTCCGTCAGGGGCAAATCGGAATAGTCCGGCGTACCTACCTCCGGGTGGGGCACATCCGGGAAGGGCTGATTGATGTACTCAACTTCCCCGGCTTCGTTCCGCCGGAAGGTGCGTTGTAACTGGTCAGTTGCTAAGTGCTGGTTGCCGGTTGTTAGTGGCAGACTTTCTGGAAATTCAGTGGGGTATCCTGAAAGTTGATTATCAACTAGCGCTTCCTGGTAGTTGGCATCCACTTCCTGATAACTGCCAACCGACACCTGAGAACTGGCAACTGACAACTGGTGACTGATAGCCTCCAGCAGGCGCAGCCAGGGGCCTTCGCCATCGTCCAGCGTCAGGTAGTCGATGTAATCGAAAAAGCGGGGCTCCTTGATGGTTCGGAGCTCGGTGTTGGGGTAGCCGCCGCCCATTAGGGTCAGGGTGCGGGGGCTGATTTCCTTGATGCGGCCAGCTAAGCGCAGAGCTCCGTAAAGGTTGCCCGGAAACGGCACCGTAAATCCAGTCACATCGGGCTGCACGCGGGCCACCAGCTCATCTAGTAGCTCCTGCAGCATCTGGTCCAGCAGGTTCGGCGGGGCCTGCAGGGCTTCGTGCAGGCCATCGAAGGTAGTGGCCGACATAGCCAGCTTCTCGGCGTAGCGTGAAAAGCCGAACTGCGGGCCCACGGTTTCCTTGATCAGGTCGCCGAGGTCTTCCAGATAAAGCGTGGCCAGGTGGCGGGCCTGATCGGTGAGGCCCATGGTGCCGAAGGCCGATTCCAGATCCGCTACGTTGTCGAAGCGGCCGGCCTCGGGCAGAAACCGCGAGTGGCAGATGCGTGGGGCCAGGGTGTTGTCCTTATTCTGCAGAAACCGGATGACCGGCCCGATGGTGCTCAGGTAGCTCTGCTGCAGGCGCATCATGCGGCGGGCGTTGTCGCTGAGCTCGAAGCTGCCCGTTTCAATGGCCCGGAAAACGCGCGTCAGTCCTTCCCGCGAAAACAGCTTCAGCACCAACTCCAGCCCGAGGTCGGCCTGGGTTACCTGATAGCCGCGCGGGGCCAGAAAGCCCTTGAGGTAGGCCGTGGCCGGGTAGGGCGTATTCAGCTGGGTAAGCGGCGGAGTAACAAGCAGGATGCGAAGCGAGGACGACACGGGCACTGGGTCAGAAAGAACCACAAAGATACGCCAGTTTAACCCGTAGCCGGCGGGCTCCGTTCCCCGGCCACGCCGGGGCCGGCGGTTTTCCTACCCCCATAAACGCAGCAAAGCCCCGAAGCGCCGGTGGCAGCTTCGGGGCTTTAAGCAGCAGGCAAAACGTGCGTTAGGCCAGCTGATCCAAGGAAAGGCGCTTGGGCATCAGGTCGCGGCGGAATTCGCTGACGGAGCGGCCGGTTACCTGCCGGAACTGATTGCTCAGGTGCTGGCCGGAGCTGTAGCGCATTTGCTCGGCAATTTCGCTCAGCGTCATTTCATTATAGCTCAGCATCTCCTTCACGCGCTCAATTTTCAGACGGATCAGGTATTTCTCGATAGTGAGGTTCGCCGTGCGCGAGAACACCTTGCTCAGGTGCGAGTAGGTAGCGGCAAACCGGTCGGTGAGGAAGGCCGAGGTAGTCAGGGGCATGCGCGCCGTGCGCAGGTGCTCCAAGTACTCGACCAGGGCGCTCTTGATTTGCTCGGTGAGCTGATCGGCGCGGCCCATCAGCACATCGAAGCCCGCTTCGCGCAGAATGGGTGCTACGGAGGCCGGATCGGCCGGCGTGCTGTGGTCGAGCTGAGCCTGGCCCAGCGTAACATCGGTGGGGCGGTAGCCCGCTTGCTCAAGCAGGTTGCGCACGGCTTCGATGCAACGTGGGCAAACCATATTTTTAATGTGGAGGAGCGTCGTTTTCACGGTTGTTGGGTTGAGTTCAGCCGCGTTGCGGTTCGCGTGGGTTTACGAGTAGGAGCCGGGTTTGGGTTAGGTCGCGGACGCCGCAGGGGTTCCGCGTGGGATTCTGCCCAACCTTTCCCGAACCAATTCATGGCCGCCCAGTTTACAAAGGGAACAACCCCCATAAATGTTACGGCCAACAGGGAGAAAAATACGAAAAAAGCGCCGAAGAGCCGGCCGAAGAAGGAGTCCTGCACTCCAAACAGGTAGGCTACCAGCGCCAGCGCCAGCACGAGGCTGATGCCGGCCAGCACGATAACCCGCCGCAGAGGCGCTTTAGAAGTGGCAAGCTGAAGAACAGAACGGTTCATGGCAACAGGGACAGGAGGACAAATATAAAGGTCTATCCTATTCGGGAGCCAGGGCGGGCCGAGGGGCCGAAGCCGTCAGGAGTAACAACAACGCATACGGATGGGGTAGGTTTTGGTCGTGGAAAATAAAAGGAGAGGCAGGGGAAATCATCTTACGTAAAAACCAGCGGCGCGGTCAGCCGTACAGGCCAAAATAGCATACGTCTTACTTCTCTTCCCTACCAAGCACATGAAAACCTCTGTTTTTCTTCGACTTATAGCCGCTACGGCCCTGCTGGCCGGCCCGCTTACTGCCTGCAACACCGGTAACGAAGCCGGTGACACCAATGTAGAGCGTGGCGCCGCCAAAGACCTGGGCATGGACACCAACATGCCCAGCCAGAACCCCTCAGCTGATTCTGCTACCTCGGGCATGAACCGCGACACGATGAAAACGCCCACCGGCCGCCAGGTGTATGAGGGTGCCGCTGACCGCAAAGACCGCAACAACGACGGCCTGGCCGACTAGCGTTTTCCTACCCCCCTACACACGCCAAACGGCCCGCCTCCTGCAAGGGAAGCGGGCCGTTTGGATTTCGGAGAATCGGTGGGGCTTAGTTGAACACGAAGCCGTTGGGGCCGATGTTGACCGTGAAGGAATCGATGGGGGCGCCGGTGGGCCGGTAGCGAATTACCTTGTCGGTGCTGGTGAAGGACGCTACCCCACCGTAGATGGTGCGGTCCGTGGGGTCCACGGCCAGGGCATACAGGTTGCGCCGAATCAGGGGCTGGGTCGGAAGCGTAGTGTTGCCGATGGTGTACATATACACGCCGCCCTGGTAAGTATAGTACAGCTCGTTTTTGGCGCCGTTGGTGGTCAGGCGGCCCGGCGAGCTGGTGTTGGTGGGCATTTCGAGGGTAGTAACCCCGGCCTGGCCCGGCACAATCTTCGAGAGGCTACCCTTGGTCGTGCGGGTATAGTCCACCGAAAAGTCGGCGTTATAGGCTACCCGGCCCCCGCTCAGCACCCAGATGTTGCCGTCGCTGCCCTGCACAAGGCTGTTAGGCGCATCCCCAACCAGTATGTTGCCTATGGCCTCGTCGGTGTCGGTATTGATGATGGTGACGGTGCTGCCGCCGCTGTTGGTTACGTACAGGCGGTTGCCTATGGCCAGGAGGCGCTCCGGCTGCTTGCCCACGGCAATGGTTTTCACTACTGAGTTGGAGCGCAGATCAATCACGGAAACCTGCCCGGCCGTAGCCGAGTACGACACGGTTTCCGTGACGTAGCCCTTGGTGCCGGAAACCGCCGCGAAGTAGCGCGGGAGCTTCAGGCCCTCAATAGTAGCCACCGATTTGAAGTTGGGCAGCGATACTACCTCCAGCTTGTTGCTGTTATTGACCACGATGTACGCCGTGGAGCCCTGCAGGCTCATGCTCTGGGCTACGTCGCCGAGGCTGCGCTTATTGGCCGCACTGAACGCCGACGAGTACAGCACCGAGCTAGAAGTTTTGCTCAGCACGCTGACCTCGGCGTTGGCTTTCTGGAAGTTGCCCTCATTCAGCACCAGTACGCTGTTGTTGGGGATGGTAACGGCCTCAGGGTCATCGTCGGAGCCGCAGGAGACCAGGCCCAGGGCCAAGAAGGAGCCCCACAGCAGGCGGGAAGTAGCAGGGGCGAAGGGAAAAAATCGGGTCATGAAGGGAAGCGTATATAAAAAAAGAGTAAGGAAGAAATTGCGGTAAGCAGGGCCCACCTAGTGCCACAGCACCCGCAAACTCAGGGTGCCGTAGCGCAGGGGCGTGGCGCGGTTGTCGTAGCTTTGGTAGCTATGGTTGGTGAGGTTGTAACCCTGGGCCAGTACCAGCAGCTTCCAGTCGGTACCCACAGCCACTGTGCGCCCCAGGGTAGCGTTCAGCAGTGGGTAAGAGGGCAAAAACCGGGTGGCCGAGGCATCGGTGTAGCGCTGCCCCGTGAAGGTGAGGGTGGTGCTTAGCTGCCAGTCGCGCCAGCGGTGGTCGGTGCTCAGGGCGGCTGTATGCAGGGGGACAAAGGGCAACTGCCGCCCGGCCGGGTCGGTGTCGGCAGCCGTGCCTTTGGTCTTTTCTGATTGGGTAAAGGCGTAAGAAGCCCGGGCCGTGAAGTAGTAGGCTCCTGGCTTCCAGCCCAGCTGGGTACTGGCCTCCACCCCGTGGGCGCGCACCTGCCGCAGGTTGCGCGGCGACCAGTAGGTAGCCCCCGGCGTCCATTGCACCCAGTTATCTACCAGTTGGTGGTAGGTCGTCAGCTCCGTTTGTAGCTGCAGATGAGTGGGGGCCAGAGTCAGAACGTGTACTACCCCGCCCTCATAGCCCAAGCCTTCTTCGGGCAGCAGATCGGGGTTACCGCCGGGGCGCCAGTACCGCTCGTTGAGGGTAGGAACCCGGTAGCTGCGCGAGGCGCTGGCCTTCAGGCTTACCGTGTGCCGAAGGGCCCGCAGAGCCTCCCATTCGGCGCCGGCAGTGGGGGTAAGCGGGGGCTGCCGGCCGGGCAGCAGGGCCTGGCGCACGTTCAGGGACAGGTGCAGGCGGGGGCGCGGGTCGTAGCGGAGCAGGGCAAAGCCCGAGAAACGGTTCTCGGTGTGCCGGCCGGCGCCGTAGCCATCTACCTGCGCCGCGAAGTGCTGAGCCTCGGCTCCAACCCGCAGTGAAGCGTTGGGCGCGAAGCTCCACGTATGCTCGGCCTGCGCCTGCGTAGTGCGCACCCCGGATTCACTCAGCCCACTCACCTCGTCGCGGTAGTTGATGATGTCTTCAAACCAAGCCACCCGGGCGGCCCACTCGTGGCGGAAGCTTACGTGGCGGTAGCCGGCCATCAGGCGGCGGCTCTGGTCCCGCTCCCGGGCCTGGGTGTTGTTCGTGCCGATGCCGGGCTGAATCTGCCGGTCGGCGTCGGTTAGCCAAACGGCTGCCGTTAGTTCGCCCTGCTGGCCCAGGCGCAAGCTCAGGTCCTGGCTAAGGCTGGCCTGCTGCAGGGCCGCATTGGCCTGGCGGCGGCGGGTACGCCCCGCCGCAGTCTGCTCGTAGTACGTGAAATCGTTCTGGGCCTGCCGGTACAGCAGGCTGGTACGCACGGCCAGCTTGTGATTGCTGAAACTGGCCTCCAGGTTACCAGCCCGCAGCCCGAAGCTGCCGTAATCGGCCTGGGCTACCGCCCGCGCGCCCGCTCCCCACCTCACCCCCGACGAGAGCAGGATCGTTCCGCCTACGGCGCCGTTGCCGTAGGTAGCACTGGCCGGCCCCGGCTGAATGTCCACCTGGGTCGCGCCAGTGGTTGTTAGCAGCGAAAAGTCGGTTTCGCCCAGGGAAGGGAGGCTAATGTTGAAGCCGTTCCAGAGCACGGCCGTGTGCCGGGCCGAGGTACCGCGCATGGTAATGGACGCCAGCTGACCGGGTCCGTAGTTTTTCAGGTAGAGGGCTGTGCGAGCCGTCAGCACATCGGCCAGCGTACCGGAGCGGTAGGTGTCCAGGGCCAGAGAATCCAGCGTGAGCCGCCGGCTGCCCACCGCAAACCGGTCGGGGCGGGTGCCGGCCACGCGCACGGTAGGCAGGTGCTGGGCGCGGGCCGAGTCGGGAGCCAGCAGGGCCGATTGAGCCGCAGCCGGCAAGCTCGCGGCGACCAGCAGCCCGCTGCCAAGCGCAGCCGCCACCCAGCCACACGGCGGGAAAAGAGAAAAACGCATCTTCCGAACCAAATTTTCGCAATCGAAAAATTCAGTTCAAAACCTCAGGAACCAGACAGCCGCCAGGCAGCTACCCCCTCCCCGAAGCCGAGGCCGAAAACAGATGATAATTCTGCGCCGCCGAAGCGCCGCCACTGCATTCATTCTCCGCCCTTCCTCCGCAGGCGCTGAACATAGGAAATACAGAGGCAGGTCTCCTGGCTTGCTCCGGGCGCGTCGCCTTCCCATTTCTCCGGCCTGCCGGGGCAGGGCCTTCTTTGAAACAGTGGCCGGTGATGACGCGCCGACTCATGAAGCGTACAGTTGCGGGGACAGCTCCGGATTTTAACCGGATTCCCTTTTCAGCCTCGCCCCGCATTTAGGGTCCGGCCACCTCTACGGGGGCAAAGGTAGGGCAAATTGAGGAAGAAGCCAGCCCTAGCCAGGGTGGAGGTGCCCGAGGGGGTAGGGCAGGCACAGGGCCCGCAACCTTCCGACGCTAATCGGGTAACATGCTAGCGCCTACCCCCGCTTTCCGCATGAAACTTCCCGCCGCCTTTTACCGCCGCCCCGATCCTGTTGCCATTGCCCGCGAGCTGCTGGGCAAATACCTGTTCACCCGCATCAACGGCGTGCTTACCGGCGGCCGCATCGTGGAAACCGAGGCCTACGCCCACCTCAACGACCAGGCCTGCCACTCGCACCTGGGCCGCTATACGGCGCGCACCAAGGTAATGTACGAGCCCGGCGGCGTGGCCTACACCTACCTGATTTATGGCCGCTACGTGCTGTTCAACATTATCACCAACGAGGCCGGCAAAGCCGACGCGGTCCTGATCCGGGGCCTGGAGCCTACCGAAGGAATTCCGGAAATGCTCCTGCGCCGGGATATGACCCAGGTGCGCCGCAACCTCACCGGCGGCCCCGGCCTGCTTACCCAGGCCTTGGGCATTACCAAGGCCCATTATGGCTTCGATGTAACCGGAGACACCATCTGGCTGGAAGACCAGGGAGAGGTAGTGCCCGAAGCCGAAATCCTCGCCTCACCGCGCGTTGGCATTGACTACGCCGGCGAAGACGCCGCGCTGCCCTGGCGCTTCCGCATCAAAAGCAGCCCCTGGACCAGCCCGGCGAAGTGATGATAAGGTGAAAAAATGAGGTAAATGGTAGCACGGCTTCTGTCACTTGCTACCACTTACCTCATTTCTTCCTCACCTCATTACTTTATCACAGCTTCTCACACACCAGTACCATCAGCTTGCCTTCCAGATTGGTGGTGGCAAACAGGTACAGGTCGCCGCCCTCGCGGATGCCGGTACGGTGGCGGAACTCGGCTACCGTGTCGGGAAAGTTGCGGGTCGTGACGTGGGCGCGGGCTTCGGGGCCTAAGTGAGTGCGCAGGGCCTGACCATCGTATTTCTCCACGGCCCGGATGCGGAAAATACGGCCCGGAAACTCCGGTCGCAGCGTATCGGAGGTGTAGAGGTGGCTGTGCTGGTGCAACTTCAGCATCTCGAAGGCCGTGCCTACGCTGCGGAAGGCGCCGGCTTTCAGCACGGCCACGTTGGGCTCGTAGAGAAACTGCCGGGGCTCAGCGTAGCGGGCAACGGCACGGGCCTCGCGGGCGCGGTTCAGCCGGAACTCCTGCTGCTGGCCGCTACGGAGCAAATTCACCGTAAACCGCTCCGGGTCGATGGCCGGCTCGGGTCCCAACTCATAGAGTACCTCCTTGCACTCATTATCCACGGCCACTACCCACAGCCGCCGCACATGCCGCAGCTCCTGAATAGCCTGCTCAATATCGAGCATGGGCGAGGTTTTCAACAGCACGCTCCGGCCCTTCTGCAGCAGCAACGGCATCAGGCGTAGTACGTCGGGCTCACAGTCCTGCAGTCGGAAAATCTTCTTGGCGGCCGTATCGCGCCGGGCCGGGTCGAGGTAGAGCCAGTCGAAGGTGTCGGGGGTGTTGCGCAGAAAGTGTACCGCGTCCTCGTTGTGGCACACCACATTCCCGATGCCCAGCTGGGCCAGGTTAAAGCGCACCACTTCCGTCAGGGCTGCGTTGCGTTCCACATAGTGCACCTCCGCCACCGTAGCCGCGAAGTGAGCCGAGTCAACCCCGAAGCCGCCGGTGAGGTCGGCCAGGCGCTGGCCCTGCACCAGGGAAGCCTTGAAAGCCGCCGTACGGGCCGAGGAAGCCTGCTCTACCGAGAGGGTAGGCGGAAACACCAAGTCGGGGTTATCGGCCCAGGCAGGGAGCTTGGTGCGGGCCTTCTGGCGCGCCTGAATCTGGCGCACCAGGTCGGGAACGGGCAGGCCGGGGTAGCGGCGGGCCTGCAGGGCAAGCTGAGCGGGGTCGTCGTGCAGGTGGTCGGCAACGTATTGCCGAGCCGCTGCCGGCAGGGGGTATTCCATGTAGGGGGCCTACGAAAATGCGGCAGGCCCAGGCGCAGCGCCGGACCTGCAAGATCAACAGATAGCCAAACGTAAGCAGGAATCGGGCAAGAGCCAGCAGCCCGGCCTGGCGTTTGGATGGGTATAAACAAAAAATCATTCCGGTTAGCGCCAGCTTTCGGGGTAGAAAGCCGGCCGCTAACCGGAATGATTTGTAACGCGCGTAAGGCTAGCGCAGGTTCCAGGTAAGGGCTACCAGTGGGCGCCCCGTAGCGCTGGCCGTGAGGCCCACGGCGCTGGGCCGCAGCTGCACGGCCCCGGTGCGGGCTGCTGGCCGGTCGGCATTGTAGGCCTCCACCGCCCGCTGAAAGTGCGAGTTGGTGTTTCTGGAAATAAAGACGTTGCTCAGCAGGCTGGCCAAGGCAATGCCGGCGGCGGCCTTCTGGGTATTGTTAAAGTACTGCTGCTTCTCATCCAGGGCCAGTACCTGCTGACTGTACAGGCCTACGGCTCCCACAAACGTGAGGCGCTCGGCCAAGAACAGCCACTTCTGACGGCGGTAGCGGTTGAGGTTGTCCAGGGCCTCCTCGTTGCCTGCCAGGTAAGGGCGCAGCCGATGTCCGAAGAAACCGGCGTTCTGGTATTCGGCCTCCGTGGAACCGTTGCCGGTGGTAAAAAAGAAGTTTTTCTGCGCCCCGTTCAGGCCCCGCTGCTGATCCTCGGGGCTCAGGCGGATAACGGTAGGAGCCTGCTGGGCCTGGGCGCCCAGTGCCAGACCAAAGGAGCAGGAAGCAACAAGTACAGAGCGGCGCACAAGGCCCAGAAGCCGGGCGGAAATCGGTTGAAGCATGAGTACAAATCTATACTACTATCATTGAGTGTCCTAAGCGCTCCGGCGGGAAAAAAGTGCAATTCGCCGAGGAAAATTTCTGCTTCCACTCAACAAAAGCCCAAAGGCCTTCGTTCTGACGGGCGATTCACTAAGCTACGTGCTATGAAAACCCTGACATCCTTTTTGCGCCCCGCCGTTTTGCTGGCCGCTTTGCCGGCCGCGCTAACCTTCACGGCCTGTTCCGATGATGACGACAACACCAATACCCCTAAGCCCGACCAGGGCAGAGTAATGGTAGTGCATGCCGCCGCCGCGACCAACGTGCGGGTAAAAGCCTTTATTAAAAATAATGAGGTAGGGCAGCTCGACTACGGCCAGGCCAGCCCGTACGTGGCAACCAATGTCGATACCACCACAGTGAGTGTTAACGTAGCCAGCACGAATATAAAGGCCGCCAGAACTGTGGTAAAAGTCGAAAAAGACCAGAGCTACTCAGTGTTTGCCTATTCGCCCACAGCTACCATCGGCAGCATTTCCCTTCTCACTACCGCCGATGATTTGACCGCCCCGGCAGCTAATCAAGCCAAAGTGCGGCTAGTGCATCTGGCCGTGGGGGCACCCACACCGGTTCGGCTGAGCGTACCTTCTCCCATTCCGGGCGGGGCCGTCACTGACCTTACTCCCGACGTAGCCTTCGGGGCGGCCTCCGGCTTTGTGGCCGTAAATGCCGGCTCGCCTACTCTTACCATCACCTCCACCGCTACTCCCCGTACCCAGGTGCTGGCCGTAGGCGACGGTTCAGGTTCGGGTACTGGCGCCAAGGCCTTCGAGGCCGGCAAGATCTACACCATCGTAGTGCGCGGTATTGTCGGGGCCGGGGTTCCGGCAAACCAGCAAGCACAAGCGGTTATTATTCAGAACAATTAGGTTTAGGTTGTCCCGGTTCGAGCGCCTGCTCCGGCTAAGCTGGGGCAGGCGCTTTTCGTGATAAGCAGTTGGCAATCAGGAATGACAGAAAAGGATAACAAATCAAGTATCTTTGCAGTTGAAACGCGACAACGCATCCAGTATTCTGCATCATGGTTGATACCAAGACCACGGCCTACGTTCCGTACAAAGTAAAAGACATGTCTCTGGCCGAGTGGGGCCGGAAAGAAATACGTCTGGCCGAAGCCGAAATGCCCGGCCTGATGGCCCTGCGCGAGGAGTATGGCAGCAGCCAGCCCCTGAAGGGCGCCCGTATTGCCGGCTGCCTGCACATGACCATCCAGACGGCTGTGCTCATTGAAACGCTGATTGCGCTGGGCGCCGACGTAACCTGGTCCTCGTGCAACATCTTCTCAACCCAGGACCATGCTGCTGCTGCTATTGCTGCAGCTGGTATTCCGGTGTATGCCTGGAAAGGCATGAACGAAGAGGAGTTTAACTGGTGCATTGAGCAGACGCTGTTCTTCGGCGAAAAGCGCGAGCCCCTGAACATGATCCTCGATGACGGTGGCGACCTGACCAACATGGTGCTGAACCAGTACCCCGAGCTGGCCGCCGGCATCAAAGGCATTTCGGAGGAAACCACCACCGGCGTGCTGCGCCTGATTGAGCGCGTGAAAAACGGCACGCTGCCCATGCCCGCCTTCAACATCAACGACTCGGTTACTAAATCGAAGTTCGACAACAAATACGGCTGCAAAGAGTCGGCGGTGGATGCTATCCGCCGGGCTACCGACGTGATGATGGCTGGCAAAATTGCTGTGGTAGCCGGTTACGGCGACGTAGGAAAAGGTACCGCCGCTTCACTGCGTGGTGCTGGTGCCCGCGTTATCGTGACGGAAATTGACCCCATCTGCGCCCTGCAGGCCGCCATGGACGGCTACGCAGTGAAGAAGATGGCCAATGCCATCAAGGAAGCTGACATTGTGGTAACTGCCACCGGCAACTGCGACATCATCACGGAAGAGCACTTCCGCGCCCTTAAGGACAAAGCCATCGTCTGCAACATCGGCCACTTCGACGATGAAATTGACATGGCCTGGCTGAACAAAAACTACGGCCACACCAAAGACACGGTAAAGCCCCAGGTGGACCTGTACAACATCGAAGGCAAAGAGGTAATTATTCTGGCCGAAGGCCGCCTCGTGAACCTAGGCTGCGCTACCGGGCACCCTTCCTTCGTGATGTCGAACTCGTTCACGAACCAGACGCTGGCTCAGCTGGAGCTGTGGCAGAACGCCGATAAGTACGAGAATAAAGTGTATACCCTGCCCAAGCACCTCGATGAGAAGGTGGCCCGCCTGCACCTCGCCAAAATTGGCGTGGAGCTGGATGAGCTGAAGCCCAAGCAGGCCGACTACATTAACGTACCGGTGGAAGGCCCCTTCAAGTCGGACCTGTACCGCTACTAGGCGGTCCTACCCCCGCAGAAATACTAAACCCCGCCCGGCACTGCGCCGGGCGGGGTTTTCTGTTAAGCCGGAATTACGGACGAGTATGCAGGGGAATGAATATGTGGTATTTATCGGCCTTTAGATAGTATATTAGCTGCCATTCCTGCCGTGCTTATTTCTTTGATCTGTGACTTCAATTTCCCTGCGGATGTATGCCTCCTGGCCCGACGCGGCGTTGCTCGATGCGATGCGCACGGATGAGGAAGGCGCGTTCGGGGAATTGTACAAGCGCTATTGCTACCGCCTGTTCACGGTGGCTTATCAAAAGCTCAAAAGCCGTGAGGTAGCCGAGGAACTGGTGCAGGACCTGTTCGCTGACCTGTGGAGCCGCCGCGCTACCCACCAGGTTCAGCAGGTGGAATATTACCTGTTTGCGGCCTTGCGCTACCGCATCATTAACTATATCAAGGCTCAGAAAGTCAGGAGCGGCTACGAGCTGTACTGCCGCCTTGCCCCCACGGAGGCCAGCACCGAAACGGAAGAAACCCTGGCTGCGCAGGACTTAAGTGCGGCGCTGCTGGCCGGCGTGCGGAATCTGCCCGAAAAGTCACGCGAAATCTTTCAGCTCAGCCGGCTGGAGCATTACTCCGTGCCGGAAATATCGGTGCGGGTAAACCTGTCGGAGAAATCGGTGGAGTATCACCTGACCAAATCCTTGAAGCTGCTACGGAGCTACCTGCGCGATTTTCTGGTGGCGGCCCTGCCGCTGTTACTGCTACAGCTATATAAGTAGCGCCCGCCTGCGGTGTGGTGTAGATGGCGGGGTAGGGAATATTTTTTATAAAAAGTTTGCGGTGGGTTTAGGGCTGCGGGCCGGTTGGCTGACTTGTTAGATAGAAGCCTCCCTAACTTTTGCCTCCCGTGACGGAATCCGAGTTCCATCTGCTACTTCAGCGCTACCTCGACGGGCAGTGCACACCCGCTGAGCAAGCGGTGGTGGAACAGTGGTATAACCGTTTGGAAGAAGCGGAGGGGGTAGCCCTACCCACCCAAAACCAGGAAGCTGTGGAAGATGCCATCTGGCAGCGGCTCCCGCACCCGCTGGTGGCTCCCGCGCCCGTTGCGCCCCAGGTACGGCAGCACCCGGCATCTCAGCCGAGCTGGGTGTGGTGGGCGGCGGCCATGCTGGTGTTTGCCTTGGGCCTTGGCGCACTATTCACTTACGTGCACGGGCCTTTGGGGTCGCTGGTAGGGGTAGCACAGGAAAACTGGACGCGCCACCGCAACGCTACCCGCCACGAGCAGGAGCTGCAGCTGCCCGATGGTACCCGCGTGACGTTGCATCCTGGTAGTCAGCTGCGGTACGCTACCTCCCTGGCAGGGCCCAAGCGGGAAGTGTACCTGGAAGGGGAAGCCTTCTTCAAGGTCAGTAAGAATCCGGCCCGGCCTTTCCTGGTTTTCTCCAAGCAAGTGGTTACCACGGTGCTGGGTACCAGCTTCCGGGTGAAAGATTACGCTGATGGGGTGAAGGCCTCAGTAGCGGTAAGTGAAGGCAAAGTGTCGGTGCAGGCCCGCGAGAAAGCGGAGCTGGATGCTACCCCTGCCAAGCCCGCCGAAGCCGGCGTAATACTGCTACCCAACCAGCAGGTCGTGTATTCGGCTGCCACGCGCCAGCTGCGCAAAAAGCTGGTGGAAAAGCCCGTGGTATTGTCGGCGCAGACGCTGGAGTTTGATGCACGCCCGGTGCCGGAGGTACTCACGGCGCTGGAAAAGGCCTATGGAGTTACAATCGTGTATGATGAGCAGAAGCTGGCGGGCTGTACCGTAAGCATTGCTTTCTACGA
Organism: Hymenobacter sp. DG01; assembly: GCF_006352025.1. Lineage (NCBI taxonomy): Bacteria > Pseudomonadati > Bacteroidota > Cytophagia > Cytophagales > Hymenobacteraceae > Hymenobacter > Hymenobacter sp. DG01. Next base: position 4,333,986 of record NZ_CP040936.1, read on the forward strand.
TGAGCCCCTACTGGAAAAGATAGGTCTGCTGTGCCAGTCGTTGGGGGCCTCCTATAGCTTATCCGATGCTCAGATTATCATTCACAGTTCCGGCTGCCAAGCGCGCCCCATTGAATAGAGTTACCTGGCGCGCTGATTAGCCGCCGTCCGTTCCCTACCCCAGCCTTGGGCTGAAACACACCTCCTGTGCAAGTTACTGCATTGCAGCTTGTTACGACGTTTTCCAAAACGTCGCCCGCTACTGTTTTCTCTTTAGTTCCCACCACATAGTGAAAATCAGTCATGAAAAACCTCGTCCACATCCCACCCCCTTTTTCGAACCCCGGCCAAAGCACTGATTTTGCAAGGCGTACTGGGCTGCCTGCTGACCAGCATGGCTACCGCCCGGCCCGTTTTCGTGCAAACGGTACTGGACCGCAAAATTACCCTGCAGGTAGAAGGTCAGACCATTAAAGAAGCTCTTAACCGCATTGCCAAGCAGGCCGACGTGCGGTTTGTGTACAGCCAGCAGCTGATTAAATCGGACCGCCGCGTGACCGTGCGCGCTACCGATGAGCCCCTGGCCACGGTACTCGACGAAGTGCTGGCTCCGCTGAAGCTGGAGTATGAAGTAAACAATGGCCGCGTGGTGTTACGGATTCCTGCGAAACCCACCTCCGCAAACGCTTCCAACACAAACGATTTCGTAGTAGCGGACGTCACCATTTCGGGGCGGGTAGTAGATGCCAAAGGAGCGGGGTTGCCGGGCGTAACGGTGGTAGTAAAAGGTACTACCATTGGCGCCAGCACGGGCTCCGACGGCGAGTTTACTTTGCAGGCTCCCGAAAACAGCGTGCTGATATTCAGCTTCGTGGGGTTCACGCGCCGCGAGGTGCCCGTAACCGGTGCTACCACCAATCTGTCGGTGACGCTGGTTGAGGATTCGCAGGCGCTAAGTGAGGTAGTGGTTATCGGCTACGGCACGGCCCGTAAAAGCGACCTGACGGGTGCCGTAGCTTCCGTAAGCGGCACCCAACTCACCCAGGTAGCCACCTCCGACCCCGTGCAGTCGTTGCAAGGCCGCGTGTCGGGCGTGGAAGTAACCTCGAACAGCGGGCAGCCGGGCTCCGGCACGCGCATCCGGGTGCGCGGCGTGGGCACTATCAACAACAGCGCCCCGCTGTACGTGGTGGACGGCATCCAGACCAGCGACATCGGCTTTTTGCTGCCCGCCGATATCGAGTCGACGGAGATTCTGAAGGATGCTTCGGCCACGGCCATCTATGGCTCGCGCGGCGCGAACGGGGTAGTGCTCATCACCACCAAACACGGCAAGGCCGGCGCTACGCAGTTCAACCTGTCGGGCTATACGGGCTTTCAGCAGATTCGGCGCACGCTGCCCCCTTACCACCGCCGCGCAGTACGCCACGCTTGTAACGGAGGCCTTCAACAATGCCAATAAGCCTCTACCCGACTATGCGCCGCAGCTGCAGGAGGCCATTGCTACCAACGCCAAAGGCGTTGACTACCAGGACTTAGTTACGCAGCGGGGCCTGATTACCAACTACAGCTTGTCGGCCTCCGGCGGCACCGAGCAGAACCGCTTCCTGGTAAGTGGCAGCTACTTCCAGCAAGATGGTATCATCAAGAACTCGGGCTTCAAGAAGTACGTGCTGCGGGTGAACGACGACATCGTGCTTACCAAGCGTATTAAGGCGGGTGTGGCAGCCACCTTTACCCACAACGACCAGACCGGCTCTGGCGACGGCCAGGGCGGCTCGCAGCCTTACCTGGTGCTGCAATACGCCCTGCAAACCAACCCGGTGCTCAACCCGTTCGGCCCCAACGGCACCTATAACGAGGACGTTATCACGCGCAATGCCCTGAACGTGCCGCGCTACCTCGACGAGCAGAAATACAATAAGGTTCAGAACAACAACCTGTTCAGCAGCAACTACCTTGATATTTCGCTGTTCAAGAACCTGTCGTTCCGCTCTACGTTTGGCATCAACTACTTCAACAACCACCCCAAACTATACCAGCCGCAGTACTACATCGGGCCGGTAGACCAGCGGGCTCAGAGCGCGCTCATCGAAACGCGCACGGAAAACGTTTCGTGGGTGTGGTCGAACTATGCCAACTACAACAAAACTTTCGCCGACAACAGCTCCTTTTCGGCTACGCTAGGCCAGGAGGCACAGCGCGGCTATGGCAACGGTATTTCCATCACGGCCTACAACGTGCCGGCTGCTACCTCGCTGCAATACGCTTCGGCCTCGCGTAGCACTGGCAACGTAGTGCGCAGCTCCCAGTACGACGGGGGCCTGATATCTTACTTTGGCCGGGCCAACTACAACTTCCGCGACAAATACCTCATCACGGGTACTCTGCGCTTCGACCAGACCTCGAAGTTCCTCGGGCCAGTGCGCACGGGCACGTTCCCGTCGGTGGGGGCCGCCTGGAATATCTCCAACGAAAACTTCCTGAAGAGCGCCAGCTACCTGTCGGTGCTGAAGCTGCGGGCCAGCTACGGCCAGGTGGGCAACCAGAACGCGGCCCCCAACTATGGCTATGCCTCGGTGGCGGCCAACAACCAAACCTACTCCTTCAACGGCGTGGCGGCTCCGGGCCTAGCCATCAGCCAGATCAACAACCCGGACCTGAAGTGGGAAACGGCCGTCACTACCGACGTGGGTATTGATGCCGAGCTGTTTAACAGCAAACTGAGCTTGACGGCCGACTACTACGAGCGGCGCACCCGCGACATGATTGCCCTGCTTCCGGTGCCCGATTACGTAGGTCAAGCACCCGCCAGCGCCAACGTGGGCGCTCTGCGCAACCGTGGCCTAGAGTTGGCCCTTAACTACCGCAACGCGGTGGGCAAGCTCCAGTACAACGTAGGCCTCAACTTCACCAAAATCAACAACGAAGTAACCAGCCTGGGCGGCGGCAACCCCATCTCCAGCGGCAACGTGCTGACGCAGATCGGTAACACCACCCGCACCGGCGTGGGCCGCGAAATAGCCTACTTCTACGGTTTGAAGGCCGATGGCGTGTTTCACAATCAGGGCGAGATTGACGCGTATAAAAACGCTGCCGGAGCCCTGGTGCAACCGGGCGCGCGGCCCGGCGACGTACGGTACCAGGACACCAACGGCGACGGCACAATTACGGCGGCCGACAATACCTACCTCGGCAGCGCTACCCCCGATTTCAGCTACGGCGCCTCTGTTAACCTGAACTACTCGGGCTTTGACTTCAAGATTCTGCTGTACGGGGTGCAGGGGGCCGAAGCCCTGAACGGCGCGGCCTTCAACCTGAACAAGTCGGCTGACTTTGTGGGCGTGTGGAGCAACTTCTACGCCAGCCGCATGGACCGCTGGACGCCCAGCAACCCCAACAGCAACCAGCCCCGCGTCACCTCCGACGATACCAACGGCAACGACCGCCTCAGCAGCCGCTACGTGGAAGACGCCAGCTACCTGCGCGCCCGCAACATGGAGCTGGGCTATACGCTGCCCCAGGCTTTCCTGAGCAAGATTCAGGTGAAGGGTGCCCGGGTGTTTGCTTCGGTTGATAACGTGTTTACCATCACCAAGTACACCGGCTACGACCCCGAAATTTCAACGGCGGCCTTCTACAACAACCCCCTGGCCTACGGCGTCGACTACGGCAACTATCCGCAGGCGCGCACCTATCGCCTGGGCTTCAATGTGCAGTTCTAATTAGCTTTTCCTACCCCCGCATATGAAATTCACCCGCGTTGCTTTGCTCGGCCTGCTCCTGACTACGGTCCTGGCTCCGGGCTGCCAGAGCTTTCTGGATAAGGAACCCCTGGGTACTACCACTCAGGATAATCTTTTCAAAGATCCCACCAACGCCGTACAAGCCATCAATGCCGTGTACGATGTGGCTGCCTGGGACCAGGGCCCCAAATGGGGCGACCCCAGTGGCGAATACGTGCCCCAGACCTACGAATGGATGTTTGGGGACTTAATGACCGATGATTCTGAAAAGGGTGGCAGCTCACCCAGCGACTTCCTTCCCCTGATTGAGCTCAAATCCTGGAATATTCCGCCCTCTAACGGGCCCGTCACCACGCTGTGGGTGCACAGCTTTACGGGTATTGCCCGCGCCAACACAGTCATCAACAACGTTGATGCGGGTACTATTGATGCAGCCCTAAAGGCACGTTTGAAGGGTGAAGCGCTCTTCCTGCGGGCGTATTTCTATTTCAACCTGGTGAAGGGCTTCGGGGGTGTGCCGCTGTTTGAGAAAACGCCTACCCCTACGGAAGCGCCCAACGTAACCCGCGCCACCATCGCCCAGACGTATGCATTCATTGAGAAGGATTTGAAGGAAGCCGCCACGCTGCTGCCGGAGAAAAGCGCCTACCCCGCCGCCGACCTGGGCCGCGCGACCAAAGGGGCGGCCATCGGCTACCTGGCCCGCGCCATTATGTACCAGCTGGGCACCGTAAATGGCAACAACCACACCTGGCAGGAGGTGTACGACCTGACGAGCACCATCATCAACTCAGGCCAGTACAGCCTGTTGGCCAACTACGCGGCCATTCACCAGGATATCGGCGAGAACAGCAGTGAGTCGTTGTTTGAAATTCAGTTCGGCTCCTCTAACGACACGTATGGTCCTATCTCGATAGGTACCACCAACAACATCTTCCAGAACAACCGCCGCACGTTTGGCTACGGTTTCAATAACCCCACCCAGAACTTGGTGGACGAGTTTGAGTCTAACGACCCGCGCCTCGAAGTCACGGTTATCAAGAACAACGACATCGTGCTGGGCGTCCTCAACCCCGTAGACCTCACGCAAAACGCTACGGGCTATTTTAACCGCAAGGCGGCCATTCTCGCCCCCAATGCTCCGGAATCGGGACCCCAGAACATTCGGAAGCTGCGCTATGCCGACATTCTGCTGATGAAGGCCGAAGCCGCTGCTCAACTCAACCGGTCGGCCGAAGCCGTGACTTTGGTTAATCAGGTACGGCAGCGGGCGCGCATGTCTACCCGGCCGCCCGGCACCCGGTTGGGTACCCTCTCCTACGATCCGGCCAACACCCCGGCCGGCACCCTGCCCGACCTGTCTCCTGGCCTTTCGGGGCAGGCGCTGCTGAATGCCATCTGGCACGAGCGTCGCGTGGAGTTTGGCGAGGAGTCGCTGCGCCTGTGGGACCTGATTCGGACGGGCCGCTACATGGCCACCCTGCTGCCCGATGTGCGCGGGCGGGCCATGTCGCACCTAGCTATGGAGTCTTCCGTAAACCCCTTCCCGCTGCTGCCCATCTCTCTGAACGACGCCCAAAGCTGGAAACTCCCCCAGAACCCCGGGTATTAAATTGCTTCTGTGCGGGCCCTGCGGTGGGTTTACTCATCGGATGGTGGTAGCACAGGTTAACGAAAAGGGTCGTTCCTGCGCAGGAACGACCCTTTTCGTTAACCTGTGTTAGTCGTGGCTACTAGCTATAATACCTGTGTACTCGTCGGAGTTGGTGTATATAGTGTTGCCGAATAGCTTCCAGTTGTGCAGTACGACTATCTGGTAGTGCAGCTGCTTTTCATCGGCGTTTACTGCTCCCGCTATTGGCTTCCATTCATGGCCTGCCAGCAGCCCGGAAACGGTAGCATACAGGCCGTATGCCTGGAAGGTAGAGTCCGTCCATTTGCCTTCTATGATAAGATTGAGCTTGTTATTCACGTTCATCGGAATAACCGCATGCGTACTCCAATTACCCAGCCCCTTGCGTGTAGGGTCAGGCGTGGCCAGGTTTTGAGCCTTCCCTGAAGCCTCGTCGCGGCCGCTTCTGAAAGCACTAAGGCTTAGCAGAAACAACAGGGCCAGGCCTACTCCTATTTCTCGTCGCAAGAGCTTGAAGACTCTTACCCACGCATACACAACCAGAACAAACAATAGAACATTCAGGGCGGTCCAGGCTAATGCTAACATATTGGTAAATAGTAAGTGAAACGCGCGGTAAGATGGGAAGAAGTAAGCCCTTCTCTCTATAGTTTTACATGAATAGCAATGAATTCTATTTCACAGGGTAGGGCAAGTCGCTCTAACTTCGTCGCACACGGTGCTGAATATGCTTGCAGAAAACCCTACCCCCTCCGGCACGGTTAATCCTGATAAATAGCGGAAACTAGTGCTCTGCAGTCTAATTGTATCAGAGTACCGGAAACAACAACGCCACCCCCGAAAATCAGAGGTGGCGGTTTGCATTAGAATTTGGTAGTACTTACACCGCCTGTGGTGCCAGGGCCCGCTGCACGGCCGGGGACACCACCTGCCCGAATAGCTCGGTGGAACGGAGCACTGCCTCGTGAGGCATGCCTTCTAGCATGAGCTGGCCAATGAAGCGGGTATTCTGGAACAGGCCGTGCAGGCGCACGAGCTTATCGGCTACCTGCTGGGGCGTGCCCACAAACAGCGGACCTTCCGGGCCGCAGAGGTAGTCGAACTGCTGACGCGACATCGGGCGCCAGCCCCGCTCCCGGCCAATGCGGTTCATGACCAGGGAGTAGGCCGGGAAAAACTCATCGGCCGCCTGTTTCGAGGTGTCGGCTATATGGAAATGACAGTTCAGGCAAAGCGGGAGGGTAGCGGGGTCGTGGCCGGCCTGTTGGGCCGAGCGACGGTAGAGGTCGGCGAAGGGTACGTACTGGTCCGGGGCGCCGCCCAGGATGGCAATGGTAAGCCCCAGGCCCAGGGAGCCGGCCCGCGCCGCGGAGGCCGGCGTGCCGCCCACGCCAATCCAAACAGGAATCCGGGGTTGTAAGGGACGCGGATATACGCCTTTGCCCGTAATGGCCGCCCGGTGCCGGCCCTGCCAGGTTACCACTTCCTGCTCATTGAGCTGCAGCAGCAGCCCCAGCTTCTCGGCGAACAGGGCATCGTAGTCATTCAGATCCTGCCCAAACAGCGGAAACGACTCAATAAACGACCCGCGGCCGGCAATAATTTCGGCCCGACCGTTGGAAATCAAATCGAGGGTAGCAAAATTCTGGAAGGTGCGCACCGGGTCGGTGGAGCTGAGCACCGTAACGGCGCTGGTGAGCCGTACCCGCTGGGTTACGGCCGCAATAGCCGCCAGCACCACTTCCGGCGCCGATACCACGTAGTCGGCGCGATGGTGTTCCCCGATGGATACCACATCGAGGCCGGCCTCATCGGCGCGGCGCCCCAGGGCTACCAGCTCCTGCAGGCGTCGGGCGGCTGCGGTGTCGCCGCCAGCTACGTGGGCGGGGGCTATTTCCCCGAAAGAGCTTATGCCGAGTTCCATAGGAAAGAGAAATCAGGTAGGTACATAGATTTATCAGCGTAAAGCCGCTACCCCGGGAAATGTTTTGCCTTGCGCCTGTATTCTGCTTTATGCCCCCGGAGCTTCAGCCAGAAACGTGGTACCAGTAAGCTCTTCGCTGCACTGCCAGAGCCGGCGGGCATTTTCGAGTGTATTGAAGCCCGATTTCACGGCTTCGGGCCGTTTCTTTACAAAATATCCGCCACTGATGTCGGCCACTTCCGGAGCCGTAGCCAAGTAAATGCTGGTCTGAGCGCCTTCCTCCGCCGACGTCATGAACGGAGCAGCCGCTTTGTAGAAGGCCCGCGTGAGCCACGTTGAGCCGCTCCCGAAACTGCTGGCCACCACGCCCGGGTGCAGGCTGTTGGTAGTCACGTTGCGGATGCCTTGCTGCCGCAGCCGTCGGGCCAGCTCCTGCGTGAACATAATGTTGTAGAGCTTGGAGTTGGCGTAGGCCCGCATGGGCGAATACTTGCCGGCTACTTCCAGCGTTTCAAAATCGGGCTTGGCAAACATGTAGGCCATAGAGGCCACGTTCACGATGCGGGCCGCCGGGCTCTGCCGCAGCTTCTCCAGCAGCAGGCTGGTGAGCAGAAACGGGCCCAGGTGGTTGGTCGCCAGCGTCAGCTCATGGCCTCCGTTCGATTCTTGCCTTTTATCTCCCAGCACCAGCCCGGCATTGTTCACCAGCACGTCGAGGTGACCGTAGCGCTGGCTGAACTCCTCGGCCGCCCGCCGCACCTGGGCCAGGTCCGACAGGTCGCAGAGCAGCACATCCACGCGGCGGCCGGGCCAGGCCAGCTGCTGAATTTCGTGGCGGGTGCGTGCGGCTTTGTCGGCGTTGCGGGCCAGCAGCACAACGTGGTAGCCCTGCTGGGCCAGGGCCCGGGCCGTAACGGTGCCGATGCCGGCCGTGGCCCCCGTTACCAGGGCCAGAAGAGACCGAGAAGTTGTCATGGGAAAGAAGAATGGTTGGCTGCCTATACGCAGGCCTCAGTGCGGAGTTAGAGCCAGTTACGCAATATCCGCTCCGCATTGGCGCACCCGCGGTGGGTAGGAGAGAGGTGCTTCGGCACCGTTTACTGTTCGGAGAAGACACACCGATTCCTGTGCCGCGCTAGCGCGTTACTTCCAGCCGAAGCGTTGCCGTGGCCCCGGTTGCAATGGTTAGCACGCGCAGAAAGTAGGTGCCGGCTGGCAGGTGCGTAACCGACAAGGCAAGTTGGGAGGCCAGGCAGGGGTAGGAACCCAGCATCGCTCCGGCCGCATTCCGCACCGGAATCATACGCTGATCAGCTGAGCCAGAATCCAGGGCGGGAGCCGATGAAAACGAATACACCAGGCCTGCTGCAGGCAAGCGCGGGCTACCCGCGCAAAACCCCCGATATTTGCCCGCGCTATGCCCCAGGTTCCGCTGTCCGTCGTCATCATCACCTTCAACGAAGAAGCCAACATTGCCCGCTGCCTCGAAGCCGCTCGTCCCATCGCCGATGAGCTGCTGGTAGTGGATAGCTTCTCTACGGATGGCACCGTGGAAATTTGCCAAAAGCTGGGCGCGCGGGTAATTCAGCATGCCTTTGCCGGCTACGTGGAGCAGAAAAACTACGCTACCCAACAGGCCCGTCACGACTACGTACTCCAACTCGATGCCGATGAAGTGCTGACTGAAGAGCTGCGCCAGAGCATTCAGGCGGCCCGGCAGAACTGGCAGGGGGCCGGCTACACCCTGGCCCGCCTCACCAACTACTGCGGCTCCTGGGTGCGCCACGGCGGCTGGTATCCCGACCGCAAGCTGCGCCTCTACGACCGGCGCCTGGGTCGGTGGGAAGGCCTGCTCCTGCACGAGCGGTACGAGCTGCAGCCTCATCAGCCGGCACCCCTGCCCCTGGCCGGCGACGCCCTACACTATTCTTACGATTCCGTGGAGCAGCACGTCAGTCAGCTCAACCGCTTCACCAGCATTGCCGCCCATGAGCTCTGGCTGCGGGGTAAGCGCCGCGTTTCCGTGTTTCATCTGCTCCTGAAGCCCTGGTGGAAATTCACGCACGGCTACTTTTTCCGGTTGGGTTTTCTCGATGGATTCGCGGGCCTGAGCATTGCCGTTATTTCGGCCTGGGGCGTGTTTTTGAAGTTCGCCAAGCTCAAAACCAAAGCCGCCGCATGAAAACCTTCCTGATTAGCCGCACCGATGCCATCGGCGACGTGGTGCTGACCTTGCCGGTGGCGGGCCGGTTGAAGCAGCTGTACCCCGGCTGCCGGGTAGTGCTTATTGGGCGCACCTACACTCAGGCTGTAGCCGAAGCCTGTCCGTGGGTTGATGCGTTTCTCAATATTGATGAGTTCCAGCAGCTGACTCCCGCCGGACAGGTAGCCGCCCTGCAGGCCCAGCAGGCCGATGTTATCCTGCACGTATTCCCGAACAAGCTGCTGGCCCGGGCCGCCCGTCAGGCCGGCATTCCGGTCCGCATTGGCACCCGCAACCGGTGGTTTCACTGGCTTACCTGCAACCGCCTGGTAGCCCTGAGCCGGAAAAACTCCCCGCTGCACGAGGCGCAATTGAATCTGCAGCTGCTCCAGCCGCTTACTCAAACCGCCGAGGTGCTACCCCTCACAACGGTGGCAACTCTCGTGCAGCTGGTCCCGGCGGTAGCGCTGCAGCCAGCCCTGCGCGAGCTGCTGGCGGCCCGTTCTCCCGCGCAGTGTAACGTTATTCTGCACCCGCGCAGCCGGGGCAGCGCCCGGGAGTGGGGTTTGGCTCACTTCGGTACGTTGGCTCGCCTGCTCCACCAGGCCGGGCACCGCGTGTTTATCACGGGCACGGCGGCGGAAGGGGAGGCGCTGCGCGACTGGCTGCGGGAGCACCAGCCCTTCATCGCCGCCGACCTTACTGGTACGCTCGCCCTCCCGGAGTTCATTGCCTTCATTGGGGCAGCCGATGGGCTGGTGGCCGGTAGCACGGGGCCCCTGCACCTGGCAGCGGCCCTGGGTCGTCAGGCTCTGGGCCTGTATCCGCCCATCCGGCCCATGCACCCGGGCCGCTGGGCTCCGCTGGGGCCCCACGCCGATTATCTGGTGTTCAACCGCCCCGATTGTGAGGATTGCCGCGCTCAGCCTGCGGCCTGCAGCTGCATCAAAGCCTTGGAGCCCGTGCAGGCATTAGCCCGTATTCAGCACTGGCAAGCCTTGTCGTCTGCTGCTTTCTAAGCTACTTGCCGGCCGAATGACCGTACCAACCACTTCTGCTACTACCCCCACGCCGGTATGGAAGGCTTGGTGGCGCACCGGCCGCCTGTCGCAATACCTGCTGCTGCTGGCCTGTGTGGCGGGGGTAGCCGGGTTACTCACGTCCCGGGCACTGGTAGCCCTCAGCCCGGTGGCAGGGGTGCTGGCCGCGCTAACCGCGCCGCAGCTGCGCCAGCAGCTGCCCCGCTACCTGCGCCTCCGGACCGTGTGGGCGCCGGCCGCGCTCTATGGGCTGCTGCTGCTCAGTAGTCTCTACACCCAGGAGTGGGCTACCTGGCGCCACGAAATGTATCGGCTGCTTCCTTGGCTGGGAGTTCCGCTGGCGTTTGGCCTGGCCGTGCCCCTAAGCAGCCGGCAGCGGTTTGGCGTGGGGTTGCTATTTGTGGGCGGGGTAGCCCTTGTTGGGGCGGCCACCACAGTTCAGTATTTTCTGGACCCGGCCGCCGCCAACCTGGCATTTGGGTTGGGCCAGAGCATGCCTTCCATTACCCGCATCTTCCACATCCATTTCGGGCTGATGCTGGCCTTGGCTACCTTCTTCGGCCTGTCGTTACGCCGCGAGGCGGTAGCTACGGCTGTGGTCCGCGTTGGCCTGCTGGTCGCCGTTGCCCTTTGTGTGCTTACGTTGCACGTGCTGGCGTATCGTACCGGGCTCATGGTCCTGTACGGCATGCTGCTGATAGATGCGCTGCTAGTACTGGTAGTGCAGGGCCGGCTTTGGCTGGGTATTGCGCTGGTGCTGGCCCTGGTCTTGGCTCCCTGGGCGGCCTACAACACGCTGGAGTCCGTTCGGCAGCGGGTCAGAGCCACTACCTACGATATCGAGCAGTTCCAGCTCAACCGCGACATCAACGAGTATTCCTTATCGCGCCGGCTGGCTGCCTGGCAAACGGCTTTGGTGGTAGCGCGGCAGCACCCGGTAGCCGGCGTAGGGCCCGCCGATGCCTACCAGGCTATGATGCAACAGTACGATTGGCAGAATTACGGCCTGCGGCCCGAAAACCGCGTAATGATTCATAATCAATACCTCCACCAGCTGGTGGGAGGCGGCTTAGTGGGCCTGAGTCTATGGCTTCTGGTGTTATTCGGGCCTTTGGTGCAACCTGCCCAGCGTCGAAACCCGTACGTGTATCGGTTCCTGCTGCTGCAGGCACTGGCCATGATGGTCGATTCGCTGCTGGAATTGCAGACCAGCTTTAACCTGTTCGTGTTTCTGTACGGGTTTCTGGTAGTAGCAACCGAGCGGCGAGCAGCCGGTAAAACCTTCCTTCCCGCGGATGGTATAAGTTCTACACTTGTCTAACGGCGGTATTTTTCCAATATTCAGCCGAATTTTTTTTGTGTCCATGAGCGACTCCCCCGAACGAGTACCAAAACTGAGCAAAGAGGAAAAAGACCGGCGTTTTCAGGCCGAACTGATGCCTGTGCTCGATTCTCTGTACAACTTCGCCTTCCGTCTCACCCTCGATGAAGATGATGCAAATGACCTCGTACAGGAAACTTATCTGAAAGCATATCGCTTCTTTGAGTACTTCGAGCCGGGAACGAACGCCAAAGCGTGGCTGTTTCGCATCCTGAAAAATTCGTTCATCAACGACTTTCGCAAGAAAAGTAAGCAACCCGCCAAGGTTGACTACAGCGAAATCGAAGGGTACTACAACTCGGAAGATGTGGAGGCCGAAGGCGACGCCGGCAGCACCTCAACCGACATGCGGCAGCAAGCCGTGCGCGACCTCATCGGCGACGAAGTAGCCAGCGCACTCAACTCGCTGCCCGTGGATTTCCGTACCGTCATTATCCTCTGCGACCTGGAAGGGTTCACCTATGAGGAAATGGCTAAGGTGCTGGACATCCCCATCGGAACGGTGCGCTCTCGGTTGCACCGGGCTCGTAACTTTCTGAAGGACAAGCTTGAACGCTATGCCAAATCTATGGGTTATGGCTCTGAAGGCGAAGGCGACGACGAATTGACAAACGACGACAACGAATAAACTCCTCAAGGATAGGACCCCGTTATGGAAACGACCTCTACTAAGCAAACCAACCAGAACTCGGCGGCCGCCAACGGCCCCGACTGTGAACGCGTGAATACAATTCTTGACCAAATCATCGTAGGGCAGGACCCCACGGCTGAGGATGAGGACTACTTTGTCCATCATGCCCAAGATTGCTCTCCGTGCTTCGATAGCATCGAGAAGCAGCACATATTCATCGACTTTCTGGCGCAACACGTAGGACGTAAAGGGGCACCTTCTTCGTTGTCGAACTCAATTCTTGCGCGAGTTAAAGCGGAAATGGCCTAATTTTGCCCGATGCAGGGTAAAATCATCGCCTTTTCGGCTCCTTCCGGCGCCGGTAAGACCACTATCGTTCACCGGCTGCTGGAGCGAATTCCGGAGCTAAGTTTCTCTATTTCAGCGTGCACCCGCGATAAGCGTGGCCGCACCGAAGCCAACGGCAAGGACTACTACTTTATCTCCGTTCAGGAGTTTCAGGAGAAAATCCGCCACGATGACTTCGTAGAATGGGAAGAGGTGTATGAAGGTGCCTTCTATGGTACGCTGAAGTCGGAGATTGAACGCATCTGGAGCAACGGCCAACATTCCGTGCTGGATGTGGACGTGAAAGGCGGCCTCAGCATCAAGGAGTTTTACAAAGACCGCGCCCTTGCGGTGTTCGTAAAACCTCCGTCGCTGGAGGTTTTGGAGCAGCGCCTCCGCAACCGCGCCACCGACTCTGATGCCAGCATCTCTGCCCGCCTTTACAAAGCCAACTTCGAGCTGACATTCGAGGACCGCTTCGACGTCACTATCGTAAATGATGACCTCGAGCGAGCTATTGACGAGGCCGAAAGGTTGGTTCGTAACTTTATTACCGCCGAGCCTGCTATCTTGTGAGCAGCCCCGCTTCTGTCCCTGATGAAGGCCGGAAAGTGGGGCTGCTTTTTGGTTCGTTCAACCCCATCCACACGGGGCACCTGATTCTGGCCAACTTCATGGCAACCCATACCGATCTGGAGGAGGTCTGGCTGGTGGTATCTCCCCAGAGCCCTTTCAAAGTAGGGCAGGAACTGTTGCCCGAGCAGGATCGGTTGCAGCTGGTAGAACTGGCTATTGCCGGTAATACCCGGCTGCGGGCGCTGGATGTGGAGTTCACCATGCCCAAGCCCAGCTATACCGCCGACACGTTGAGTAAGCTTCGGGGCCGCTACCCTGGTACGCGCTTCGTGCTGCTGATGGGAGAAGACAACGTGGCGGGCCTACCCCGCTGGAAACACGCCGACCAGATTCTGGCTGAGCACGAAGTGTATGTGTACCCGCGGCCGGGAGTAGCTGGCTCCGAGCCAGGCACTTATCCGGCCGTGCGGATAGTAAAAGCTCCCTTGTTGGATATTTCGGCCACCTTCATACGCGACTGTGTGCGGGCAGGCAAGTCTATTCGCTACCTAGTGCCTGAGGCTGTGGAGCAGCACATTCAGGCTTCCGGTTACTGGCAGCAGTAGAAGTCAGCTATATGAAATAACGCAAAGCCCCGGCGGATAGCATCCACCGGGGCTTTGCATTGAGAAGGGGGGTAGGGAAATCAGATGGTCATGATTTCGGATTCCTTCTTGCCGAGCAGCTCATCTACCTTGCTGATGTAGGTATCGGTAAACTTCTGCACTTTGGCCTCCGCGTCTTTAATATCATCCTCGGCGGCACCGTCTTTCAGCAGCTTACGCAGGGAGTCATTAACATCCTTCCGGATACCACGGATGCGCACCTTGCCGCTTTCCGATTCGTTTTTGGCTTGCTTCACCAGGTCGCGGCGGCGCTCCTCCGTCATGGGCGGAATGTTCAGGCGTACCCCTTCCGCATCCGACTGGGGGTTCAGGCCCAGGTCGCTGTTCTTGATGGCCTTGGCAATTTCGCTGATCATGTTCTTTTCCCAGGGCTTGATGAACAGCGTCCGGGCGTCGGGGGCAGCCACGTTGGCTACCTGCCCAATGGGGGTAGGGGTGCCGTAGTAGTCCACCCGCAGCGAGTCGAGCATGGCGGGAGTAGCCTTACCGGCCCGGATGCGGGCAAACTCCTGCTGCGTGTGCTGCAGCGCTTTGCCCATCGACTCTTCTGCCTCGTCCAGATAAAACTTTATTTCTTCGTCCACTTCTAAAAAGTTAAGTGTTGAAAGGTGTGTGTTGAGTTACGCTTGTAAGGCCCGGCGACTGCCAGGCACTTGCGGAAAAATTAGGCTTGCTGGCCCGGAGCGCCTTTTACCGCCGGCTGCAGAACGCTGGGTCTGGCGGCCTGGTAGGCTTCGGAGCCATGCATGCTCACCAGCGTACCCACGCTTTGCCCGTCCAACAGGCGCTGTAGGTTGCCTTCCTTATTCATATCGAATACAATGATAGGAAGGTTATTTTCCTTGCAGAGCGTGAAGGCCGTCATGTCCATCACGTTGAGGTTTTTCTCCATTACCTCATCAAAGGTAATTTCGGGGTAGCGAACCGCCGTGGGATCTTTTTCCGGATCAGCCGTATAGATACCATCTACCCGGGTACCTTTCAGTACCACATCGGCCTCAATTTCGATAGCGCGCAGGGAAGCTGCCGAGTCGGTGGTGAAATACGGAGAACCTATGCCCGCGCCGAAAATAACCACGCGGCCCTTCTCCAGGTGGCGCAGGGCCCGCCGGCGAATGTAGGGCTCGCACACCCGCTGAATGGTAACGCCTGAAAGCAAACGGGTATTCACATCGAGCTTTTCCAGGGCGCTTTGCAAAGCCATGGAGTTGATGACCGTAGCCAGCATACCCATATAGTCGCCCTGCACCCGGTCTAGCCCGAAGGCCTCGGCCTGTACGCCCCGGAAGATGTTACCTCCTCCGATAACCACGGCTACCTGCGTGCCGGTGGCGGCTACGGCCTTAATTTCTTCGGCGTATTGCATGAGCCGGGTGGCATCAATGCCGTACTGTTGCTGGCCCATCAAGGCCTCGCCGCTTAGCTTCAGCAGGATTCGGTTGTACTTCAAAACGAAAGAGGTTAAGCGTGGAACGCGGATGTACGTAGTGAGGCCGCAAGGGGTGCCGGGGCGGAAAGCCACATGGCACCCATTACGGCCGTAATGGAAAAACGAAAAGCAGGTTAGCTGAACTGAATCAGAACCTGCCCCTTGGTTACGTTGTCGCGTAAATTGACTTTGATGGCTGCTACCGTGCCTTCGCCCGGGGCTTTCAGAATATTTTCCATTTTCATGGCCTCCAGTACCAGCAGCGGGTCACCCTTCTGCACCGTCTGGCCCGGCGCTACCCGGATATCTACAATCAGGCCGGGCATAGGAGCTTTCAACTCATTCACCTTGCTGGAGGCGGCATTGCTCATGCCCAGCTTGTCCAGCAACAGATCAAACCGGTCTTTCGCCTGCAGCTCAAGCTGCTGCCCATTTAGCTTAAGCACTACCGTTTTGGTAGCGTAGTCCGCCGAAACCAGCTCAACCGTGTAGGAGCGGTTTTCATGTACCACATGATAGCGGCCATTGCCGAGCGGCAACAGGTCCCAGTGGAAAGGCTGGCCATTAACCGTAATCGCCCCATTCGGGCGATAATCAACCTCCCAGGCATGGTCGGGGGTAGTGCCAGTGCGTACCTGTAGCATATAACGAGGGCAGGGGTGGGTGGAAAAGGCCTTAAAGATAGGCCAATTCTGAAATAAATTCGGAACTTGACCCTCCAATACCCTAGTGCCTTTCTGCATGAAATACCCGGTCCTCGGCGCCCTTGCTCTAACACTATTGTGTCAGTTTACGGCTTCCGCTCAGGCAGTTAAATCCAGCCGCCCGGCTTCTACTGTCAGCCACCCGGCTCGCAAGAAAACTCCTGTTACCGAAGCTCCTGTTTCTGCTCCGGCCGCGTTGCCCATTCCCAACTGGCTACCCTCCACCAACCCGGTACAGCCGGCGGCTACCCTGCTGCACGATCTGATCGATACCAAGCTGGACGTCCGCTTCGACTGGGCAAAGCAGTGGCTGCTGGGCACAGCTTCGCTTACCGTGCGGCCCCATTTTTACCCCCAGAACCAGCTGGTGCTCGATGCGAAGGGTCTTGATATAAAAAGCGTAGAGCTGCTCAATGGTGGGAAGAAAGGCAAGGACCTGAAGTACAGCTACGATAAGAAAAAGCTGACTATCAGCCTCGACCGGCAATACCAGCGCACCGAACAGTATCAGGTGCGGATTCAGTACGTGGCCAAACCCAATGAGCTGCCCAAAGGTGGGAGTGAGGCTATTACGGAGGACAAAGGCCTGTACTTTATCAATCCGCTGGGCACCGAAAAGGACAAGCCGCGTCAGGTCTGGACCCAGGGCGAAACGGAGGGCAGTTCCTGCTGGTTTCCGACCATTGATAAGCCCAACCAGCGGATGACCCAGGAAATCAGCTTAACCGTGGAAAGTGGGTTTAAGACTCTTTCCAACGGATTGCTCGTTTCCTCGCGCCGCAACCCTGATGGTACCCGGACCGATGTCTGGAAGCAAAGCCTACCGCACGCGCCCTACCTGGCCATGCTGGCCGTCGGCGATTTTGCAGTAGTTACGGATACATGGCGGGGCAAGCCGGTGGAGTACTACGTTGATCCGCCTTTTCAGCACACCGCCAAGACTGTGTTTGGCAACACGCCCGAAATGCTGGAGTTCTTCTCCAAAAAGCTGGGCGTAGAATATCCATGGGAGAAGTATGCCCAGGTAGCCGTGCATGACTTTGTATCCGGGGCCATGGAGAATACTACGGCCTCTACCTTTCAGCAACAGTTGGTGCAGTTCAGCGCCCGCGAGTTGCCCGATATGTCCTACGAGCCGGAGTCAGTTATTGCGCACGAGCTTTTCCATCAGTGGTTCGGCGACTATGTAACAACCGAATCGTGGGCCAACCTGCCCCTAAACGAGTCGTTCGCCGATTATTCAGAGCTGCTGTGGGCCGAACACAAATACGGTCCCGATGCCGCTGCCCTGGTCCAGCAAACCAAGCTTCGCAACTACCTTGAAGAAGCCCAGACCAAGCGTGAGCCACTCATTCGCTACCGCTACGCCGACCAAGAAGACATGTTCGACCGCCACTCCTATGACAAAGGTGGCCGGGTACTGCACATGCTGCGCAACTATGTAGGCGACGATGCCTTCTTCGTGGCCCTGAACCGTTATCTAAACCAGAACAAGTTTTCGACTACCGAAATAGCCAAGCTGCGCTTAGCCTTTGAGGAAACGACAGGTGAGGATTTGACGTGGTTTTTCGACCAGTGGTTTATGCAGCGCGGCCACCCGGAGTTAAGGGTTACGCATTCCTACGAGAGCAACCAGGTAGTTGTGCGCGTGCAACAAGTACAGGATACCCTGTACCAGCCCGTATATCGGCTGCCCGTGGTGGTAGCCACTTGGAATAACAATCAACCCACCGAGCACCGGATTCTGGTCACCAAAGCCGACCAAACGTTTCGCCTGCCCGCCAGCCAGCGTCCTAGCCTAGTAAAATTCGACCACGAAGGCGTACTGCTGGCCCAGATAGATGAGGTCCAGAGCCAGGAGGAGTTGCTATACCAGCTAAGTCATGCCCGCGGTTATCAGCAGAAATACGATGCTATTCAGGGACTGCGCAGTAAATCCGCCGACTTGACCGTCAGTTCCGCGTTTCGGAATGCATTAAACGACCCCTTTTGGGCCGTGCGCGTAGCCGCACTTGATGGTTTGCGTCGCTACCGTGGTGCGGAAGGCAACGCTGTCCGCAAGGATCTGCAGCGGGTTGCCATGACGGAAAAGAGGGGGGTAGTACGCGCCACAGCTATTAGCGTCCTATCCTCCTTTCCTAACGAGGATTTTAATGAAGTGTATGCCGCTGCCCTCAAGGATAGCTCTTACTTAGTAGTAGGGGCGGCTGTAGAGGCTTTATCTAAAGCACCTACCCCCAATACCCGGGCTCAGATGGCAGCCCTGCAGGAAACCAAAAATTCTGCCTTGCTTACGGCGCTTTCGAATTATTATGGCCTCAATGGTAATCTGGAAGACTACCAGTGGTTTTTGCGCCGGAGTCAGGACGCACCTGCTGAGGTGCTTTACGTAATGCTGGAAAACTTCGGAACGCTTATGCAGCGCATCCCGCCTATAGAGCGAGAAAAAGGTATTCAGCGCTTGGAGTCCCTAGCCAGGAATCACTCCCAGATGTATGTGCGGTTGGGCGCTTATAAGGGTTTACACCAGCTCGTAGCCAGCATGCCTACCCTCAAGCCCATCCTGCAGGACATCCGTAACAAAGAGAAAGACGCTGACCTAAAGTCAATGTATAGCCTTATTCAGTAATTTTTTTCAGGCTTGCGCCGCGTATTTTATTTCTTTGTTTCAGATAGGAAGTCAATAGGTTAGCTAGTCTCGAATCCAACAAAGACTGTAAACAGAAAGAAAAAAATAAAACCTTTTTAATCCGGAGACTTGACTTACGTCAGAAAGCCTCTAATTTTGCAACTCCAATCGACACAGTAACGGCTTCGGCCGCTTAAGGTTGAAAGGGTAATTTCCTTGTAAGCGACAAGGAAAACAAGCTGGGGGGATTCCAGAGCGGCCAAATGGGACGGACTGTAACTCCGTTGTCTTACGACTTCGAAGGTTCGAATCCTTCTCCCCCCACACGTGACATAGTGAGATGGTGAAATGGTGAGTTAGACTCGCGGTTCACCATTTCGCCGTATCACTTACGCGGGAGTAGCTCAGTTGGTAGAGCGGCAGCCTTCCAAGCTGCAGGTCGCGGGTTCGAACCTCGTCTCCCGCTCGGTGCCCGGAATGGCAGCGAGAAGTAACAAGCTCCAGTTGTACTGGCATAAGTTCTTTCGCTGTTGTATCTTTGCCAAACCAAAATAAGCCGTTTTAGCTCAGTGGTAGAGCACTTCCTTGGTAAGGAAGAGGTCATGGGTTCAAATCCCATAAATGGCTCAGAATTACGAGTACCAACGGGGCAGCGCGACTGCACCGTTTGGAAACTGTCAGCAAAGTAAAGCGACGTGCAGTCCCGACTAAACGGAGCTGTGTTTCGCTTTCTTACTGTATAGTCTAGTCGCGTTTCCCCCTCTTTACCTCAAAATTCCTCTTAATCTCTTTACAATGGCTAAAGAAAATTTTGACCGGTCCAAGCCGCACGTAAACATCGGCACGATTGGTCACGTGGACCACGGCAAAACCACCCTTACCGCTGCCATCACCACGGTTCTGGCTAACAAGGGTCTGGCTGCCAAGCGCGACTTCTCTTCGATTGACAATGCTCCCGAAGAAAAAGAGCGTGGTATCACCATCAACACCGCTCACGTAGAATACGCTACCGAAAACCGTCACTACGCTCACGTTGACTGCCCCGGTCACGCTGACTACGTGAAGAACATGGTAACGGGTGCTGCTCAGATGGACGGCGCTATCCTCGTGGTAGCTGCTACCGACGGCCCGATGCCCCAGACCCGTGAGCACATCCTGCTCGCTCGTCAGGTAGGTGTACCTCAGCTGGTAGTGTTCATGAACAAAGTGGACATGGTGGATGACCCCGAGCTGCTCGAGCTGGTGGAAATGGAAATCCGCGAACTGCTCTCGTTCTACGACTTCGACGGCGACAACATTCCGGTTATTCAGGGCTCGGCTCTGGGCGGCCTGAACGGCGACGCTAACTGGGTTCCCAAGATCGAGGAGCTGATGGCTGCTGTTGATAGCTACATTCCGATTCCTGCTCGTCTGACCGACCTGCCCTTCCTGATGCCGGTAGAGGACGTATTCTCTATCACGGGTCGTGGTACGGTTGCTACCGGCCGTATCGAGCGTGGTATCATCAACTCGGGTGAGCAAGTTGACATCCTGGGTATGGGTGCCAAGCAAGGTCTGAAGTCGACGGTTACGGGTGTGGAAATGTTCCGCAAAATCCTGGACCGTGGCGAAGCTGGTGACAACGTAGGTCTGCTGCTCCGCGGTATCGAGAAAGACGATATCCGTCGCGGTATGGTAATCTGCAAGCCGGGTTCGGTTAAGCCGCACACCAAGTTCAAGGCTGAGGTGTACGTGCTGTCAAAAGAAGAAGGTGGTCGTCACACCCCGTTCTTCAACAACTACCGTCCCCAGTTCTATTTCCGCACCACCGACGTAACCGGCATCATCACGCTGGCTGAGGGTGTAGAAATGGTAATGCCCGGTGACAACGTAACCATCTCGGTTGAGCTGATCAACGCCGTAGCTATGGAAAAAGGTCTGCGTTTCGCTATCCGCGAAGGTGGCCGTACCGTAGGTGCCGGTCAGGTTACTGAAATCACCGAGTAGTTTCTAACCAGATTCTGGTGAAATAAGATAATCCGCCCCCGAAATTTTCGGGGGCGGATTTGTTTTGTGTAAAGAGTTCCATACATTTGCAGTCCCAATCCAGCACCTTGACTGGTAAGGATACATACACGGGCGTAGTTCAAGGGTAGAATAGAGGTCTCCAAAACCTTTGATGGGAGTTCGAATCTCTCCGCCCGTGCCAATGAAAACTACGGCTGCTTCGGCAGCCGTAGTTTTAACACACCAAACCGGTGCCATCACTATGAGCAAGCTAACAAACTACTTCCGGGAAACCTCTGAAGAGATGCGCTACAAAGTGACGTGGCCTTCGCTAGAAGAGCTGCAGAAAAGCGCTGGTCTTGTCCTGATCGGCTCGCTGCTTTTCGCTGCAGTAGTAGGTTTGATGGATGTGATTTTCAACAAAGGCTTGGATGCCTTCTATAACTCGTTCCGTTAATCGGTAGAACTAGACGACAGCAATGGGCGAGTTGAAATGGTACGTAGTCCGCTCCGTGAGCGGACAAGAGAAAAAAGCCAAAACCTACCTGGAAACTGAGATTGGCCGCCATGGCCTTTCTGATCTAGTGCCACAGGTATTGATTCCGGTGGAGAAGGTGTTCGAGATGCGCAACGGTAAGAAGCGTGTGCGTGAGCGGAACCTTTACCCTGGCTACATCATCATCCACGCCGACCTTACGCACGGGGAAGTTGACCACATTATTACTAGCACACCTGGCGTAATTGGGTTTCTCAGCGACAAGGAAGGCAAAGCTGCCAACCAGAATACTAAGCCCGTTCCCCTGCATATTTCTGAAGTAAACCGCATCCTTGGGATTGTGGATGAAGTGGAAGAGCAGGCCGCTACCTTGGAAACCCCATTTGTAGTAGGCGAACTGGTTAAGATTGTGGACGGTGGATTTGCAGGTATGTCGGGCACAGTGTCCGAGGTATTTGAGGAACGGAAGAAGCTGAATGTTATCGTGAAAATTTTCGGCCGTAGCACGCCCATGGAGCTGAGCTACACCCAGGTTGAAAAGGAAGCGTAAACCAATAAAACGTCACCGGTTATCCGCTCCGGGCCGGTGGTGCTTCCACTTTGGAGCAATTTTCATCTGAGGGCAAGTACGTGTTACCGTAGGAGCCCGAAGCCTTTCAAACCAAATGGCCAAGGAAATTAGAGGTTATCTGAAGCTTCAGATAAAGGGAGGCGCCGCGAACCCCGCGCCGCCGGTTGGACCTGCACTTGGTAGCAAAGGCCTTAACATCATGGAGTTCTGCAAGCAGTTCAATGCTCGCACCCAAGATAAGGCCGGCCAAGTTTGTCCTGTACTCATCACCATGTACACCGACAAGTCGTTCGACTTCGTGGTGAAGACCCCGCCGGTGCCGGTTCTACTCATGGACGCTGCCAAGCTCCAGGGCGGCTCGAAAGAGCCGAACCGTAACAAGGTAGGGTCGGTATCATGGGACCAAGTGCGCACCATCGCCGAAACGAAAATGCCCGATCTGAATGCCTTCAAGGTGGAGTCGGCTATGCGTCAGGTGGCTGGTACGGCTCGCAGCATGGGCATCACCATCTCGGGTACTTCTCCCTTTGCTGAATAATATAACGACGGAGAAGACACATGGCAAAGATTAGCAAAAAGCGCAAGGAAGCCCTTGCCAAGCATGACCTGACCGAAGTTCGGAACTTGGTGGAAGCCGCCAAAGTGGTGAAGGACATTACCTACACCAAGTTTGATGCTTCTGTTGACATCGACGTTCGCTTGGGCGTTGACCCCCGCAAAGCCGACCAGATGGTACGTGGCGTAGCCACGCTGCCCCACGGTACTGGCAAAACCGTTCGTGTTCTAGCCCTGGTTACCGCCGACAAAGAAGCCGAGGCTACTGCAGCTGGTGCTGATTATGTTGGTCTGGACGACTACATCTCGAAAATCGAGAAAGGCTGGACCGATATCGACGTAATCATCACGATGCCGTCGGTAATGGCCAAGGTTGGTCGTCTGGGCCGTGTACTGGGTCCTCGCGGCCTGATGCCGAACCCCAAGTCGGGCACCGTAACCACGGACGTAGCCAAGGCTGTGCAAGAGGTGAAAGCCGGTAAAATCGACTTCAAGGTTGACAAAACCGGTATCATCCACTGCTCGGTTGGTAAAGTGTCGTTCGATGAGCAGAAGCTCGCCGAAAACGCCATTGAGGTTATCCAGACGCTCCAGCGACTGAAGCCTTCCTCGGCCAAAGGCACTTACATCAAGAGCATCACGCTTTCGAGCACGATGTCGCCTGCTGTTCCGGTTGACACGCAAGTAACTTCCGCCTAAGTTTTAATCAACACGACGATATGATCCGGGAAGACAAACAAGCCCTCGTCGACGAGTTGAGCGAGAAGTTTCAATCGCACAACGCGTTCTACATCGCCGATGCTTCGGGGATGTCGGTGGCGAAAATCAACGAATTCCGTCGCCTGTGCTTCAACCGCGGCATGGAGTTCAAAGTGTACAAGAACACGTTTATCCGCAAGGCTCTCGACACCCTCGGTGGCGATACCGCGGAGATGGACGCAGCTCTGCAAGGCCAGTCGGGTATCCTGTTCTCGAAAGAGTCGGGTAATGCTCCTGCCAAATTGCTGCAGGACTTCTACAAAGCTCAGAACTACGGCAAAGGTGTTGAGCCTAAGCCCGCTCTGAAAGGTGCTTATGTAGATGCCAGCATCTATATCGGCGCTAACCAACTGACTAGCCTCAGCACGCTGAAAGGCAAAAACGAGCTTATCGGTGACGTTATCGGTCTGCTCCAGTCGCCCGCCAAAAATGTTATCTCTGCTCTGTCGAGCGGTGGCAACAAACTGGCTGGCATCCTCAAAACGCTTTCCGAAAAAGAAGAGGTTGCAGGCTAACCGCTGCTCATCTTTTTCACTTTCAATTTCCAAAGTTCAACAACCCCCTTTTTAACAATCTACAGAAATGGCAGATTTGAAAGCATTCGCCGAGCAGCTCGTTAGCCTGACGGTAAAAGAAGTAAACGAACTGGCTACTATCCTGAAAGACGAGTATGGCATTGAGCCTGCTGCTGCTGCTCCCGTAATGGTTGCTGGTGGTGCTGGCGCTGGTGCTGCTGACGCTCCTGAGGAGAAGACTTCGTTCGACGTAATCCTGAAGTCGGCTGGTGCTGGCAAACTGGCTGTGGTGAAACTGGTGAAAGACCTGACCGGTCTGGGCCTGAAAGAAGCTAAAGAACTGGTTGACGGTGCTCCCAAGCCCCTGAAAGAAGGTGTTGCTAAAGACGAAGCTGAGTCGCTGAAAAAGCAACTGGAAGAAGCTGGCGCTGAAGTAGAAGTTAAGTAATTTCTGCTGCCTGCTCTTAAAACCAGCAAATATGGAGAGGCCTGGCAACTAAGCCAGGTCTTTTCCTGTTTGTAGGCAACAAACTAGTCGGAAGTTCGTTTGCGTGCCGCTTAGCGGCTTTTTGTGCCTACGGACGCTAGGAGCGCAAGGTTGAGGCTTTGCGCTTTCGTGCGCCCGAAACTTCCGTTTTTGTTCAGGCTATCGGGACTCCTGACTGCTTGAACCGGATTCTCTCAGTATCCATTTCCTAACCCCACATACATTGGCTACATCGAAAGCACAGGCAGGGCTGCAGAAATTGTCAGCCGCTGACGAGCGGATCAACTTCGCCAAGATTAAAAAGGTTATTGAGTACCCGGATTTCCTAGACGTGCAGGTTCGCTCGTTCATGGATTTCTTCCAGTTGGAAACGGCTGCCGAGAACCGTACCGATGAAGGCCTTTTCAAAGTATTCGCCGAGAACTTTCCGATTTCGGACTCGCGCGAAAACTTTGTGCTGGAGTTCATCGACTACCACGTCGATCCGCCGAAGTACTCCGTGGACGAGTGCATTGACCGGGGTCTGACGTACTCGGTACCGTTGAAAGCCAAGTTGCGCCTGATCTGTAATGATACGGACAACGAGGACTTCGAGACGATTGAGCAAGAGGTTTTTTTGGGGAATATTCCCTACATGACCGAAAAAGGCTCGTTCGTAATCAACGGAGCAGAGCGTGTAATCGTATCGCAGCTGCACCGCTCACCGGGTGTGTTCTTTGCTCAGAGCAAGCACACCAACGGTACCAAGCTGTATTCGGCCCGTATCATTCCGTTCAAGGGTTCGTGGATTGAATTCGCCACGGACGTGAACAACGTGATGTACGCGTACATTGACCGGAAGAAGAAATTCCCGGTTACTACGCTGCTGCGTGCTATCGGCTACGGCACCGATAAAGACATCCTCGACCTGTTCGGGCTGTCGGAAGAGGTGAAAGCCGATAAGAAGAACCTCAAGAAGGCTGTAGGCCGCAAGCTGGCCGCTCGGGTGCTCCGCACCTGGACAGAAGACTTCGTGGACGAGGATACCGGTGAAGTGGTGTCCATCGACCGAAACGAGGTTCTGCTGGAGCGTGACTCAACCATTGAAGAGGAGGACATCGACGTAATCCTGAACGCTGGGGCCAAGTCGGTTATTCTGCACCGCGAGAACGTAAACATTGCGGACTACGCAATCATTTACAACACGCTACAGAAGGACAACTCCAACTCGGAGAAAGAAGCCGTTGAGCAAATCTACCGTCAGCTCCGTAACACGGAAGCTCCTGACGAAGAAACTGCCCGCGACATCATCCAAAAGCTATTCTTCTCGGATAAGCGCTACGACCTAGGTGACGTAGGCCGCTACCGTATCAATAAGAAGCTGGGTATTGACACGAACTGGGACGCCCGCGTGCTGACCAATGAGGACATCGTTCTCATCGTGAAATACCTGATCGGTCTGATCAACTCGAAGGCCATTGTCGATGACATTGACCACTTGAGCAATCGTCGGGTTCGCACGGTAGGGGAGCAGTTGTACGCCCAGTTCGGCGTAGGCTTGGCCCGTATGGCGCGTACCATCAAGGAGCGCATGAACGTGCGCGACAACGAGGACTTCAAGCCGGTTGACCTGATCAACGCCCGTACGCTGTCGTCGGTTATCAACTCATTCTTCGGCACCAACCAGTTGTCGCAGTTCATGGACCAAACCAACCCGCTGGCCGAGGTGACGCACAAGCGTCGCGTATCGGCCCTGGGGCCGGGCGGTCTGTCGCGTGAGCGGGCTGGTTTCGAGGTGCGTGACGTTCACTACACCCATTACGGCCGTCTTTGCACCATTGAAACGCCGGAAGGACCGAACATCGGTTTGATTTCGTCGCTTTGCGTGCACGCCCGGGTAAACTCGATGGGCTTTATCGAAACTCCCTACCGCACCGTTGAAAACGGCAAGGTAGATACCACGGAGAACGTGAAGTACCTGACGGCTGAGGAAGAGGATACCCACCACATCGCACAGGCCAACGCCCGGATTGATGAGGAAGGCAACTTCGTAAATGAGCTTGTTAAAGGCCGTTTTGAAGGTGACTTCCCGGTAGTAGGTCCGACTGAGTATTCCTACATGGACGTAGCACCGAACCAGATTGTATCGGTAGCTGCTTCGCTGATTCCGTTCCTGGAGCACGACGACGCCAACCGCGCCCTGATGGGTTCGAACATGCAGCGTCAGGCCGTGCCCTTGCTGCGTGCAGAAGCACCTATCGTAGGTACTGGTCTGGAAGGACGTGTGGCTATTGACTCCCGCACATTGGTAGTGGCCGAGGGCGACGGGGTTATTGACTACGTGGACGCCAACAAGATTGTGGTGAAGTACGACCTGACGGAAGACGATATCCTCGTAAGCTTTGATGCAGAGAAGATTTCGTACGACCTGATCAAGTTCCGTCGTACCAACCAGGATACCTGCATTAACCTGACGCCCATCGTGAAGAAGGGTGAGCGGGTAACCAAAGGTCAACCTCTCTGCGAAGGCTATGGCACGAACCAGGGTGAACTGGCATTGGGTCGCAACATGCAGGTAGCTTTCATGCCGTGGCAGGGTTACAACTTCGAAGACGCCATCGTTATTTCGGAGCGTGTAGTTCGCGACGACATCTTTACCTCGATTCACATTGAGGAGTTTGAGTTGGAAGTACGCGAGACTAAGCGCGGCGAAGAAGAGCTGACCTCGGAAATTCCGAACGTGAGCGAAGAAGCCGTACGCAACCTCGACGACAACGGCATCATCCGTCTGGGTGCTGAGGTTCGCGAAGGCGACATCCTCATCGGTAAGATTACGCCCAAGGGCGAAACTGACCCGACCCCGGAGGAGAAGCTGCTCCGTGCCATCTTCGGTGACAAAGCCGGCGACGTGAAGGACGCCTCCCTCAAGGCGCCGCCTTCCCTGAACGGGGTAGTAATCGGCACCAAGCTGTTCTCACGTCCGAAGAAAGACAAAAACCTGCGGGCCAAGTCGAAGAAGGAAGTAGAAGAGCTGAAGGAGTCGTATGCTCGCGAACTGCGCGGTATCAAAGCCGTGATGATCGAGAAGCTGGTGCAACTGCTGGAAGGCAAAACTTCCCAAGGCGTGAAGCACAAGTTTGGCGACGAAATTCTGACTAAGGGTGTGAAATTCGGGAAGAAGAACATCACGGAAGCGCTGTTCCCCGAGAAGAACCCCTATAAGGACGAGAGCAACTATGCTGTGCCGGAGGAGGTGAACATGTTCAAAGACCTCATTCTGGAGAACTGGACCGCCGACGATAAAGTGAATGGGATGCTGTCTGAATTGGTGAAGAACTACACCAAGAAGCGCAACACCATCACGGCTCGTTTCAAGCGCGACCGGTTCACGCTGGAAGTGGGCGACGAACTGCCCGCCGGTATCGTGCAGCTGGCTAAAGTGTACATCGCCAAGAAGCGTAAGCTGAAAGTAGGTGACAAGATGGCCGGTCGTCACGGTAATAAAGGGGTAGTAGCCCGCATCGTGCGCGACGAGGACATGCCCTTCCTGCCCGACGGCACCCCGATGGATATCGTGCTCAACCCGCTGGGTGTACCGAGCCGCATGAACATCGGTCAGATTTACGAGACCGTACTGGGCTGGGCTGGCCTGAAGCTAGGCCGCACCTACGCTACCCCCATTTTCGACGGTGCTACTGAAGAGGAAGTATCGCGCGAACTGACGGAAGCTGGGCTACCGCACTTTGGCCGTGCTTACCTGCACGATGGTCTCACGGGTCAGCGTTTCGACCAGCCGGTAACCGTGGGCGTGATTTACATGCTCAAGCTTGGTCACTTGGTTGACGACAAGATGCACGCCCGTTCCATCGGGCCGTACTCGCTCATCACGCAGCAGCCGCTGGGTGGTAAGGCGCAGTTCGGTGGTCAGCGCTTCGGTGAGATGGAGGTGTGGGCGCTGGAGGCCTTCGGTGCTTCCAACGTGCTGCAGGAAATCCTGACAGTGAAGTCGGATGACGTGGTAGGCCGCGCTAAAGCGTACGAAGCCATTGTAAAAGGCGACGTACTACCCAAGCCGAATATCCCTGAGTCATTCAACGTACTCATCCACGAGCTACGTGGTCTGGCCCTGGAAATCACGCTTGACTAATTTTTGAAGGGTAGGGGCTGACGTTTCGATGTTGGCACCTACCCCTTCAAAGCGTATAAACCCGCGGTTCGGGAAACCGATAACCGCCGCTGCCGGCGTCGTTCCGAGATATGGTCAGAACGACACCAACCTCCGGCAGTAGTTGGCCGCAACCGGTTCAGCTAGCTGAGCCACCCGATTGCCAGACCTGGCGAAAAACTACTGCGCGGCGTACCTATCCGACCCACAGAGCACTTTTCGCAGAGTCGAACTGTTATGTTCTTTCCGACTACTCTTAAGAATAGCGGAACCAACGAACAGATAAAAGCCACCAGCTAACAACAGCTACCCTACATGGCGTTTGCAAAAAACAAGAAACTGGTACAGGACTTCTCGAAAGTTACCATTTCGCTGGCCTCGCCCGAATCCATTCTGGAGCGGTCGAACGGTGAAGTTGTAAAGCCCGAGACGATCAACTACCGGACGTACAAGCCCGAGATGGGCGGCCTGTTTTGCGAGCGGATTTTCGGTCCGGTGAAGGACTGGGAATGCCACTGCGGCAAATACAAGCGGATTCGCTACAAAGGCATCATTTGCGACCGTTGCGGCGTGGAGGTGACCGAGAAGAAAGTACGTCGGGAGCGGATGGGCCACATCGAACTGGTGGTGCCCGTTGCGCACATCTGGTACTTTAAGTCCCTGCCCAATAAAATCGGCTACCTGCTGGGCCTGCCCACCAAGAAGCTTGATCAGATTATCTATTACGAGCGGTATGTAGTAGTACAGCCGGGCGTATTGGCCGAAGAAGGTGTGCAGCAGCTCGACTTCCTCACCGAAGACGAATACCTCGACATCATCGACAAGCTCCCCCGCGAGAACCAGATGCTGCCGAACGAGGACCCCAATAAGTTCATCGCCCGCATGGGTGCCGATGCCCTGCAGCTGTTGCTGGAGCGCATCAACCTCGACGAGCTGTCATACTCGCTGCGTGACTCTGCTGCGCACGAAACTTCGCAGCAGCGTAAGGCGGAAGCTCTGAAGCGTCTGCGCGTGGTGGAAGCTTTCCGCGACGCTGCTACTCGCATCGAGAACAAGCCTGAGTGGATGGTAATCCGCATGGTGCCGGTTATTCCCCCGGAACTGCGTCCCCTCGTTCCATTGGATGGTGGCCGTTTCGCTACTTCCGACTTGAACGACTTGTACCGTCGCGTAATCATCCGCAATAACCGCCTCAAGCGCCTGATTGAAATCAAGGCTCCCGAGGTGATTCTGCGGAACGAAAAGCGTATGCTGCAGGAAGCCGTTGACTCGCTCTTCGACAACTCGCGGAAAGTAAACGCCGTGCGTGCCGAAGGTAACCGCGCCCTGAAGTCGCTGTCCGATATGCTGAAAGGTAAGCAGGGCCGCTTCCGTCAGAACCTGCTTGGTAAGCGTGTGGACTACTCCGGCCGTTCGGTTATCGTGGTAGGCCCTGAGTTGAAGCTACACGAGTGCGGTCTGCCCAAGAACATGGCCGCCGAGCTGTTCAAGCCGTTCATCATCCGCAAGCTCATTGAGCGCGGCATCGTGAAAACGGTGAAGTCGGCCAAGAAAATCGTTGACCGCAAGGACGCCGTGGTATGGGACATTCTGGAGAACGTGCTGAAAGGCCACCCAGTGCTCCTGAACCGTGCTCCTACCCTGCACCGTTTGGGTATCCAGGCGTTCCAGCCTCGCCTCATCGAGGGTAAAGCTATTCAGCTGCACCCATTGGTGTGTACGGCTTTCAACGCTGACTTTGACGGTGACCAGATGGCTGTGCACGTTCCGCTCGGACCGGCCGCTATTCTGGAAGCCTCTATGCTGATGCTGGCCTCGCACAACATCCTGAACCCCGCTAACGGCGCGCCCATTGCGGTACCGTCGCAGGACATGGTTCTGGGTCTATATTACGTGACCAAAGGCAAGCGCAGCACCGACGACGAGAAGATCCAGGGCGAAGGCCGCATGTTCTACTCCGATGAAGAGGTAGTAATTGCCATCAACGAAGGTCAGCTGTCGAAGCACGCCTATATTAAGGTGCGCACGAAAGTTCGGGACGAGGAAGATAACCTCGTAACGAAGATCATCGAAACCGTAGCCGGCCGCGTACTCTTCAACCAGCTCGTGCCTGAGGAAGTAGGTTTCGTAGATGAGCTGCTGACCAAGAAAAAGCTCCAGCAAATCATTTCGCTGGTGTTCAAGCGCACGGGTATGGCTCGTACCGCGCAGTTCCTCGACGACATCAAGACGCTGGGTTTCCAGTCGGCTTACAAAGGTGGCCTGTCGATGGGTCTGGGCGACATCAACATCCCCGCCGAGAAAGACGCCCTTATTGCCCAAGCTCAGGCCGACGTAGCTGCCGTAACGCAGAACTACCAGATGGGTCTGATTACGGACAACGAGCGTTACAACCAGGTTATCGACATCTGGACCCGCATCAACAACCAAATCACTGAAACCCTCATGGGTCGCCTCGAAAAGGAGAACCAGGGCTTCAACTCGATTTACATGATGATGCACTCCGGTGCCCGTGGTTCGCGTGAGCAGATTCGTCAGCTCGGCGGTATGCGGGGTCTGATGGCTAAGCCACAGAAGTCGCTACAGGGTTCGGTAGGCGAGATTATTGAAAACCCGATTCTGTCTAACTTCAAAGAAGGTCTGGACGTAATCGAGTACTTCATCTCAACTCACGGTGCCCGTAAGGGTCTGGCCGATACCGCTCTGAAGACGGCTGACGCCGGCTACCTGACCCGTCGTCTGGTGGACGTGTCACAGGACGTAATCGTAAACGAAACTGACTGCGGTACGCTGCGCGGTATCGAAACCTTCGCCCTGAAAGACAACGAGGATATCGTGGAGCCGCTGGCCGAGCGTATCCTGGGCCGCGTGGCGGTACACGACATCGTGGACCCGCTGACCGACGAGGTTATCCTGCCGGCTGGTACGGAAATCACCGAGGACATTACTCGCCGCATTGATGCTACCAGCATCGAATCGGTAGAAATCCGCTCGGTGCTGACCTGCGAATCGAAGCGTGGTATCTGCGCCAAGTGCTACGGCCGCAACCTGTCGTCGGGCCGCATGGTACAGAAAGGTGAGGCTGTCGGCGTAATTGCTGCTCAGTCTATCGGTGAGCCCGGTACTCAGCTGACCCTGCGTACCTTCCACGTAGGTGGTACGGCTTCGAACATTGCTGTAGAAGCTAGCCTGCGGGCCAAGTTCAACGGTGTAATTGAGTTCGAAGACATCCGCACTGTAGACACCGCCAACGCCGATGGCGAGCCGGTGAAAGTAGTAATGGGTCGCTCGGGCGAGATTCGCATCGTGGAGAAAGGCACTGGTAAGGTGTACATCACCCACCACGTACCGTACGGCTCGTTCCTGCTGGTTGACGAAGGCCAGGAGGTAGAGAAAGGCCAAGAGCTGAACAACTGGGACCCCTACAACGCCGTTATTCTGGCCGAGTTCGATGGTACCGTTCAGTACGACGCCATCACCGAAGGCATCACCTACCGCGAAGAATCGGACGAACAGACCGGTCACCGTGAGAAGGTGATTATCGAATCGAAGGCGAAGGATCAGAACCCGGCCATCATTGTTCGCCCTGGCAAGAAGGGTGACATGGAAGGCTCGAAGGGCTATTCCATCCCCGTAGGTTCGCACTTGAACGTAGAGAACGGCGAGAAAATCAAGGCTGGTCAGATTCTGGCCAAGATTCCGCGTGCTGTGGGCAAAACCCGCGACATTACCGGTGGTCTGCCCCGCGTTACCGAGCTGTTCGAAGCACGTAACCCCTCGAACCCGGCCGTTGTGGCTGAAATTGATGGGGTAGTAACCTACGGTACGGTGAAGCGTGGTAACCGTGAAATCTTCGTGGAGTCGAAAGACGGCGTGAAGAAGAAGTACATGGTGCCGCTGTCCAAGCACATTCTGGTGCAGGACAACGACTTCATCCGGGCCGGTGCTCCGCTTTCCGACGGTGCCATCACCCCGACTGACATCCTGAACATTCAGGGTCCGGGCGCGGTGCAGGAATACCTCGTGAACGAGATTCAGGAAGTATACCGCTTGCAGGGTGTGAAAATCAACGATAAGCACATCGAGGTGGTCGTTCGCCAGATGATGCAGAAGGTGGTTATCCTCGATGCTGGCGACACGACCTTCCTGGAACACCAAGTGGTGGACAAGATTTCCTTTATGGAGGAAAACGATACCATCATCGACATGAAGGTGGTTACCGAAGCCGGTGACTCCAGCAACCTGAAGCCTGGCCAGATTGTAACGGCCCGCCGTCTGCGCGACGAAAACTCGTCGCTCAAGCGTCGTGACCTTGCCCTGGTACAGGTGCGTGACGCACAGCCGGCCGTATCGCGGCCCACACTGCAGGGTATCACGCAGGCGTCGCTGGGTACGCAGTCGTTCATCTCGGCCGCTTCCTTCCAGGAAACGACCAAGGTGCTGTCGGAAGCCGCCATCCGTGGCAAGGCCGACGAACTGCTGGGCCTGAAGGAGAACGTAATCGTAGGTCACCTCATCCCGGCTGGTACCGGTCTGCGCGAGTACACGCGTCAGATTGTGGGCTCGAAGGAAGAGCTGGAAGCCGCCCAAGCTGCCAAGACCGACGATACGCCCGCTCCCGCCAAGCGTGGCGCCCGTGCCTCGCGCCGCGAGTCGGTATCGGAGTAATCTGAACCGGAATACATAAGAGAAGCCGGCTGGGGAAACCCGGCCGGCTTTTTCTTTACATAAAGGGTAGTAGTTTCAAGCTATGACACGATATGTATTGCTAATTGTATGCGCAATCTGGCTACTCGCGTATCAGATAATAATGGGTGTATTCAGGTTTGCTAACATCTACAATAGCTCAACTCCCTTAGATAGCTTTGTTTTGATCGATTATGTTAGCAATCTGATAACTGTTATCGTATGTCTTTTTACCATTTCCGTCGCCAAGCAAAAGCGTCGTCAACTAAAAGCTGACCGCAAACAACAAGCAATATGAACCAACCAACCCAACCCGAAACTGACGCTACCCAACCCCAGGACCCCAACGCCATCAGCATCGAGCTGTCGGAGGAAATTGCCGAGGGCGAGTACGCTAACCTCGCCATGATTGCGCATAGCAACAGCGAGTTTGTCATTGATTTCATCCGGCTGATGCCCGGCCTGCCCAAAGCCAAGGTAAAGTCGCGCATCATCCTCACGCCTGAGCACGCTAAACGGCTGGTAGCTGCCCTGAACGAGAACATTGAGCGGTTTGAGAAAACTAACGGCGCTATCAAGGAGCAGCCCAACGAAGGCCCGCTGTACCCCATGGGATTCGGGGGTAAGGTAGGGGAGGCGTAAACCAGGAAAAGTTATACGCAGGTAAGGGCTTTTATCGAGAAGATAGAAGCCCTTTCTTCTTTATGTCTTATTCGTGTACTTCGTGAAGGCTGAGGTATGGTCCGTTATCTTTGCCAGATGAATTACCTGATCTACCTGGCGTACGGCTCAGAAGCCATCCGGTGCGAAGCATACTTCAGCATCCTGTCGTATTACGAGCAGGTAGCTAGCCTAGCACCGGATATGCATATCCTGGTGTACACCGATGCCCCGGACGCTTTTCAGCAGGTGCTGGGCAACCGGCCCGATGTGCACTACCCCCCCGTGAGCCAGGAACAGTGGCAGGCCTGGCGGGGCGGGGCCAACAAGGTATATCTGCTCAAAATTGGCGTTCTGCAACACGCCGCGTCTCACTACCCTGGTAACCTGCTGTTTCTGGATACGGACACCATCTGGCGGCGCGACCCGGCGCCGCTGTTCGTTTCCATTGCGGCCGGGCATTTCTACATGCACCAGAACGAGGGCCAACTCATCAGCGGGAATACCTTGAGCCGCAAGGTGTATCGCCACCTCAAAACACACCAATGGGAAGTGGCAGGCCGCGTGTTTCGCGTAACACCGGAAACAGACCTGTACAACTCCGGCGTCATTGCCCTGCGAAGCGACAAAGCTTACCTGCTACCGGAAGTTATGGCACTTGCCGAGCAGCTGTACGCTACCTATAACAAGCACATGATGGAGCAATTGGCCTTCAGCCTGCGCTTTGCCGCCGAAGGCCCCATCGCCGACGTACCCGACTACTTATGGCATTACTGGAACCTGAAGGAAGTGCGGCCAACTCTGGTTCGTGTCCTCGCCGCAGCAGGTAACCAAAGCTCTACAAATCTGCTGGCCCGGTTGCACCAACTGGCGCTACCTAAGCTGCATGAGGAGGAACTAGCCTACCGGAATCTGCCGGGCTGGCGCCGGACGTTGCGCAAGATCACGGGGCGCCGTTGGCGCTTACCCCCACTGGAAGGTTAAGCTTAGAGAAAGTGGTAGGAGAGAGGCCGCAGCCATAAGGAGTAAGCAGGGCCGTGACCGGGGCAGAAGACTCGCCGGGCCCTCCTAAAATTAACTCTTTCAACCCGTTTGCTATTTGATCTGAACTTCTCTACCTTTGCAAGCCTAATTTTTGGGAGAGAACCCTCCTTGACAAAACCTACCGTAGATGCCTACTATCAACCAGTTAGTACGAAAAGGCCGCGAGAAACTGACGACCAAGTCGAAGTCGCCGGCTCTTGATTCGTGCCCGCAGCGCCGTGGCGTTTGCACCCGTGTGTACACCACCACGCCTAAGAAGCCGAACTCGGCTATGCGTAAAGTTGCCCGCGTGCGCCTCACCAACGGCAAAGAAGTTAACGCCTACATCCCCGGTGAAGGCCACAACCTGCAGGAGCACAGCATCGTGCTGATCCGTGGTGGCCGTGTGAAAGACCTTCCCGGTGTACGTTACCACATCATCCGTGGCGCTCTTGACACCGCCGGCGTAAACGGCCGTCTGCAGCGTCGTTCCAAGTACGGCGCTAAGCGTCCGAAGCCCGGCCAGGCTCCCGCAGCTGGCAAAGGTGGCAAACCCGCACCCGGCAAGAAAAAGTAATTGAAAACGAGGGCGGCAGCGCCCGGCGCCGGCTAGCAAATGGTTCTTAGTCCGTTGCCTGCTGTCCGTCGCTCATTTCTACTCCCATGAGAAAGTCAAAACCGAAAAAGCGCATCCTCCTGCCTGACCCCAAGTTCAAGGAGACGCTGGTAACCCGCTTCGTCAACTACATGATGTACGACGGGAAGAAAAACCTGGCCTACACCATTTTCTACGATGCCTGCGAGTTGGTTGAGCAGCGCACCAAGGAAAGCGGCCTGGAAATGTGGCGCAAAGCCCTTAACAACGTAATGCCGACTGTGGAGGTGAAGAGCCGCCGCGTAGGTGGTGCTACCTTCCAGGTGCCCACCGAGGTTCGTCCGGACCGTCGTATTGCCGTTGGCTCGAAGTGGCTGATCCAATACGCTCGTCGTCGTGGTGAGAAAACCATGAAGGACAAGCTGGCTGGCGAAATCATTGCCGCCGCCAAAGGTGAAGGTGCTGCCGTGAAGAAAAAGGACGACACGCACCGGATGGCAGAAGCCAACAAGGCTTTCTCGCACTTCCGCTTCTAATCAGACCGAGCAGGGGCTTTAGAAGTTGTAGGCTCCGGGAATGAGAAAAGAGATTTTCGCGTTCTACGAGCTCAACTACTGAAGTCCCTACGTCACAAAAAAAGCAATGGCTGTTAATAAAGATCTGCAATACCTCCGGAACATCGGGATTATGGCGCACATCGACGCCGGTAAGACCACCACGTCGGAGCGCATTCTCTACTACACCGGTAAAACCCACAAAATCGGGGAGGTGCACGAAGGTGCTGCCACGATGGACTGGATGGAGCAGGAGCAGGAGCGTGGTATCACCATCACGTCGGCCGCTACTACTACCTTCTGGAACTACCCGACCGTACAGGGCGACCCGACTCCGGAGACCAAACAATACAAAATCAACCTGATCGACACTCCCGGTCACGTGGACTTCACCGTGGAGGTGGAACGTTCGCTGCGTGTTCTGGACGGTGCCGTAGCTCTGTTCTGTGCCGTTTCGGGCGTAGAGCCGCAGTCGGAAACCGTTTGGCGTCAGGCTGACAAATACAAAGTACCGCGCATCTGCTTCGTGAACAAGATGGACCGCGCTGGTGCTGACTTCTTCAAGGCCGTATCGGAAATTAAGGAGAAGCTGGGTGCTAACCCTGTGCCTCTGCAAATCCCGATTGGCGCTGAGGATACCTTCAAAGGCGTAGTTGACCTGCTGACTGGAAAAGCCATCGTATGGGACGACGCTACCCAGGGCAAAACCTACAAGGAAGTGGAAGTTCCCGAAGACCTCGTGGACACCGTTGCCGAGTGGCGTGAGAAGCTCGTGGAAAGCGTAGCCGAGTATGATGACACCTTGATGGAGAAATTCTTCGAGGATCCGGACAGCATCACCCGCGAGGAAATGATGACGGTAATCCGCAAAGCGGTTATTGACATGAAGTTCTCGCCGGTAATGTGCGGCTCAGCCTTCAAAAACAAGGGTGTTCAGGCTATGCTGGACGCTGTTATGGCCTACCTGCCTTCGCCGCTGGACATGCCCGCCATCATCGGTACCAACCCCGACACTGGTGAGGAAATCGAGCGTCACCCCGACAACGACGAGCCCTTCACAGCTCTGGCGTTTAAGATTGCTACCGACCCCTTCGTAGGTCGTCTGTGCTTCTTCCGTTGCTACAGCGGTCAGTTGGATGCTGGTTCGTACGTGTTCAACAACCGTACGGGCAAGAAAGAGCGTATCTCGCGCCTGATGCAGATGCACTCCAACAAGCAGAACCCCATTGACAAAATCCAGGCTGGTGACATTGCTGCGGGCGTTGGTTTCAAAGACATCAAAACTGGTGATACGCTGACCGACGAGAAGTCGCGCGTAGTACTGGAGTCGATGTCGTTCCCTGAGCCCGTTATCGGTTACGCTATTGAGCCGAAAACTCAGGCTGACGTGGATAAGATGGGTATGGCTATTGCCAAACTCGTAGAAGAAGACCCCACCCTCGTGGTACAGACCGACCAGGAAACTGGTCAGACCGTACTGCGTGGTATGGGTGAACTTCACCTTGAAATCATCATCGACCGTATGCGTCGTGAGTTCAAGGTTGAAATCAACCAGGGTGCTCCTCAGGTAGCCTATAAGGAAGTTCTCACCAAGAAGGTGGAACACCGCGAAACCTATAAGAAGCAGACCGGTGGTCGTGGTAAATTCGGTGATATCGTGTTCGAACTGGGCCCGAAAGAAACCGACCCCGAGAAGCCTGGCCTGGAGTTCGTGAACGATATCACGGGTGGTGTAATCCCCCGCGAATTCATTGCTCCGGTACAGAAAGGTTTCGAAGAAGCTATGAAGAACGGCCCGCTGGCTGGCTTCCCGCTGGACAACATGAAAGTGCGTCTGTTCTTCGGTTCTTACCACGATGTGGACTCGGACGCTCTGTCGTTCGAACTCGCTGCTCGTGGTGGCTTCCGCGAAGCTGCCAAGCAAGCTGGTCCGAAACTGCTCGAGCCCATCATGGCCGTTGAAGTAGTAACGCCGGATGAGTACACGGGTTCGGTAACCGGTGACTTGAACCGTCGTCGGGGCATCATGAAAGGCATGGACACCAAAGGCGGTGCTAACGTGGTAAAAGCTGATGTTCCGCTGTCGGAGCTGTTCGGCTACGTAACCTCGCTGCGTACCATCACTTCGGGTCGTGCTTCGGCCTCGCTGACCTTCTCGCACTACGACCAGGTTCCCACGAACTTGGCTGAAGGCATCATCGCTAAGCAAAAGGGTAACGCCATCCGCTAATACCGCTTCCTCATTACAGACATGAACCAGAAAATTCGCATCAAACTGAAATCCTACGACCACAACCTGGTGGACAAATCGTCGGAGAAGATTGTGAAGGCGGTAAAGGCTACGGGCGCTATCGTAAGCGGCCCCATTCCGCTGCCGACCGATAAGGAGAAGTTCACCGTACTCCGTTCGCCCCACGTGAACAAGAAGTCGCGGGAGCAATTCCAGCTCTGCACCTACAAGCGCCTCGTGGATATCTACTCGACTTCGTCGAAGACGGTAGATGCCCTGATGAAGCTGGAACTGCCCAGCGGCGTTGACGTAGAAATCAAAGTCTGAGGACTGGTTTCGGCGTCTGAATAAGACCAACACCCCACTGGTTCTACGGAGCCGGTGGGGTGTTTTCTTTTATTGGTTGCAACTTGTGCCTAAGGTAAGAACTCCACTGTAGGTGGGGCTTACTCATAGGTTTAGACAGGTGCAGTTTAGCTGCTCCCTCATTTTGTTGCATGATTTCTTCTCTGGGCTCAATATTCACACTTCACCGGCTACAGATAGCTGCTGCCTTTTTCTGCGTTTGCGTTATTCTGGGGTTGTTCACGAGCTCTTTCTTCCGGATTCTGCCCAGTATTGGAATGGCCGGGCTACTGGCAACCGGCATTGCAAGTTTCAGCTTGCACAGAAAGGCTTACCTCCGACCAAATGGCGTAGTCTATGGAGCTTTCTTTTTGGTATATCTTATCCATTTGGCATCAGGACTGGTAAGCTCAGATGCAAACTGGGGCGAGTTTCAGCAGGATATAGTGCTGCAGCTACCATTTCTGATTTTGCCACTAGCCTTCTGGCTGCTACCGCCCCTGCCTGCCCCAACTCTCCGGGGACTGTGGCTCTCCCTTGTCGGAGCCGCCGTAGTAGCAGCCTTGCTCAGTACAGTCAACTACATCCTGCACTTCGAGCAAATCAATGAGTTGTATCTGCACTCCAAGGTGATGCCCACTGAGCCGGATCATATTCGCTTTAGCCTGATTATTACTCTCGCTATTGCTGCCGGCGGGGTGTTATTGTGGCACCAGAGCGTAACAGGGATTGGCAAGAAGCTACTCGCGGGAGCAGTGCTTTTTCTGGCGCTTTACCTACACCTGCTGGCCGTGCGCAGTGGTCTGCTGACGTTCTACTTTCTGGGAGGGGTAGGGTGCTTATGGCTTATTGTGCGCCGGCGGCACTACTACCAGGCCCTACGACTGGCAGCCGGGCTATTGCTGCTGCCGGTGTTGAGCTACGTGTGTTTTCCAACATTCCGGAACAAGTCAGCAAATACTCGCGAGGATGTCGGTCGTGTAGAGCATACTGCTTCTGCCAATAATTATTCGTTGGTAGGACGAGTGTATTCTTACAAAGTGGCTTTGAAGGTTATTGAGGATAATCTATGGTTCGGGGTAGGCAAGGCAGATATTAAAGCAGAAATGGCTGTGCATTACCGCCGCGACTACCCCACTATTCAGCCCGAAGCCTATATCCAGCCTCACAATCAATACCTGTATTCCACGGTGGCGTTTGGCGTGGTTGGGCTGCTGTTGTTTATCATCGGCTTTTACTACCCAGGGCTGAGCATGTGGCCCCGGCATGCTCCTTTGCTGCTGGCCCAGTACATTATTACTACCCTGTCGTTTCTGGTTGAGTACACGCTGGAAACCCAGATAGGGCTGGCTTTTGCCCTGTTTTTCCTGCTGCTGGCACTAGAGGGATGCAAAGCCCCCACAAGCCCAGAGCAAGAGTGGCGCCCAGCCTAGTATCCGTGCGCTAGGTTCATTCCTTACACTGGATTGGATTTTCCCGCAACAGCCTCGAGCCCTCCAGCTCTTTATAGGCAAAGAAGAGCGCATTGCAGGAAGCATAATCGTGCTATACATTCAGAAAGCAAGCCCCTGAGTGTCAGAGCAACCTGCTTTAAAAGGGGATACCTGAGTGAGTCTAGAAATATTTCGAAACTCAATTAGATAATCAGGTAACAATTCCCTAGCTTTGCACTCCATTTCCGAAAACGCCACTTGGGCGTTTTCAAGTGTGTCTTTTTCTAAAACCCCAATCGAATGCCTGGCATCATCGGTAAAAAAATCGGTATGACAAGCCTCTTCACTCCGGACGGGAAGAACATCCCTGTTACGCTCATTGAAGCGGGTCCGTGCGTAGTGACGCAGGTTAAGACCATCGAAACGGACGGCTATACGGCCATCCAGCTCGGCTACGGCGAAAAGAAGGCGAAGAATACCACCAAAGCACTGGCTGGTCACTTCGCTAAAGCCGGAACCACTCCCAAGAAAAAACTCGTTGAGTTCCGCACTGACGAGGCCAGCTCCTTCACGGCTGGTTCCACTATCGATGCTACCTTGTTTGAAGAAGGTGAGTTCGTTGATGTGGTAGGCACCTCAAAAGGCAAAGGTTTCCAGGGCGTTGTAAAGCGCTACAACTTTGCTGGTGTAGGTGGTCAAACGCACGGCCAGCACAACCGCGGCCGTCACCCCGGTTCTATCGGTGCCTGCTCTTGGCCCTCTCGCGTGTTCAAAGGCATGCGCATGGGTGGCCGTATGGGCAACGACCGGGTGAAAGTGCAGAACCTGAAGGTGATGCGCATTGTAGCCGACAAAAACCTCATCGTGGTGAGCGGCTCGGTTCCCGGTGCCAAGAACTCTTTCGTGGTCCTGGAAAAATAAGCTAGCAAGATGGAACTGTCAGTAATTAACATCAAAGGCGAGGACACCGGCCGTAAGGTTACCCTGTCCGACGCCATCTTCGGCCTCGAGCCGAATGAGCACGTGATGTACCTCGACGTGAAGCAGTACTTGGCTAACCAGCGCCAAGGCACGCACAAGTCGAAGCAGCGTAACGAAGTACACGGCACTACTAAAAAGCTGAAAAAGCAAAAAGGTACTGGTGGCGCCCGTGCTGGCTCCATGAAGTCAGGTGTATTCGTAGGTGGCGGCCGTATTTTCGGTCCCCAGCCCCGTGACTATGGCTTCAAGCTGAACAAGAAAACCAAGCGTCTGGCCCGCCTGTCGGCTCTTTCTAGCCTGGCTAAAGACGGCAAGGTAGCCGTAGTGGAAAACATCACGCTGTCGGCTCCTAAAACCAAGGAGTTTGCTGCCATCCTAGCTGATCTGAAGCTGAACAATGGCCGCAAGACCCTGCTGGTAACTGGCTCGGTTGACAAGAATGTGGTGCTGTCGGCCCGCAACATTCAGCGAGTGAGCGTGGCTACCCCCGTAGCCCTGAACACCCACGACCTGCTGAACACCGACACCCTGTTGCTGTCGGAAGATGGGTTGAGCGCACTGGAACAACTCTATACCACTGCTGAGTAATGAGCATCCTGAAGAAACCCATCGTAACTGAAAAGGCTACGGGTCTGAACGAGAAAAGCCAGTACGCTTTCGAAGTGGCTATCGACGCCAACAAGGTTCAGATCAAAAAAGAGATTGAGCAACTGTACGGAGTGACGGTAACGGGCATCAGCACCATCCGCACCATCGGCAAGGTGAAATCGAAATTCACGAAAGGCGGTGCCGTTTCTGGCCGTCGCCCTCATGGCAAAAAAGCCATCGTGACCGTGAAAGAAGGCGACGTTATCGACTTCTACAGCGGCCTGTAAGCCTGCTTCCCGCCAAGATTTTTTTCCTAAGCAAGAGTAATGGCACTCAAAAAACTAAGACCAACATCACCGGGTCAGCGCTTCCGCATCGCCCCGGCCTTCGACGAGATTACCGCGTCGACGCCGGAGAAGTCGCTGTTGGCACCCCTCAAAAACTCCGGTGGCCGTAACAATTCGGGCAAAATGTCCAACCGCTACATCGGCGGTGGTCACAAAGCCAAATACCGTATCATCGACTTCAAGCGTGACAAGGCCACGGTGCCCGCTACGGTGAAGACGATTGAGTACGACCCCAACCGCACCGCCCGTATTGCCCTGCTGCAGTACGCCGATGGTGAGAAACGCTACATCATTGCTCCCGCCGGCTTGGCCGTGGGTGCTACCGTTGTATCGGGTTCGGGCGTAGCTCCGGAAGTAGGCAATGCCCTGCCCCTGCGCGAAATTCCGCTGGGTACCATCGTACACAACATCGAGCTGATGCCCGGTGGTGGTGCTGCTATGGCCCGCTCGGCTGGTACTTACGCCCAGTTGGTAGCCCGCGAAGACAAGTACGCCACCCTGAAACTGCCTTCCGGCGAAATGCGCATGGTACTGGTTACCTGCATGGCTACGGTAGGCACCGTTTCTAATGGCGACCACATGAACGTACGTCTCGGCAAGGCTGGTCGTAACCGGTGGTTGGGTCGTCGTCCGCGCGTACGTGGTGTGGCTATGAACCCTGTCGATCACCCCATGGGTGGTGGTGAAGGTAAGTCGTCGGGTGGTCACCCGCGCAGCCGTAACGGTATCTTCTCGAAAGGCCAGAAGACCCGTAACAAGAACAAGTATTCCGAGAACCTGATCGTAAGCCGGAAAGGCAAGAAATAAGCAATGGCACGTTCACTAAAAAAAGGGCCGTACATTGACTTCCGGCTCGAGAAGAAAGTATCGGCAATGGACGAATCCGGCAAAAAATCGGTGGTGAAGACCTGGTCGCGCCGCTCGATGATTTCGCCTGATTTCGTTGGCCACACCTTCGCCGTGCACAACGGCAATAAGTTCATCCCGGTGTATGTAACGGAGAACATGGTAGGACACAAACTCGGCGAGTTTGCCCCGACCCGTAACTTCCGTGGCCACATCGCCAAGAAAGATAAAGGCAAGCGCTAAGATGGAAGCAGTAGCTAAACTCCGTAACGTGCCCACCTCGCCGCGCAAAATGCGCTTGGTGGCCAACCTGGTGCGCGGTCAGAAAGTAACCCGTGCCCTCGGCCTGCTGAAATTCGAGGCTAACTCAGGTGCTGCCCGTGTTGAAAAGCTGCTCCTGTCGGCCCTGGCTAACTGGCAGCAGAAAAATGAGGACGAGCGTATCGAAGATGCCAACCTCTATATCAAAGAGATTTTCGTGGACGAAGGCCGCCAGCTGAAGCGTCTGCGCCCCGCCCCCCAGGGTCGTGGCCACCGTATTCGCAAGCGTAGCAACCACGTAACGCTGGTTATTGACAGTAAAGTAGAGCCCCTCGGCAGCAAAGCTGCTGCTAAACAGGCTGCTGAAACTAAACCAGCTGCTACGGTTGTTGACGAGGCTCCCAAGAAAATTCGTCGCAGCTCGGCTAAGAAATCCAACGAAACCACGGCAGAAGCCACCGCATAAGCACTATGGGACAGAAAGTAAATCCGGTTGGCTTCCGTCTGGGCGTCATCAAAGGATGGGACTCGAACTGGTACGGCGGCAAGGACTTTGCCGACAAACTGGTTGAGGACGAAAAAATCCGCAAATACATCAACGCTCGTATCCCGAAAGGTGGCATCAGCCGCATCGTAATCGAGCGTACGCTGAAGCGCGTTACCATTACTATCAACACGGCTCGTCCGGGTGTTGTAATCGGTAAAGGTGGTGCTGAAGTTGACAAGATCAAGGACGAGCTGAAGCAGATTACTGGCAAAGACGTTCAGATCAACATCTTCGAGATTAAGCGTCCGGAACTCGACGCTAAGCTGGTAGGTGAGAGCA
Organism: Hymenobacter sp. DG01; assembly: GCF_006352025.1. Classification (NCBI taxonomy): domain Bacteria; kingdom Pseudomonadati; phylum Bacteroidota; class Cytophagia; order Cytophagales; family Hymenobacteraceae; genus Hymenobacter; species Hymenobacter sp. DG01. The sequence continues at coordinate 4,377,741 of NZ_CP040936.1, forward strand.
TTGCTCAGCAGCTCCAGGCTCGTATCTCGTTCCGTCGCGCTATGAAAATGGCGATTCAGGCTGCGCTGCGTGTTGGTGCCGAAGGCATTAAGATCCAATGCGGTGGCCGTCTGGGCGGTGCTGAAATTGCTCGCTCGGAGCAATATAAAGAAGGCCGTACTCCACTACACACCCTGCGTGCTGATATCGATTATGCTCTGTCGGAAGCTCAGACGGTGTATGGCAAAATTGGCATCAAAGTGTGGGTTATGCGTGGTGAGGTGTTCGGTAAGCCCGACCTCTCCCCGAACCAACAGCCTGCCGGTAGCCAAGGCGGCGAAAGCCGTGGCAACGACCGTGGCCCGCGCGGCGAGCGTGGTGACCGGGGTGGTGACCGTGGCCCACGTCGTGACCGGAATGACCGAGGCGGCGAAGGCCGTGGCGGTGACAACCGGGGCGGCCAAGGTGGTGGACAGCGTCGCGGTGGCGGCCCTGGCCAAAACCGTGGCGGTCAGGGCGGTGGTGCTCCCCGTCGCTAGCCTTTTTCTTTTCTCTCGAATTTCAATTCAAGATAACTCATGTTACAACCGAAAAGGACCAAGTATCGCAAGATGCAAAAGGGTCGCGTGCATGGCTTAGCCCACCGCGGCAGCTCCATTGACTTCGGTTCGTTCGCTATCAAGTCGCTGGAACAAGCATGGATTACGGCTCGCCAGATTGAGGCTGCTCGTATTGCCATGACCCGCGCCATGAAACGCGAAGGTCAAGTATGGATCCGCATTTTCCCGGATAAGCCTATCACTAAGAAGCCCGCTGAGGTTCGTATGGGTAAGGGTAAAGGTTCGCCCGAGTATTGGGTGGCCGTAGTGAAGCCCGGCACTATCCTGTTCGAATCCGACGGTGTTTCGCTGGAAGTGGCGCAGGAGTCGCTGCGTCTGGCTGCTCAGAAGCTGCCGGTACGTACCTCGTTTGTTGTTCGTCGCGACTATCAAGAAGCTTAAGCAAGATGAAGAACACCGAAATCCGCGCCCTCTCCCTGGAGGACCTCAAAAATCAAATCAAGACGGAGCAGACTAATGGCCAGACCCTGCGCTTTGCGCATGCCATCTCGCCCTTGGAAAACCCGATCCGTTTGAAGCAAGCCCGCAAAAATGTCGCCCGTCTGCTGACCGAGTTGAAGCGTCGCGAGAACGAGCAGGCAACTAACTCTGCTAACTAACGATGGCAAGCAACGAAGAACAGCAGGCAACCACCGCTACTGAGCGGAACCTGCGCAAAGAAATCATCGGGCGTGTTTCCTCTTCCAAGATGGACAAATCCATCACGGTAGTAGTGGAAAGCAAAATGAAGCACCCCATCTACGGCAAGTTCGTTACCAAGTCGACCAAATTCATGGCTCACGACGAGAACAACGAATGTGGCGAAGGGGATACGGTCCGCATCATGTCGACTCGCCCCCTGAGCAAGAACAAACGCTGGAGACTGGTAGAAATCGTAGAACGCGCCAAGTAAGATGATACAGCAAGAATCCCGTCTGACCGTCGCTGATAATAGCGGCGCCAAAGAAGTTCTCTGCATTCGTGTCCTCGGTGGCACGGGCAAGAAATACGCCAGTGTAGGCGACAAGATTGTAGTAGCAATCAAGTCGGCTCTGCCCTCCGGTAACGCCAAGAAAGGTGCCGTATCGAAAGCCGTAGTAGTTCGGACGAAAAAGGAAATCCGTCGTAAAGACGGTTCCTATATCCGTTTCGACGATAACGCAGCGGTACTGCTCAACAATAACGACGAGCCCCGCGGTACTCGCATCTTCGGCCCCGTGGCCCGCGAACTGCGCGAAAAGCAGTTCATGAAGATTGTTTCGCTGGCTCCTGAAGTTCTCTAAGCAATGGCAACGAAAACGAAAGCAACGCCCGCGAAACTGCACGTAAAAACCGGCGACACCGTTCTGGTGATTTCCGGTGACGAGAAAGGCAAAACCGGTGTAATTAAATCGGTGAACCGTTCTACGCAGCGTGTTATCGTGGAAGGCCTAAACCTGGCGACCAAGCACAACAAACCCAGTGCGAAGAACCCCCAGGGCGGCATCACCAAGATCGAGGCACCGATTCACGTGAGCAACGTGAAGCGCGTTGAATCGACCAACGCCTAAACCGCTCTACGACCATGGCTCGACTAAAAGATAAATATCAAAAAGAAGTAGTACCCGCGCTCCAGGAGAAATTCCAGTTCAAGAGCATCATGCAGGTACCGCGCATAACCAAGATCTGCATCAACCGCGGCATTGGATCAGCAGTAGCTGACAAGAAGCTGGTGGACAATGGTGTTGACGAGCTGACGACCATTACTGGTCAGAAAGCCGTTGCTACTATTGCTAAACGGTCGGTATCGAACTTTAAGCTGCGTGAAGGCATGCCTATCGGGGCCCGCGTTACTCTGCGCGGCAACCAGATGTACGAATTCCTTGACCGTCTGCTGACCGTGGCTCTGCCCCGAGTTCGTGACTTCAAAGGCATTAACGATAAAGGCTTCGATGGCCGCGGTAACTACACCCTGGGCATTAAGGAGCAAATTATCTTCCCGGAAATTTCGATTGACAAAATCAAGTCGATTGCCGGTATGGATATTACCTTCGTAACGACGGCTGAGAATGATGAGCAGAGCTACGAGCTGCTGCGCGCCTTCGGAATGCCGTTCGCTAACGCCAAGAAACAGAACAATGGCTAAGGAATCAATGAAAGCACGGGAGCGGAAGCGTATTGCTACCGTAGCCCGTTACGCTGAGAAGCGCAAGGCTCTGAAAGAGGCTGGCGACTACGAAGCTCTGGACAAGCTGCCCCGCAATGCTTCACCTGTGCGTCTGCACAACCGTGATAAGATTGACGGTCGTCCTCGTGGTTACATGCGTAAGTTTGGCATTAGCCGCGTACGCTTCCGTGAGATGGCTCTCGCCGGCAAAATTCCTGGCGTAACCAAATCCAGCTGGTAGTACTACTATTTTTGCCTAACCAGATTTTTCTGTAAGGCATTGTTACTTGGCAGGTTGCCGAAAGAAACCATCAGCCGAGCCCTTCAAAGGCCGAGTTGAGTAGTCTTAACCGAAAATTTCGTCGCCTCTTTCCGTGGCGGCGAAATTTTCATATCTTTGCGGCTCCCTAAAAATGGGTGCTTCATTTTCATAATCAAATGAACACAGATCCGATTGCCGACTACCTCACCCGGGTGCGCAATGCCATTAAGGCTAACCACCGGGTAGTAGAAATCCCGGCCAGCAACATCAAAAAGGAGATTACGAAAGTGCTCTACAAAAAGGGCTACATTCAGAGCTACCGATTTGATGACGCCGCTGTACAGGGCACGATCAAAATCGCGCTGAAGTACAACCCGGCTACCAAGAAACCCGCCATTACGAAACTGGAGCGCATCAGCACCCCGGGTCTGCGTCAGTATGCTCACGTGGAAAATCTGCCGCGCGTACTGAGCGGTTTGGGTATTGCAATCCTGTCGACGTCGAAAGGCGTAATGACCGAGAAAGAGGCGAAAGCCGAGAACGTGGGCGGCGAAGTGCTGTGCTACGTCTACTAATCTGAAAGGAAAACGAGACTATGTCACGCATTGGTAAACTGCCCATCAGCCTGCCCACTAACGTGCAGGTTGAAGTGAGCAACGAAAACACGGTTACCGTGAAGGGCCCTAAGGGTACCCTGACCGTTCCGGTTGACCGCGACATTACCGTAGCTACCGAAGACGGCCAGCTGGTAGTGACCCGTCCTACCGAGCAGAAGCGTCATAAAGCTATGCACGGCCTCTATCGTTCATTGCTGAATAACGCCGTTAATGGTGTTAGCAACGGGCTGGAAGAAAAGCTGGAGCTAGTAGGTGTAGGTTACAAGGCCTCTATGTCGGGTACTACGCTGGAACTGTCGCTGGGTTACTCGCACAACATCTTCCTGGCTCTGCCGAAGGAGGTGACGGCTACGGCTGTAACGGAAAAGGGTAAGAACCCCATCGTTACGCTGACCAGCATTGATAAGCAACTGCTGGGCCAGGTAGCCGCTAAGATTCGCTCGTTGCGCAAGGTTGAGCCCTACAAAGGCAAAGGCGTGCGCTTCGTGGGTGAGCAGATTCGTCGTAAGGCTGGTAAAACAGCTTCGAAATAACATCACACCATGGCTTTCGATAAAGCAACTAGAAGAAAACGGATCCAGCGCATCATCCGCACCAAGGTCGCTGGCACGTCCGAGCGTCCGCGTCTGTCGGTCTTTCGTAGCAACACGGGCATTTACGCCCAGATTATTGATGACACGAATGGTCACACGCTGGCGTCTGCTTCCTCGAAGCACGTTTCGGTGGAAGGGGGTAACGGAGTAGCCCTCGCTGCCGCAGTCGGCAAAGAAATTGCCGCCCGTGCTCAGGCAAAAGGAATTTCGAAAGTGGTATTTGACCGTTCCGGTTACCTCTACCACGGCCGCGTAAAATCATTGGCAGAAGGAGCCCGCGAAGGCGGCCTCAATTTCTAAATCATCATGGCAGAATTTAACACCGGCAACCGTGGTGGTGGCAATGACCGTGGCGGCAACGACCGTCGGGGTGGTGGCAATGACCGTCGCGGCAATGACCGTAACAACGAGCAGCAGTCCCGTACTGGCGACTCTGATCTGAAAGAAAAAGTGGTTGCCATCAACCGCGTAGCTAAAGTAGTGAAGGGCGGTCGTCGCTTCAGCTTCTCGGCTATTGTGGTAGTAGGTGACGGTAACGGCACGGTAGGCTACGGCCTCGGTAAAGCCAACGAAGTAACCGACGCCATTGCCAAAGGCATTGACGATGCGAAGAAAAACCTGGTGAAGGTGCCGCTGTACAAGCATACGGTTCCTCACGTTATGGAAGGTAAGTACTCGGGCGGTTTCGTATTGGTTCAGCCGGCTGCTGCTGGTACGGGTGTAATTGCGGGCGGTGCTATGCGTGCCGTATTCGAAAGCGCTGGTATCAAAGACGTACTGGCTAAGTCGAAAGGCTCGTCGAACCCTCATAACGTAGTAAAAGCTACTTTCGACGCACTGCTGAAGATGCGTGACCCGATGCAAATCGCGCAGGCTCGCGGCATTACTCTCTCCCAAGTATTTAACGGCTAAGAGCAGATGGCGCAGATCCAAATCAAACTCGTTAAGAGCGTTATCGACCGCCCCGAGCGGCAGAAGCGCACTGTGCAGGCCTTGGGCCTCGGCAAAATCGGTAGCACCAAGGCGGTAGAAAATACGCCCCAGGTAGCTGGCATGATTAACGCCGTAAAGCACTTGTTGGAAGTAACCGAACTCTAGGAATCTCCCGAAAATGAATCTCAGCAATCTCCAACCTGCCGCTGGCTCTACGCGCAACGAAAAGCGCATTGGTCGTGGTACAGGTTCCGGCCGTGGCGGCACGTCAACGCGCGGTCATAAAGGTGCCAAGTCCCGTTCGGGTTACTCCAAGAAGTCGGGCTTTGAAGGCGGTCAGATGCCTCTGCAGCGCCGGGTACCGAAATTCGGTTTCAAGAACATCAACCGTGTTGAATACAAAGCCGTCAACCTTGATGTGCTGGCTGCTCTCACGGAAAATGGCACCACTACCTTGGATGCCACGTTCTTTGTAACTGCTGGCTTGGCTTCTAAAAACGCCAAAATTAAAGTTCTGGGTCGTGGTGAAATCACCAAGGCACTTGAAGTACATGCCCATGCTTTCTCTAAGTCAGCTGTTGAAGCTATCGAGAAAGCTGGTGGCAAAGCTGTGACGCTGTAAGCCTGACTGGCAATGAACAAGTTCATCACCACGATTAAGAACATTTTTGCGATTGAAGATCTGCGTATGCGGATCTTCAATACGCTTTTTTTCATTGCCATCTACCGGCTGGGTTCTTACGTGGTGCTCCCCGGCGTCGATCCGACTCGGCTAACCCAAGGAGGCGCTACCGGAGTATTAGGTATCCTAGATACCTTACTCGGGGGCGCCTTCAGCCATGCCTCGATTTTCGCGCTAGGCATCATGCCTTATATCTCGGCCTCCATCGTGTTGCAACTCCTCACGATTGCGGTTCCTTACTTCCAGAAATTACAGAAGGAAGGCGAATCGGGACGTAAGAAGATCAACCAGTACACGCGCGTACTCACGATTCCAATTGTAGCATTACAGTCAGTTGGCTTTATTGCTACAATTAATGCGGATGCCATTATTAATCCGGGCGTCTTTTTTACCATCTCTACCGCCATGATTGTAACGGCTGGCACGCTGTTCTGCATGTGGCTGGGAGAGAAAATTACCGATAAGGGTATTGGCAACGGTATTTCTATGATCATTATGATCGGGATTGTATCGCGTCTGCCTGGTGCCCTAATCGGGGAAGCTACGGCCCGTACTATGCGAGGCTCGCTGATCTTCCTGATTGAGCTGGTAGTACTGTTCCTAGTGGTTATGGCGGTTATCATCCTGACCCAGGCTGTGCGTCAGATTCCGGTGCAGTATGCCAAACAAATAGGCGGGGCTGCCAGCCTCAGCTCACAGCGCCAGTATATCCCGATGAAAGTGAATGCAGCCGGCGTTATGCCGATTATATTCGCTCAGTCGTTGATGTTTGTCCCTGCTATTGCTGCATCAGCTTGGAATAAGAATAGCGATACTGCAACTCTTATTGGAACCTGGTTTCAACCAGACCATCTGGTGTACAATGTGGTATTCGGCTTACTCATCATCATCTTTACTTACTTCTACACGGCTATCAGTGTTAATCCCAATCAAATTGCGGATGATCTGAAGCGCAGTGGTGGTTTCATCCCGGGCGTAAAGCCAGGGCGCGATACCTCGGAGTATATTGATGAGGTGCTTACCCGCATTACCTTGCCTGGTGCAGTAGCCTTGGCCGTCATTGCCATTCTGCCTTCTCTGGCAACAGTGGCTGGCGTAACCCGTCCGTTCGCTCAGTTCTATGGCGGTACCTCGCTCATCATTATGGTAGGGGTGGTACTGGATACCATGAACCAAGTGAAAAGCTACCTGCTCATGCGTCATTATGATGGCATGATGAAAACGGGCAAGGTGCGTGGCCGCTCGCAGAATATTGCTCTCGCCTCGTAAGATGATTTTTTACAAGACCGAAGAGGAAATAGCACTCATGCGGGCCAGCGCCAAAGTGCTAGCCCAAGCCCACGGAGAAGTGGCCAGCATGATTCGGGAAGGAGTTACCACGCGCGCATTAGATCAGCGGGCTGAGGAGTTCATTCGCGACCATGGTGGACAACCTTCATTCAAAGGTTACAATGGCTTTGAGTACAGCCTCTGTATCTCACCTAACTCAGTTGTAGTACACGGTTTTCCGGGAGGCTATACATTGAAGAGTGGAGATGTTGTCTCAATCGACTGCGGAGTCCTACTCAACGGTTATCATGCTGACAGTGCTTATACTTACCCAGTAGGGGAAGTTGCTCCAGAAGTCGCCAAATTGCTGGAGGAAACCAAAAAGTCATTGTATCTCGGTATCGAGCAAGCAGTAGCAGGTAACCGAATGGGTGATGTTAGCTATGCCATCCAAAACCATGTTGAGAAACAAGGCTACGGAGTGGTTCGCGAATTGGTAGGCCATGGTATTGGTAAAAAGCTACACGAGCGGCCTGAAGTACCTAACTACGGAAAGCGTGGTGCGGGTCTGAAGCTGCAAACCGGGCTAGTGCTTGCCATCGAGCCTATGGTGAACCTTGGTAAGAAGGATGTAATCCAAGAGAAGGATGGTTGGACCATCCGGACCAAGGATTTGAAACCTTCTGCACACTTTGAGCACACCGTAGTTGTTCGCAAAGACAAGGCGGAAATACTTACCTCCTTCGAATACATAGAAAAAGCCTTACAGTAGCCTTATGGCCAAACAAACTTCCATTGAGCAGGACGGTGTCATCCTGGAAGCCTTATCCAACGCCATGTTCCGTGTGGAGCTGGAAAACGGTCACCAGTTGATTGCCCACATTTCGGGCAAGATGCGGATGCACTACATCAAGATCCTGCCGGGAGATAAGGTAAAACTCGAAATGTCGCCCTACGATTTGTCGAAGGGACGAATTGTGTACCGTTACAAATAACCCGACGACATGAAAGTCAAAGCGTCAGTAAAAAAGCGTAGCGTTGATTGCAAAATCATTCGCCGCAAGGGCAAGCTCTACGTGATTAACAAAAAGAACCCGCGCTATAAGCAGCGTCAGGGCTAGTAGCACCAGACTTTTTAAGAAAGCACATGGCTCGTATTGCAGGGGTAGATATCCCAGACAACAAGCGCGGTGAAATCGCGCTGACCTACATCTTCGGCATTGGCCGTCCTTCTGCTCAGCAGATCCTTACCAAAGCAGGCGTTGACCTGAACAAAAAGGTTAAGGATTGGACTGAAGCCGAAGCCGGCGAGATCCGCGGCGTGATTGCCGCCGAGTATAAGACCGAAGGTGTGCTGCGCTCAGAAGTGCAGTTGAACATCAAGCGCCTGATGGACATCGGTTGCTACCGGGGTCTGCGTCACCGCAAAGGTCTGCCGGTTCGTGGTCAGCGCACCAAGAACAACTCGCGTACCCGTAAGGGCAAGCGCAAGACCGTTGCTGGCAAGAAAAAGGCTACTAAATAATCTGTAGCGGGAATCGAAGCCTAGCTTCTCGTGTTAGAGGCGGGCTTCAACACCTTCCGCAGTTTTTTGCGATAACCAAATGGCACAAAAAAGAAAAGACAAAGCCAAAAAGCGCGTTGTCGTTGTAGAACCTGTAGGTCAAGTACACATCAAGGCCTCGTTCAACAACATCATCATTTCCATCACCAACAACAATGGCCAAGTAATCTCCTGGGCTTCTGCTGGTAAGATGGGCTTCCGGGGTTCTAAGAAGAACACCCCCTACGCAGCTCAGATGGCTGCTACGGACTGCGGCAAAGTAGCCCACGACCTGGGTCTGCGTAAAGCTGAGGTGTTCGTGAAGGGTCCGGGCGCTGGCCGTGAGTCGGCTATCCGTACGCTGGGTAACGTGGGTATTGAGGTAACGACCATTAAGGACGTGACGCCGCTGCCCCACAATGGCTGCCGTCCTCCCAAACGTCGTCGCGTTTGATTTAGTGAACAGGCCTGCACTGCAGGTCACCGGTGTCGGATTCCGGTTGCGCCTTTTCACCCCTGCAAGGTGCGCCTCGGGAGTCCGACACGCGCGGTTCAACCCCCTCAAAACTCAACAAACCTGAAATGGCACGTTATACTGGTCCTAAAACCAAGATTGCCCGTCGCTTCAATGAGCCGATTTTCGGCCCGAGCAAGGCACTCACCAAAAAAGCATATCCTCCGGGCCAGCACGGCCGCGGTCGTCGTAAGAAGCAGAGCGAGTACGCTGTCCAGCTGATGGAAAAGCAGAAAGTGAAGTACATGTACGGCGTACTGGAGAAGCAGTTCGAAAACTTGTTCCACAAAGCCGCTACTCTGCCCGGTATCACCGGCGACAACCTGCTGGCTTTGCTGGAGTCGCGTCTTGATAACACGGTTTACCGTTTGGGTATCGCCCCTACCCGTCGTGCTGCTCGTCAACTGGTGCTGCACAAGCACATCACGGTAAACGGAGAGGTAGTAAATATTGCCTCTTACCGTCTGCGTGCTGGTGACGTAGTTGCCGTACGTGAAAAATCAAAGTCGCTGGAGGCTATTACGACCAGCCTGAGCGCCCGCAACGCCCGCGCTTTCTCGTGGCTGGAGTGGGATGGCAAGGAACTGGTGGGCAAGTTCATCAGCGCCCCCTCGCGTGACCTGATTCCGGAGAAAATCACGGAGCAGCTCATCGTCGAGTTGTACTCGAAGTAATTCTTGGAACGGCCCGGCAGTCCGGGCCGTTTCTCTGCTTCGGCTTTTAATGGATTCAAGTATTGGGTATTAGGTATTAGGACTGTTTTAGCTGTCTTACTACCTGATACCTTTTACTCAATACTAATAAACCGCCCCACTTATGTCAATCTTAGCTTTTCAAATGCCGGAGAAGGTGGTAATGGAGAAATCCGACGACTTCTACGGAACGTTTGAATTCAAACCGCTGGAGAAAGGCTACGGCGTCACGATCGGCAACGCTTTGCGCCGTATCCTGCTGTCGTCGCTGGAGGGCTATGCCATCACGTCGGTGCGCACCAACAGCGTTCTGCACGAGTTCATGACGATTGAAGGGGTGATTGAGGATATGTCCGAAATCATCCTGAACCTGAAACAGGTTCGCTTCAAGAAAGTGAGCGACGCCATCGAGGATAAAATCACGGTGCGCGTAAAAGGGCAGGATACCTTCTCGGCCGGCGATATCAATAAGTTTACGACTGGCTTCCAGGTGCTGAACCCGGAGCTGGTAATCTGCAATGTGGACCCGGCTACCGAACTGGAGTTTGAGTTCACGATTCAGAAAGGCCGTGGCTACGTTCCCGCCGAAGAGAACAAGCCCGCTGATCAGGTATTTGGTCAGATTGCCATTGATGCCATCTTCACGCCGATCAAAAACGTGAAGTACAGCATCGAAAATACCCGTGTGGAGCAGAAGACGGACTATGAGAAACTCGTTATCGAGATTCACACGGACGGCTCGATTCATCCGGAAGACGCACTGAAAGGGGCTGCCAACATCCTGATCCAGCACTTCATGCTGTTCTCCGACAGCACCATGACCTTCGAAACGGCCAAGGCTGAGGAAGAGGAAACGGTTGATGAAGAAACGCTGCACATGCGCAAAGTGCTGAAGACGCCCCTGGCGGACATGGACCTGAGTGTACGTGCTTACAACTGCCTCAAGGCTGCCGACATTAAGACGCTCGGTGACCTGGTGCAGCTTGACATGGCCGACATGATGAAGTTCCGCAACTTCGGCAAGAAGTCGCTGACCGAGTTGGAGAACCTGGTAGAGGAAAAAGGCCTGACTTTCGGCATGGACCTGAGCCGCTACAAGCTCGACGAAGAATAGTAAATTCGATGAGACTGGGCTGAATGTGAATGGTGTGTTGTGCACATATTCACTTCAGCCCATTTTTCATAGCAAGGTATTGTGTACCTTTGCACTCCGTTTTCACACTTTATTAACTCAGTAGGCCCTGAGGGACAGCGGTTCTAATGTGAGAGTAGTCTGGTAACAGACCGTTTTCCGCCGTGGTCGTTGTCCGCAAGCTTACACCTCTTTTCATTTTATGCGTCACGGTAAAACCATCAACCACCTCGGCCGGACGGCCTCGCACCGCAACGCCATGCTTTCAAACATGGCTTCGTCGCTGATTCTGCACAAGCGTATCTCAACGACGGTTGCCAAAGCAAAAGCACTGCGCAAGTTTGTAGAGCCCCTGCTGACCAAGTCGAAAAACGACACTACGCACTCGCGTCGTCTGGTTTTCGCTGAGCTGGGCAACAAAGAAGCGCTGAAAGAGCTGTTCGGCACGGTATCGAGCAAAGTAGCTAACCGCCCGGGTGGTTACACTCGTATCATCAAGCTGAGCGACGTGCGTCTGGGCGACAACGCTGAGATGTGCATCATCGAGCTGGTTGACTTCAACGAAACCCTGCTGGAAGCTAAGAATGCTGGCGAAGCTAAAGCTGCTGCTCCGGCTACCCGTCGTTCGCGCAGCAAGAAGAAAGCTGACGCTCCGGCTGGCGAGGCTGTAGCTCCGGCTGCAGTAGTAGAAACTGCTGCTCCTGCTGACACGGCTACTACCACCGTACAGGAAGGTGAAACCCGCGACGAAGCCAAGGCTGACGAAGAAGCTGCTTCGTAAGCTGTAGTCACGGCGTCATTAGAAAAAGAGGCTGCTCCATTCGGGGCAGCCTCTTTTTTATTGTCGGTGCTATAATGACAAGGAAGTAAACAGACAGGCTTAGTAACGTGCTGACGAGCTTTAGCTGATGGAGAGGGGTAGGAGGCTAGCAGAATCCTTTAGTTTGATTGAGCGAGCCTGGGTTACATACGAGCTTAGGCTTAACGGCACATGAGGGGTAGGAGGGGAAGCGCAGGAATGAGCGAAATTCTGAAGCTGAAACGTCGGGGCTAATTTTTACCTTGCGGCGCAAACCCTGACAGGCAGCTGTCGGGCTTCAACCTTGATTCATTTCACCCATTTCCTCATTCCTTATGAGCATTATCACCGAAATTCACGCTCGTCAGATTTTCGATTCCCGCGGCAACCCAACCGTTGAGGTGGATGTAACCACTGAAAACGGCACTGTAGGCCGCGCGGCTGTGCCGTCAGGTGCCTCTACAGGCAAACACGAAGCCGTGGAACTGCGCGACGACGACAAGTCGAAGTATATGGGCAAGGGCGTGCTGAAGGCGGTGGAGAATGTAAACAGCAAAATTGCTGAAGAGCTGATTGGCTTCTCAGTATTCGAGCAGGGCCTGCTCGATAAAATTATGCTGGAGCTGGATGGCACCCCGAACAAAGCCAACCTGGGCGCCAACGCTATCCTGGGCGCTTCGCTGGCCATTGCCCGCGCTGCTGCTGCCGAGGCCGGCATGCCCCTGTACCGCTACGTAGGGGGGGTAAACGCTACCACGCTGCCCGTGCCGATGATGAACATCCTGAACGGTGGCTCGCACGCCGACAACAGCATCGACTTCCAGGAGTTCATGATTATGCCTGTAGGTGCTTCTTCGTTTTCGGAGGCTCTGCGCTGGGGTACGGAAATTTTTCATCACCTGAAAAACGTGCTCAAGAAGCAAGGTCTGAGCACGAACGTAGGCGATGAAGGTGGTTTTGCCCCGAACATCAAATCCAACGAAGACGCCATTAAGGTAGTACTGCAGGCCATTGAAACGGCTGGCTACAAGCCCGGCGACGACGTGATGATTGCCATGGATGCTGCTGCCTCGGAGTTCTACTCCGATGGGCACTATCACTTCAAGAAGAGCACCGGCGACAAGCTGACTTCTTCGGAAATGGTAGCTTACTGGACCGATTGGACCAAGAAGTACCCCATCATCAGCATTGAGGACGGCATGGACGAAGACGACTGGACCGGTTGGAAAAACCTGACGGACAGCATCGGCTCGACTACCCAGCTGGTGGGCGACGACCTGTTTGTGACCAACGTAAACCGCCTGCAGCGCGGCATTGACGAGCAAATTGCCAACGCCATCCTGATCAAGGTAAACCAGATTGGTACCCTGACCGAGACGATTGACGCCATCAACCTGGGCCGCCGCCACGGCTACAAGAGCATCATGTCGCACCGCTCGGGTGAGACGGAAGACAACACCATTTCTGACCTGGCCGTGGCCCTGAACACCGGCCAGATCAAGACGGGCTCGGCATCGCGCTCCGACCGGATGGCTAAGTACAACCAGTTGCTCCGCATTGAGGAAGAACTGGGCGAAACGGCTTACTTCCCGGGCAAGAAAATGTAGTAGGAACGGCCACGCCGACTTTCGGTGTGCCTACTCACGTAAAAAGGCACCGCTGGCTTAGGCTGGTGGTGCCTTTTTTAGTGCGCAGCGGCCGGTTGAAGCCAGAGCGAGGTAGGTAGCTGGGATGTGGGCAGAAAATAGGATATTTGCTCAACGGCCTACCCCCGAATCAGTCCTCAACCAGCGTCTTTGCGATGAGCTTCTCCGGAATATTTGAGCGGATTCCCCGCCTGTTGCGCAGCTTCTACTTTCTGACGGGACTGAGCTTTATGGCGTGGATGTTTCTGTTTGATGCCAACGACTTCCTGAAGCAGTACGACATGTACGCCAAGTGGCAGGAGTTGCAGAATGACAAAGAGTACTACCTCCGCGAAATCGATAAGGTGAAAAAGGATCGGGCCGAGCTACTGAGCAGCCCTGAACTGCTGGAGAAATTTGCCCGCGAAAAGTACATCATGAAACGCCCCGGCGAAGATGTGTTTGTACTCGTGCCCCCCGCGAAAGACGGAGAATAAGCCAGGTTTTATCTGACCCTGCCCAATCCATCGTATGAAATCTGCTGTTATCTTGGCTGTAAGCCTGCTGCTTGGCTGGTTGCCGTTGTACGCCACTGCCCAGATCAGGCCCGACCTGGTGGTAGTAGAGCCTTACTTGATACCTGCGCTGATGTACAGCGGCGCTACCTACCCTTTATCAGCTACCATTCGGGTGCAGGGTACAAACGGTTCCCAGTTCAACTGCATTGGCTATTATCTGTCGGTTGATGCGACCTGGGATGCTACTGATGCTTATCTGGGCTCCAGCTGCCGGTCGTTGATGTTTCCTGGGGAAAGCGGCACCTGCCCCATCAACGGCACGATTCCGCCGCTCACCCCGGCCGGAAAGTATTACATGTTGCTGGTAGCCGACCCGCTAAACGCGGAGCAGGAGCTGAATGAAACCAACAACGTAGTGAGCGTGCCCGTTACGGTTATGCGTGGGGTTACGCCACTACCGGATCTGATGCTCTGGCGCCCTTCTCTGTCGTTCGGGGAGGTGCCGACAGGGGGCAGCACCGGGGCTTTTACTTTTATTCAGAACCGGGGAGCTGGGGACAGCGGAGCCTACGAGGTGGGGTTCTACTTGTCGGCGGATACTGTATTCTCAGCCAGCAACGACATTTTTCTGGACTTGATAGGGGGCGGTATCAACCTGCCCCCGAATGGCGGTACTATTCACTCCGCGCCGATGCTCACTATTCCGGCCTCTACCGTGCCCGGCAACTATTACCTGCTATTGATAGCGGACCCACGAAGCCGCATCAGCGAATCGGATGAAACCAACAATTCGCGGGCCCTACCCCTGCGCGTGACCGGAACGGTAACGGCCGCTGCTACCTCCCGCGAGGCGTCTGTGGAAGTATTTCCGAACCCGGTGGATAACCGTGGGTGCACCGTCCGGTGGGTTGGCTCCGGCATCAGCCGGGTAGAGGTGTTTAATACCCTGGGGCAACTGGTGGCCTCGGATGCTACTTCTGGTAGCCCACGCTCCGAGGTACTCCTGCATACGCAGGGCTGGGCGGCAGGCGTTTATACGCTGCGGCTTTTTGGAGGGAAGGAACAGGTCATTACCCGTCAGCTCATCTGCCAATAGGTCGGCTTTCGATTCTTCAGGCCGTAGCTACGCACAACCGTTTCCTATGACTTCTGGTGTCTTGTTTTTTCTGTTTGGACAGTTGGTTGGACCGGCGGAGCCG